>JBJORQ010000017.1:0-38968 GCA_046049345.1 Pseudomonadota bacterium | reverse complement strand
GGCGAAAACGCCGAAGTCATCCTCAACAAGTTGTACAAAGACACGCAGTTGCAAGATAGTTTTGGCATCAACATGGTCGCGATTATCGACGGCCAACCTAAGCTGTTAAACCTCAAGCAAATCATCGACGCGTTCTTGCGTCATCGCCGCGAAGTCGTCACACGCCGCACTATTTTTGAATTGCGCAAAGCGCGCGAACGTGGTCATGTGCTGGAAGGGCTCGCGGTTGCGTTGTCCAATGTGGACGAAATTATCGCGCTGATTAAAGCCGCACCCGCACCCGCTGAAGCCAAGCGCAGCCTGATGGCGCGTGCATGGCGTTCGTCGTTAGTGGAAGATTTGTTGAGCCGCGTCAGCGACTCGTCGCGCCCTGATGGATTGCTTGCTGAATTTGGTTTGACAGGTGAAGGCAATTCGCGCGGCTATCATTTATCTGATGCGCAAGCACAAGCGATTTTGGAATTGCGTTTGCAACGTTTGACTGGTTTGGAGCAAGACAAAATCGTCGGCGAATATCGCGAAATCATGGACAAAATTGCCGATTTGTTGGACATCTTGGCGAAGCCTGCGCGCATTACGCAAATCATCTCGGATGAGTTGGTCGCGGTGAAAGCGCAGTTCGGCGATAAACGTCGCAGCGAAATCATCACGCACACGCATGACATGAGCATGGAAGATCTGATTGCGCCTGAAGATGTGGTGGTGACCTTATCGCACGGTGGTTATATGAAAGCGCAGCCGTTGGTTGAATATCGCGCGCAAAAACGTGGTGGTCGCGGCAAGCAGGCGGCATCAACTAAAGAAGACGATTTCGTCGATAACTTGTTTATCGCCAATACGCACAATCACATTTTGTGCTTCTCGAATTTGGGTCGCGTGCATTGGCTGAAAGTGTATGAAGTGCCGCAAGGCAGTCGGATCGCGCGCGGTCGTCCGATTGTGAATTTGTTGCAATTGGAAGCGGGCGAAAAAATCAACGCAATTCTGCCCGTGGTGGAATTTGCCGAAGATAAATTTGTGTTCTTTGCCACTTCAAAAGGTACGGTAAAGAAAACGCCATTGATTGATTTTTCACGCCCAATGAAGCGCGGCATTATCGCGATCAATTTGGATGAGGGCGATTTCTTAATCGGCGTGGCGTTGACCGACGGAAAACACGATGTGATGTTGTTCTCTGATGCTGGTAAAGCGGTGCGTTTCGACGAAAACGATGTTCGCGCTACGGGGCGTGCGTCACGCGGCGTGCGCGGTATGAGACTTGCTGACAAGGTGCAAGTCATTTCATTATTGGTTGCCGAAGACGAGCAACAAAGCGTGTTGACTGCAACTGAAAATGGCTTTGGTAAACGCAGTCCGATTACCGAATACACACGCCACGGACGTGGCACGCAAGGCATGATTGCGATTAAAACTTCCGAGCGTAACGGCAAAGTGGTTGCCGCAACCTTGGTCGGCGTGGAAGACGAAATCATGTTGATCGGTTCGAGCGGCGTGTTGATTCGTACTCGCGTAAATGAAATCCGCGAGATGGGTCGTACTACTCAAGGCGTGACGCTGATGAACGTGGAGAAGGGCGACAAACTGGTCAGCATTAGTCGCATCGCCGATCCAGAAGATGACGCTGAAAACGCCGATGAGCAAACGGGCGAAGCAGCAAGCGAATAAGAGACAAACTAAGGTTAAATTATGACGATATTTAATTTCAGCGCAGGACCAGCCGTGTTGCCACACGCGGTTTTGCAACAGGCGCAAGCCGAGTTGTTGGACTGGCACGGCACGGGGATGTCGGTGATGGAAATGTCGCATCGCGGCAAAGAATTCATGTCTATTGCGGCGCAAGCTGAGGCAGATTTGCGCGAGCTGATGGGTGTTCCTAGCAATTATAAAGTGCTGTTTTTGCAAGGCGGTGCGACGCAGCAATTCGCCATGGTGCCAATGAATTTATTGCGCGGCAAAACCTCTGCGGATTATTTGAATACAGGTATTTGGTCGGAAAAAGCCATTGCCGAAGCGCAAAAATTTTGCAGCGTGAATGTGGTCGCGACGGGTGCAGCTACTGGCTTTAGCGATGTGCCTGATTTTACGACATGGCAGTGCGATAAAAACGCCGCGTATTTGCATATCACGCCTAACGAAACGATAGGCGGCGTGGAGTTTGATGACGTGCCAGCGTGCGGCGATGTGCCGCTGGTAGCGGATTTATCTTCGACGATTTTGTCGCGCAAAATTGATGTATCGAAATTCGGACTGATTTACGCAGGCGCGCAAAAAAATATCGGGCCAGCAGGCTTGACTATTGTCATCGTGCGCGAGGATTTAATCGGTCACGCACCGCTTGGTACGCCCACTATGCTGGATTACCAAACTCATGCCGACAACGATTCGATGTACAACACGCCGCCCACTTATGGCATGTATATGGCGGGTTTGGTGTTTGCTTGGTTGAAACAAAATGGCGGCATTGCGGCGATGGAGCAGACCAATATCGCCAAGGCAAATTTGCTCTATGCCGCGATCGATAACAGCGATAATTTTTATCGTTGTCCCGTGGCTAAAAATTATCGTTCGCGTATGAACGTGCCGTTCAAAACGCGTGATGCAGCAAGCGATGCCGAGTTTGTTAAGCAGGCTGACGCGCGCGGCCTGTTGCAACTCAAAGGACACAAATTAGCGGGCGGAATGCGCGCCTCAATTTACAACGCGATGCCAATCGAAGGCGTGCAAGCCTTGGTGAGTTTCATGCAGGAATTTGCCGCTGCAAACTAAAAATAATATGAACGAAAAACTCATTCAATGCCGCGATCAAATCGACCGAATCGACAACGAAATGTTGCTGATGTTGAACCGTCGCGCCGCGCTCGCGCAGCAAATTGGCCACCTCAAAGATAACGGCGTGGTGCTGCGTCCTGAACGTGAAGCGCAAGTGTTGCAACGTCTGCAAACACAAAATAAAGGGCCGTTGAGCAACGATGCCATCGTCGCTTTATTCACCGAAGTGATGTCGCAATGTCGCGCCTTGGAAGCCCCGCTGCATGTGGCTTATCTCGGTCCCGAAGGGACGTTTACCGAAGCTGCCGCGCTGAAGCGTTTTGGTAGTGCGGTACAGGGCGAGCCGTGCGCTAACATCGACGATATTTTCCGTTCGGTTGAATCGGGAAAAGTGAATTACGGCGTAGCACCGGTAGAAAATTCCACCGAGGGCGCGGTGGGTCGCACGCTAGATTTGTTGATGCAAAGTAATCTGCAAATTTGCGGCGAAGTGATGCTGGCTATCCATCAATGTTTGCTCGCGCAAAGCTGCGAGTTGAGCGCGATTAAAACCGTGTATTCGCATCCACAATCCTTAGCGCAATGTCAGGGCTGGCTCAATGTTCATCTGCCGCACGCGGCGCGCGTACCGGCTTCTAGCAATGCTGAAGCGGCGCGATTGGCAGCAGAAAATCCCAACAGTGCGGCGATTGCGGGCAGCCAAGCTGCGGCGCATTTCGGCTTGACTGTGTGTGTGGAAAATATCGAAGACGACGCGAAAAATACCACGCGTTTTTTGGTGTTGGGCAAGCAATTAGTGTCACCTAGCGGTCGTGATAAAACGTCCTTGGTCTTGTCTGCCGCGAACCGTCCAGGCGCGGTGCATGAGCTGCTCGCACCCTTGGCAAAACATGGTGTTTCCATGACTAAATTAGAATCGCGCCCCGCGCGTTCGGGGTTGTGGGAATACGTTTTTTATATGGACATCGAAGGCCATCAGTGCGACACAAAAGTGGCGGCGGCACTGGCGGAACTTAAGCAAGTCGCGGCTTTCGTTAAGGTGTTGGGTTCTTATCCGATTGCTCATTAAATTTTTTTCGCATCAACAATCATTAGGTTTTTGTTATGAATTATTCTGAACTCGCACCGAGTTACATCCGTGCTATTGCCCCTTACCAACCAGGCAAACCCATCGCTGAATTAGAGCGCGAACTGGGTATCACAGGCATCGTTAAACTCGCCTCAAATGAAAATCCTTTGGGTGCAAGTCCGCTGGCGATTGCTGCCGCGCGCGCTGCTTTGGATGATGTGAGTTTGTATCCCGATGGCAATGGTTATGCTTTGAAAAGCGCGCTGGTGCAGCGTTACGGCGTGAAGCTGGAGCAAGTTTTTTTGGGCAATGGCTCGAATGATTTGTTGGAGTTGGCGGCGCGTGCATTTTTAACGGTGGGTGATAAAGCTGTTTATTCCGATCACTCGTTCGCCGTGTATCCCTTAGCAACACAGGCGGTTGGGGCGACAGGCATCAGCGTTAAAGCGAATAATTTTGGTCACGATTTAGATGCGATGCGCATTGCGGCGGTGGAGCAGGGCGCGAAAATGATTTTTATTGCCAATCCCAATAACCCCACTGGCACATTTTTATCGGGCGCGGCTTTGCATGAATTTTTGTGTGCTTTGCCAGCGCATATTTTGGTGGTGTTAGACGAGGCTTATAACGAATATTTACCTTTAGAAAATCGCTACAACAGCGTGGCGTGGCTGACCGAGTTTCCTAATTTAATTATCTCGCGCACTTTTTCCAAAGCGTATGGCTTGGCATCGTTGCGCGTCGGTTACGCGCTCGGTAATGCGCTGGTGATGGACATGATTAATCGCGTGCGCCAACCGTTCAATGTCAACAGCATGGCGCAAGCGGCCGCAACCGCCGCATTGGGCGATGACGAATTCGTAAAACGCACTTTTGAGTTGAATCAGCGCGGTATGGTGCAACTCACGCAAGGCTTATCTGCATTGGGTTTGAGCCACATTCCCTCTAAGGCAAATTTCGTCAGTTTTCATGTTGTCAATGCGGCGCGGATTTACCGCCGCTTACTCGAACTGGGCGTGATTGTGCGTCCGATTGCCAACTACGCGATGCCCGATTATTTGCGCGTGAGCATCGGATTAGAAATAGAAAACAACAAATTTTTAGCTGCATTAAAAACAATTTTAGGAGAACAACAATGATTATCGTCATGGGTCGTGAAGTAACAGATGAGCAAATTGGCGCAGTGGTAAAGAAGCTCGAGTCAGCAGGTTTGCAAGCCAACATTTCGCGCGGCATTGAGCGCACGGTAATCGGCGCAATCGGCGACGAACGCAAGCTGAGTGCTGATATGTTTACGCCTCTGCCTGGCGTGGAATCGGCGATGCATATCGCTAAACAATACAAAATTGTGTCGCGTGAATCACATAAAGAAAATACTGTTATTGACATCGGCGGCGTTAAATTAGGCGGCAATCAAATTCAAATTATTGCTGGTCCTTGTTCGGTAGAAACCCAAGAGCAGATGGACTTGTCCGCACGCTTTGTGGATGAAGCGGGCTGTCGTTTGATGCGCGGTGGCGCGTTCAAACCGCGCACCAGTCCTTATGCTTTTCAAGGCAAGGGCGTGGAAGGTTTAGATATGTTCCGTAAAGCCGCGAGCAAATATAAATTGCCTATCGTCACCGAGTTGATGGACGTGCGCCAGATTGATGCCTTCCTCGAATACGACGTGGACGTGATTCAAATCGGCACGCGCAATATGCAAAATTTCGACTTGCTCAAAGAAGTCGGTCGCTTGAATAAACCCGTTATTTTGAAACGTGGTATGTCGGCGACAATTTCAGAATGGCTGATGTCGGCGGAATACATCGCGGCGGGCGGCAATCACAACATTATTTTTTGTGAACGCGGCATCCGTACTTTTGAAACGGCGTATCGCAATGTGTTGGATGTCACCGCGATTCCTGTGCTGAAAAAAGAAACCCATTTGCCCGTGATTGTTGACCCTTCACACGCAGGCGGCAAAGCCTGGATGGTCGCCGCATTATCGCAAGCCGCGATTGCCGCAGGTGCGGATGGTCTGCTAGTTGAGATGCACCCGAACCCGTGCGAAGCATGGTGCGATGCCGACCAAGCCCTGACTCCGCAAGAGTTAAAAGACCTGATGGGCACGCTGGGCGGCATTGCGAAAGCGATCGGGCGCACGCTGTAAACCTGTCTTTTAGGTTTTGATCATGCAAGCACAATTTCAAAAAATCGTTATTTTTGGCACGGGCCTCATCGGAGGCTCGTTTGCTTTGGCGTTGCGGCGCGCGCACGCGGTGGGTGAGGTGGTGGGCTTTGGCCGCAGTGTTGCCACACTGAGTGATGCGCAGCAACTCGGCATCATCGACCGCATAGGCGTGGAGGTGGCGCGTGAACTGGCGGATGCGGACTTGGTGTTGATTGCCACGCCTGTGGCACAGATGAGCGAGATTTTTCAACGTATCGCGCCGCATTTAGGCGCACACACTTTAGTCACCGATGGCGGCAGTACCAAAGGTGATGTGGTCGCGGCGGCGTATGCCAATTTGGGCGACAAGGTGGCGCAATTTGTGCCCGCCCATCCGATTGCAGGGGCGGAAAAAAGTGGCGCAGCAGCGGCGTTGGCGGAGTTGTATCAAGGCAAAAAAGTGGTACTGACCCCATTGCCTGAAAATACTGCCGCGTCAGTGGCGCAGGTGCGTGCGGCGTGGGAATTATGCGGCGCGCTGGTGAGTGAGTTGACTGCGCAACAACACGATGAAGTGTTCGCAGCGGTGAGTCATTTGCCGCATTTATTGTCGTTCGCGCTGGTGCATGATTTGGCGCAACGCGACAATCGCGACCTACTGCTATCCTTTGCTGCCAGTGGCTTTCGTGACTTCACCCGCATCGCGGCAAGCTCGCCCGAAATGTGGCGCGACATTTGTTTAGCTAATCGCGAGGCGTTGTTGGGCGAGCTGCAAAGCTATGTGGCAGAGCTGCAAACTTTGCAGCGTGCTTTGCAAGACAACGATGCACACAAGCTCGAAGCAGTGTTTAGTTTGGCGCGCGCTGTGCGCAGTAATTGGGCGGGACAATAAGTATTGATAGGGCGGATAAGCAGTGCGTTATCCGCTATTTTTTAGGGCTCTCTGTCGGATGCGCGATGCTTATCCGACCTACCGTTTTATTCTGATTTGATATGACGCACACCGACTTTCTCGATATTCCTCCGCTGGTATCCGCGCACGGCACGCTGACTTTGCCTGGCTCAAAAAGCATTTCTAATCGCATCTTGTTGTTGGCGGCGTTGGCGCGCGGCACGACAGAAATTCGCGATGTGCTGATTTCCGATGACACCGAACGCATGTTGGATGGCTTGCGCAGTTTGGGCGTGAGCATCCACAAAGTAGCAGCGACGACGTTCCGCGTAACGGGTTGCGCGGGTGCTTTTCCTGTTAAAGAAGCGAGTTTGTTTTTGGGCAACGCGGGTACGGCATTTCGCCCGCTGACTGCCGCGCTGGCGTTGTCGGGCGGGCATTACCAGTTGGCGGGCGTGGCACGGATGCACGAGCGTCCGATTGGCGATTTGGTCGATGCCTTACGCACGCTGGGCGGGAACATTGATTACACGGCTAACGATGGTTTTCCGCCGCTAGAGATTTTTCCTGCGACCTTGACTGATGCCGCTACGGTTGCGGTGCGCGGCGATGTGTCCAGTCAATTCTTAACTGCCTTGTTGATGGCGTTGCCGTTGTTGAATCGCACCGTCACGGTGAGCGTCATCGGCGAGCTGATTTCAAAACCGTATATCGAGATTACGCTGGCGATGATGGCGCGCTTTGGCGTGGTCGTGACGAGTGATGCCAGTCGTAGTTTTACCGTCGCGGCAGGCAGTGAATATGTCTCGCCAGGCGTGACGTATGTGGAGGGCGATGCGTCTTCTGCTTCGTATTTTTTGGCGGCGGGAGCGATAGGCGGCGGACCGTTGCGTATTGAAGGCGTGGGCAGCGACAGTATTCAAGGCGATGTGAAATTTGCCGACGCGCTGCAACTGATGGGCGCGCGCATCACGCAAGGCGCGACCTGGATGGAGGTGCAAGCCCCACTGTCGGGCAAGCTCAAGGCAATAGATTTGGATTGCAATCACATTCCCGATGCGGCGATGACGTTGGCGGTGTTGGCGTTATTCGCAGAAGGGACGACCACGCTGCGCAATATCGCCAGTTGGCGCGTCAAAGAAACCGACCGCATTCATGCTATGGCAACCGAGTTGCGTAAAGTCGGCGCGACGGTGGAAGAGGGTAGTGATTTTATTTGTATAGCAGGATTTGGGATGCAGGATGCGGGATTAAGCAATCAGCTCGGTACTGGCTTTTCTCCGCATCCTGCATCCTTAATCCCGCATCCTCAACTCTCAATCCTCAATCCTGCCGCAGGCATCAACACTTACGACGATCACCGTATTGCGATGTGTTTTTCTCTCGTCGCTTTTGCGCCGCAAGGAATACGCATCAATGAACCTAAGTGTGTGGCAAAAACGTTCCCTGATTATTTCAAGGCGCTGGCGAGTGTCACCACTGCTGTGCCTGTGATTGCGATTGATGGCCCTTCTGCGTCAGGTAAAGGCACGGTGGCGCAACGGGTGGCAGCGCAATTGGGCTATCACTACTTGGACAGCGGCGCGCTGTATCGCTTACTGGCATTGGCGGCGCGGCGCGATGGCGTGTTACTCACCGATGAATATGCCTTGGCTGCGACAGCCGAAAAAATACTGATTCGTTTTTCTGGCGAAGATGTTTTTTTAGATGGTGAGTTAGTCGGTGACGAATTACGCGGTGAAGCGTGTGCCGCCGCTGCGTCTAAAGTTGCCAGCTTGCCTAAAGTGCGCGCCGCCTTGTTGGCGAAGCAACACGCTTTCCGCCGTGCGCCGGGCTTAGTAGCAGACGGGCGCGACATGGCTTCGGTGGTGTTCCCTGATGCGGCATTGAAGATATTTTTAACCGCATCAGCTAGTGCGCGCGCGGATAGACGTTATAAGCAGTTGAAACAAAAAGGAATGGATGCTAATATCGTCGCCCTTTTGCAGGACATAGAGGCGCGCGACACTCGCGATACACAGCGTAGCGTCGCCCCTTTGCAACAGACCGCAGGTGCAATTTTGTTAGAAACCACCGCTCTGAATATCGAGCAAGCAGTAGGGTTTGTAACTGATGCGTACACGCGGGTATGTCCAAAAAACTAGCCCTGACGACTCTCCGTTGTTGGGAATTTTTAGAGGTACTCGAATTTATTAGCCTCTAAAGAAAGCCGCTAGAAATTGAAATAGCTAAGTAAGACTAACCCGCAAGGGGCTTCCCCATGAAACATAGTCGCCTAGGCTTCTTGTTTCGTGTGAAGGCGCGAATAAAAAATTGCGACGATGCACTCGTCCTCAGGTGGTTTGGCTGGGGGTAGAAGACTATGTGAGGAGTAATTTTTTGTGAGCAACAACGTATTGCGACACTATTTCGATTTATAGCGGCTTTCTAAACTTAACCCGCCGTGTAAACGGTATTACTCTTAGGTGTATTCAATGAACGCAACTGCATCCGCTGTACTTAACCCCGATAGTTTCGCCGCCATGTTTGAAGAAAGTTTGACCCGCAAAGAAATGCGCGCGGGCGAACTTATTACCGCACAAGTTGTGCGTGTTGATCACAACGTGGTCGTTGTTAATGCTGGTCTGAAATCTGAAAGTTTGATTGCTATCGAAGAATTTCTCGATGCCAAAGGCGAATTAGAAGTTAAAGCTGGCGACTTCATTACCGTCGCGATTGAATCGCTGGAAAACGGTTATGGCGAAACTAAATTGTCACGCGAAAAAGCGAAACGCTTGGCTGCGTGGCACGACCTCGAAATCGCGATGGAAGAAGGCGCGATTGTTGAAGGCTTCGTGAGCGGCAAAGTTAAGGGCGGTTTGACAGCGATGGTTAACGGTATCCGCGCATTCTTGCCGGGTTCATTGGTTGACGTTCGTCCAGTTAAAGACACCACACCTTATGAAAATAAAGTGATGGAATTGAAAGTTATCAAGCTTGATCGCAAACGCAACAACGTGGTGGTTTCTCGCCGCGCGGTATTGGAAGCAACGATGGGTGCGGACCGTGAAGCAATCATGGAAAACCTCAAAGAAGGCGCAATCGTTAAGGGCGTGGTTAAAAACATCACAGACTACGGCGCATTCGTTGACTTGGGCGGTATTGATGGTTTGTTGCATATCACTGACTTGGCATGGCGCCGTGTTAAACATCCGTCAGAAGTGTTGACGGTTGGTGAAGAAGTTGAAGCGAAAATTTTGAAATTCGATCAAGAAAAGAATCGTGTTTCTCTGGGTATCAAACAAATGGGCGACGACCCTTGGAATGGTTTGGCACGTCGTTACCCAACAGGCACACGCATGTTCGGTAAAGTCACTAACCTGACTGACTACGGTTCATTCGTTGAAATCGAACAAGGTATCGAAGGTCTGGTTCACGTTTCAGAAATGGATTGGACGAACAAAAATGTACATCCATCTAAAGTTGTGTCTTTAGGCGATGAAGTTGAAGTGATGATTCTGGAAATTGACGAAGCACGTCGTCGTATTTCTTTGGGTATGAAGCAATGCAAAACGAATCCTTGGGATGATTTTGCTGCAACGCACAAAAAGAATGACAAAGTGCGTGGCGCGATTAAATCAATCACTGATTTCGGCGTGTTCATCGGTTTGGATGGCGGCATCGACGGTCTGATTCACTTGTCAGATTTGTCATGGAATCAACCTGGCGAAGAAATGGTACGTAACTACAAGAAGGGCGACGAAATTGAAGCCGTGGTCTTGGCGATTGATGTTGAACGTGAACGCATTTCATTGGGCATCAAGCAAATGGAAGCAGATCCATTCGGCGGTTTCGCAACCAGCAATGAAAAAGGCGCAGTGGTCACAGGTACGGTTAAATCATTGGATGCTAAGGGTGCAGTGATTGCCTTGGCGGGCGATGTTGAAGCGTACTTGAAGGCTTCTGAAGTGTCAGTTGACCGTGTTGAAGATATTCGCACTCACTTGAAAGAAGGCGATTCAGTAACTGCCGTCATCATCAACGTGGATCGCAAAAATCGCGGTATCAACTTGTCTATCAAAGCACTGAACAAAGCTGAAGAATCTGCTGCAATGCAAAAATTCTCGGCTGAAAATTCAGCTAATGCAGGCACGACCAATTTGGGCGCATTGCTCAAAGCGAAAATGTCTGGCAGCAAAACCGAAGCGTAATTTGAGGTCAGCATGACGCGTTCAGATTTAATCGCAAAACTTGCCGAAAGGTATCCGCAGCTGTTAGCTAAGGATGCTGAAATGGCTGTCAAAGTCATCTTGGATAGTTTGACCAACGCGCTCGCGCGTGGCGGTCGAATTGAGATTCGTGGCTTTGGTAGCTTCGCTCTAAATTACCGCCCGCCTAGACAGGGACGCAATCCCAAAACAGGTGACGCGGTGAAAGTGCCGGCGAAATATGTGCCGCACTTTAAGGCGGGCAAAGAGTTGCGCGAACGGGTCAGCGAAGCGCAAGTTGACTAAGTAAAAAACGTTTCATAAGAAGCGGTATATCGAAAGATATACCGCTTTTTTTATGCTATCGTGCGCGGTCTTTTTTGCCGAGATTGCATGATGCGTTATCTAATTTGGCTGTTGCGTTTTATGCTGTTTATTTTGCTATTAGGCTTAGGCATTAAGAACAATCAAACCGTGACGTTGCACTATTTTTTCCATCTGCAATGGAACACTTCACTAGCCATGTTGCTGTTGCTATTTTTTATGCTGGGCGTGGTTGTAACCGCCTTCGCGCTCATTTTCAATGTGCTGCAACAACGTCGCGAAATCGCACGTTTACAAGCCGCTTTGCAAGTACAACTCAAACTCGCTGCTGTGCCCACGTCTGGGCAAATGTCTTTCACTTCTATAGCCTAAAAATATGGAATTTCAACTTTGGATGTTGCTTATTTTGCCGCTGTTTTTTGCCATGGGTTGGTTGGCAGCGCGCATCGACCTTAAAGACAATCTAGCGGACAGCGGCGCGCTTCCTGCTTCCTATTTTCAAGGCTTAAATTTTTTGCTCAACGAGCAACAAGATAAAGCCATCGCAGCCTTTATCGAAGTGGTCAAAGTTGATCCGCAAACCATCGAGTTGCACTTTGCTTTGGGCAGTTTATTTCGTCGCCGTGGCGAGGTCGATCGAGCGTTGCGTATGCACCACAACTTAGTCGATCGCGCCGATTTGGATGACGACAAACGTCAGCAAGCGGTGTTTGAATTGGCGCAGGATTATTTGAAAGCGGGCATTTTAGATCGTGCTGAAAGTTTGTTTCGTGAGCTGGGTAAATCCGCGTATGCGCAGCAAGCCTTTGAGTTTTTGTTAGAGCTGTTTCAAAAAGAACACGACTGGCAAAAAGCCATACAACTGGTACAGCGGCGCAGTGCGCAAACGAAGGTCTCGTATCACAGTGAAGTCGCATTTTTTCATTGCGAATTAGCGGCCGAAAAAATGACGGCGGGTGACGATGTCGCCGCGCACGAGCATTTGCGTTTAGCCTTGTTGAGCAATCCAAAATCCGTGCGAGCTAGTTTGATGTTGGGCGATTTGTGGCTGAGCGAAGCTAAATTTATCGAAGCAATCGACGTTTGGCGAAGTATTGAACAGCAAGACCCGCAGTATTTGCCCTTGGTCGCGGAACGCTTGCTGGCGGCGTATTGCAGCCTAGGTAAAGAAGCCGAGGGCGTGGCGTTATTGCGTGATTATTTGAGTAAATATCATGCGCATGATTTGCTCAATGTGGTGTTCGCAGGGGTGCAAAAAAATGAGGGCAGTGCCGCAGCTTATCAATTAGTCCGTGATGAATTGGAGCGGAATCCCAGCTTGCTAGGTTTGGATAAATTGCTCGAAGCGCGCTTGTTGGACGTGCCGTTAGATAAACGTGCCGACTTGGAATTAGTCAAAAATCTGGTGCATAAACGCACGCGCAATCTCGCCTTGTATCACTGCAAATCATGCGGCTTCAAAGCGCAAAAATTTTACTGGCATTGTCCCGCTTGCCAAGCGTGGGACAGTTATTCACCCCGTCGCACGGAAGAAACTGGAAGCACTTTATGAGCAACTTAAAATCATCTGATCCTAAAATTATTATCGCGCTGGATTACGCTTCCGCCGCGCCCGCTGTGGCACTTGCTGAGCGTCTTGATCCCGCCGCCTGTCGCCTCAAAGTGGGCAAAGAATTATTCACGGCAGAGGGCCCGCAAGTTATCGAAAAACTGATGCAACGCGGCTTTGAAATTTTCCTCGATTTGAAATTTCACGACATCCCCAATACCACCGCGCACGCCTGCAAAGCCGCTGCCGAATTGGGCGTGTGGATGGTCAATGTGCACGCCTTAGGCGGACGCAAAATGCTGACGGCGGCGGCGGACGCAATTGCGCATTGCAGTCGTCCACCTAAGCTTATCGCCGTGACCCTGTTGACCAGCATGGCAGCTAAAGATTTAGCCGATATTGGGATTGCAGAATCGCCTGCGCAAATGGTGTTGCGTTTGGCGACGTTGACGCGTGATTGTGGTTTAGATGGCGTGGTCTGTTCGGCGCAAGAAGCAACATTATTGCGTGCAGCATTCGGCAAAGATTTTGTCTTGGTTACACCCGGCATTCGTCCCGCTACGGCGAGTTTGGACGATCAATCGCGGGTGATGACCCCTCACGCCGCATTGGCGGCGGGCGCGAGTTATTTGGTGATAGGGCGACCCATTACGCAAGCGGCTGATCCCTTGCAAGCCTTAATCAATATCAATTTAGAAATAGGAGTAGGCGCATGACGCTGTTGCCAAAATTTAGTGACGCGCGCGTGTTGGTGGTGGGCGATGTGATGTTGGATCGCTATTGGTTTGGCGACGTGCATCGCATCTCGCCCGAAGCCCCTGTGCCCGTGCTCAAAGTTGACCGCGTGGATGAACGTCCGGGTGGTGCGGCAAACGTGGCGCGCAACATTGCTTCTTTGGGCGCGCACGCGACTTTGCTGTCGGTGGTGGGCGATGACGAGGCGGGGTCGTGTTTAGAAAAATTATTGGCGCAACACAGCAATCTCAATGCGATTTTGCATCGCGACGCGAGTGTGTCCACCATCATCAAATTGCGCGCCATTGCACGTCAGCAACAACTGTTGCGCATCGACTTTGAAACACCGCCTTCGCACGAAGTGTTGAATGCCGCCTTGGCAGATTTTCGTGCGCAATTGCAGCATGCCGACGTGGTGATTTTGTCCGACTACGGCAAGGGCGGCTTGGCGCATATCGCGCAGATGATTGCGTGGGCGAGCGCGGCGGGCAAGCCCGTGTTAGTTGATCCAAAAGGCTCGGACTACGAACGCTATCGCGGTGCGACTTTACTCACGCCGAATCGTAGCGAATTCCGCGATGTGGCAGGCAGTTGGGCGAACGATGCCGAACTCAATAGCAAGGCTGAGACTTTGCGCGTGGCGTTGGGCTTAGAGGCGTTGTTGGTGACGCGCAGCGAAGAAGGCATGAGCTTGTATGAAGCGCACGGCATCAGCCACGAACCCGCGCAATGCCGCGAAGTGTTTGACGTGAGCGGCGCGGGCGACACCGTAATTGCCACGTTGGCAGTGATGTTGGCGACGGGCGCAGCGTTAGCTGATGCCATGCACATCGCCAATCGCGCCGCCGGTATCGTGGTCGGAAAACTCGGCACCGCTGTGGTGAATCGCGAAGAAATTATTAAGGATATGACGGTTAGCTAGTCGCTGCTGGCGGGTAGCTGGTAGCCAAGACATCGTCACTGGCGCGGCTGGTTTTATTGGTTCTAATTTAGTTAAAGCGTTGAACGCGCGCGGCGAGAACAACATCATCGCGGTGGATAATTTTAAGAAAGCTGACAAATTCAAAAATTTAGTTGATTGCGAAATCGCTGATTATTTAGGCAAAGAAGAATTCTTAGAAAAACTCAAAGAAGGTTACTTCGACGGCTTGGTGCGTGCGGTGCTGCATCAGGGCGCGTGTTCCGACACCATGGAATCTGATGGTCGCTACATGATGGAAAACAATTACCAATACACGTTGGAATTGTTGAACTACTGCCAAAACGAAGAAATCCCTTTGCTGTATGCCTCGTCCGCCTCGGTGTATGGCGGCGGCAGCGTTTTCAAAGAAAGCCGCGAGTTTGAATCGCCGCTCAATGTGTACGCCTATTCCAAATTTTTATTCGACCAAATCGTGCGTCGTCGCTGGCACAAACGCAGCGCGCAAATCGTCGGCTTGCGTTACTTCAACGTGTACGGCGCGCGTGAACAACACAAAGGCCGCATGGCTTCGGTGGCATATCACTTTTTCAACCAATATCGCGCCGAAGGCAAAGTGAAATTATTTGCGGGCTGTGACGGCTACGCTGATGGTGGACAACTACGCGATTTCGTCTCGATAGAAGACGTGGTCAAAGTGAATATGTACTTTTTGGATAACCCACAAAAGTCAGGCATTTTCAACTTAGGCACAGGACAAGCGCAAAGCTTTAACGATGTCGCCGCAGCCACCATAAACACCCTGCGCGTCGCGGAAGGTAAGCCCACCTTGAGCTTGGCGGAGTTAGGCGAGCAAGGTTTAATCAGCTACATCCCCTTCCCCGACGCGCTCAAAGGCAAATACCAAAGCTACACCCAAGCCGACATCAGCGCGCTGCGCGCTGCGGGCTACAGCGAAGCGTTCTTGACGGTAGAGCAAGGCACGGCGAGTTATGTGGAGCAGATGCTTAAACAGGTGTGATTAAGTAAACCGAGAACACCCCTAATAGTCACCACGACGAGGCTTAAATTTCGCTTTTCAAAAGCAATAATGGAGTGCATTAGACATGGAAGAGGTGATTAAATTTATTGGGGGTACGGCAATAGCAATCACCATAATTGCGTGGTTGATAAAGTCGTTGATTGTGCATTTACTTAGCAAGGATGTGGAAATATTTAAGTCGAATCTTAAATATCAATCCGAGCATGGCAACCACCTTCTAATGCAAAAAATTGCTTTGTACAAAGAGGTCGCCAATCCCGTTATCGAGTTGATAGTTAAAGCGCAACACAACGGTCAAGTAACTAAAGACGATTTGCAGAAATTTGATAAAGACCGCCTCGCTACAACTGCTTTATTGGCAATGTTCGCTCCGACCAATGTATTCGATAAATATAATCACATGATTGATTATATTTATGATGCGGTAGAAGGAAAGCAGCCGTGGGGATTTGATATTTTCCGTGGCAAAGCATTAGTTTTTATTTCTAGTGTGCGTTGTGATATTGGCTTGTACAAAGACTCTGTCGAATACAACGGCACTAGATAAATTAAGTTGAACAATCATTAAGGCAAGTCGATGTACCCCACCCTAGAAAATTTCGTTGGTAACACGCCGTTGGTGCAGCTCAAGCGCATACCGGGTAACACCAGCAATGTGTTGCTCGCCAAGCTGGAAGGCAATAATCCTGCGGGCTCTGTGAAGGACCGTCCTGCCTTGTCGATGATCGTTCGCGCTGAGGCGCGCGGCGACATTAAGCCGGGCGACACGCTGATTGAAGCCACGTCGGGCAATACTGGGATTGCGTTGGCGATGGCGGCGGCGATGCGTGGTTACAAAATGATTTTGGTGATGCCTGAAAATCAAAGCGCGGAACGTAAGCAAACTATGCGTGCCTTTGGTGCCGAGCTGATTCTCACGGCTAAATCAGGCAGCATGGAATTGGCGCGCGATACCGCAGAAAATCTGCGCGCAGCTGGGCGCGGCATCATTCTCGATCAGTTCGCCAATCCCGATAATCCGCTCGCGCATTACGAGGGCACTGCGCCCGAGATCTGGCGCGATACGCGCGGCACGCTGACACATTTTGTCAGCAGCATGGGCACGACAGGCACGATTATGGGTTGCTCGCGATTTTTCAAAGAGCAAAATCCCGCCATCCAAATCATCGGTGTGCAGCCCGAAGCGGGCGCGCAAATTCCAGGCATACGCAAATGGAGCGCGGAGTATTTACCGAGCATTTATAGCGATAAAAATATCGACCAAATTGAATACGTTAATCAGACCGATGCAGAAACTATGACGCGCCGCTTGGCAGCGGAAGAAGGCATTTTTTGCGGCATTTCTTCGGGCGGTGCCTTGAGTGTGGCACTGCGCATTTCGCAACAAGTGGAGAACGCGGTGATTGCGTTTATCGTCTGCGATCGCGGTGATCGTTATCTATCAACAGGCGTATTCCCCGTGTAGGGCATCTCGTAAAATCCAAATCTCTTTGCGATGCGTTGTTACTCACAAAAAATTACTCCTTACATAGTCTGTCTATGCGCGTCGTAATTTTTTGTTCGCGCCTTCACACGAAACAAGGAGCGAATGCGACTATGTTTCATGGGGAAGCCCCTTGCGGGCTAGCCTCGCTTCGATATTTGAATTTTTCGAGACACCCTAAAATTAAGAAGAAATAATCAATGTTTTGTGAACTTCGCTTGAGCAGTTAGAATGCCGCCCCTATGAATACAGTCCAACTTTCCGTCGTCATCCCCGTCTATAACGAAGAGCAAGGTTTACATACTTTGTTTGACCGTTTGTATCCCGCGCTGGATGCGCTTGGGATTTCTTATGAAGTGGTGTTTATCAATGATGGCAGCCGCGATCGCTCGCCTGCCATTTTGCGTGAGCAATTCCAAAAACGTCCTGATGTGACGCGCGTGATTTTGTTTAACGGCAATTTCGGTCAGCACATGGCGATCATGGCGGGCTTTGAACATACGCGTGGTGAACGCGTGGTGACGCTGGATGCAGATTTGCAAAACCCTCCTGAAGAAATCGGCAAGTTGTTAGCCAAGATGGATGAAGGCTTTGACTACATCGGCTCGATACGCAAACAGCGCAACGACAGTTGGTGGCGACATGTTGCGTCGCGTGCGATGAACAATTTCCGCGAACGCATTACGCGCATCAAAATTACCGATCAAGGCTGCATGTTGCGCGCGTATAGCCGCGACATTATTGATGCGATTAACTCGTGCAAAGAAGTGAATACTTTTATTCCCGCGCTGGCTTACACCTTCGCGCGTCGCCCCGCTGAAGTGGTGGTGGAGCACGAAGAGCGTGCCGAAGGTGAATCGAAATACTCGCTATACAGTTTGATACGCTTGAACTTCGATTTAATGACAGGTTTTTCGGTGGTACCGCTGCAATGGTTTTCGATGTTCGGCATCATTATTTCTTTATTTTCCGCGCTGTTTTTTGTGTTCTTGGTGATCCGCCGCTTTATCGTCGGTCCTGAAGCCGAAGGCTTATTTACCTTGTTCGCGCTGCTGTTTTTTATGATTGGTATCACGCTGTTCGGCATTGGTTTGTTGGGCGAATACGTCGGACGAATTTATCAGCAAGTGCGCCACCGTCCGCGTTATTTACTTGAAGCGGTATTGGAACAAAAACCATGAGTCGTGCGGTCGTTTTTGCTTATCACAACGTTGGCGTGCGTTGCCTGAATGTGCTGTTGGCGCATGGCGTTGAGGTCGCGTTGGTGGTGACACATTGCGACAATCCTGCGGAAAATATTTGGTTCGATAGCGTAGCGAGTCTGGCAGCCTTGCATGGTATCGAAGTCATCACGCCCGCCAACCCGAACACACCTGAAGTCATAGAAAAAATCCGCGCGTTAGCACCTGATTTTTTCTTTTCGTTTTATTACCGTGAAATGTTAAAGCCTGAGTTGTTGGCGATTCCTAAACACGGCGCGTTGAATATGCACGGCTCTTTACTGCCGCAATATCGCGGTCGCGTGCCGGTGAATTGGGCAATTATTCGCGGCGAAACGCAAACGGGTTCGACGCTGCATTACATGACCGAAAAGCCCGACAACGGCGACATCGTGGCGCAACAAGCCGTGCCGATTTTGCCCAACGATACGGCTTTGCAAGTGTTCCAAAAAGTCACGGTTGCAGCGGAAATCGCCTTGAATAATGTGCTGCAGGAGTTGTTGGCGGGACGCGCACCAGCGGTAAAGCAAGACTTAACGCAAGGCGGTTATTTTGGTGGTCGTAAGGCCGCAGACGGCGTGGTGAACTGGGCGCAATCGGCGACGGAAATTCACAACTTGGTGCGCGCGGTAGCCCCGCCGTATCCAGGCGCGACGACTAGCTTGCTGGGCAAGCCGATGCGTATTTTGCAAACGCTGCTGACGAAGTGTTCCGCTGCGGGTGCACCGCCAAGTTTTTATGTGAAAGACGGCAAAGCTTTTGCGATTTGTGGACAGGGCGTGTTGCGGGTGGTGAGTTTTGAGTGGGATGGTCAAATGATGACGGCAGATAAATTTACTGCTCAGTTTGGTTTAGAAAAGTTTGAATTTAATCGTTAAGGAAAAGCAATGAAAAAAGTATTGATTTTGGGTGTGAATGGCTTCATCGGTCACCATTTGTCGAACAAGATTTTGCAGACGACAGACTGGGAAGTTTATGGCATGGACATGAGTTCAGATCGCATCAGCGACATTATCGACCACGAGCGTTTTCATTTCTTTGAAGGCGACATCACCATCAATAAAGAGTGGGTTGAATACCACGTTAAAAAGTGCGATGTGATTTTGCCGTTGGTTGCGATTGCCACACCTTCGACTTACGTTAAGCAACCGCTGCGCGTGTTTGAATTGGACTTTGAAGCCAACTTGCCTATCGTGCGTGCGGCAGTGAAATACAACAAACATTTGGTGTTCCCATCGACTTCAGAAGTGTATGGCATGTGTCATGACGAAGAATTTGATCCTGAAAATTCGGAATTGATTTGCGGTCCAATTAACAAGCCGCGTTGGATTTATTCTTGCTCGAAACAGTTGATGGATCGCGTGATTTGGGGTTACGGCATGGAAGGCTTGAACTTCACGCTGTTCCGTCCGTTTAACTGGATTGGTGCAGGCTTGGATTCTATTCATACCGCTAAAGAAGGCAGCTCACGCGTAGTGACGCAATTTTTGGGTCATATCGTGCGCGGCGAAAATATCAGTTTGGTGGATGGCGGTGCGCAAAAACGCGCGTTTACATATATCGACGACGGCATCAACGCGTTGATGAAAATTATCGAAAATAAAGACGGCATTGCAACTGGCAAAATCTACAACATCGGCAATCCAACTAACAATCATTCCATCCGCGATTTGGCTGACATGATGATGAAATTGGCGCATGAATTCCCAGAATATCAAGCCTCAGCAAAGCACGTAAAAATCGTTGAAACAACTTCTGCGGCTTACTACGGTACGGGTTACCAAGACGTGCAAAATCGTGTGCCGAAAATCACCAACACTTGCGAAGAATTGAACTGGAAACCGACGGTGAATATGGCTGATACGCTGCGCAACATTTTCATCGCGTATCGCAGCCAAGTTGCCGAAGCGAAGCATTTGGTGGACTAATAATTTCGACAGAATTTAGCTCGTAACATTTGGTAAAAACTTGTCCACGAACAACACGAACAAAAGCCTGAAAGTTTGCCTTGGCTTTTTTCGTGTTTTTCGTGGACAAATGCTTCTAATCTTTTCTCGCTTCCCCTCAAAATTATGACAAAAAAAATTGCCCTAAAAATTGATGTCGATACTTATCGCGGTACGCGGGTTGGTGTGCCGCGTTTAGTTGAAACTTTGCAACGCCATCAGGCTGGTGCGACGTTCTTTTTTACGCTAGGGCTAGACCATACCGGGCGTGCCATTAAGCGCGTGTTTCGTCCTGGTTTTTTAGGCAAAGTGTCGCGCACTTCGGTACTGGAGCATTACGGGATTAAGACTTTGCTGTACGGCACTTTATTGCCCGCACCAGACATTGGTAAAAAGTGCGCGGACATCTTGCGCAGCGTGCGCGAGGCGGGATTTGAGACGGGCATACATTGTTACGACCATATCCGTTGGCAAGATTATGTGGTCGATCAAGATGAAGCTTGGACGCGGCACGAATTGGATTTGGCAGTGGCGCGTTACACGGAAATTTTTGGCGATGCGCCCCATGCGCACGCAGCGGCTGGCTGGCAGATGAATCGTCATGCGTTTCGCTACTTACAACAGTTAGGCATGCACTACAGCTCGGACTCGCGCGGCACGCAACCGTTTATTCCCACTTGTAACGCCGAAATTATTGCCGTGCCGCAATTGCCTACCACCTTGCCGACCTTAGACGAGCTACTGAATCAGGGCTTGCCTTTGGATAAATTGGCGGAGCATCTGTTGCAACTCACTGCGACTGAAAGCGTGACGGGACACGTCTATACCTTGCACGCCGAGTTAGAAGGGCAGAAGTGGTTGCCGATATTTGAGCAGTTGTTAGCAGGCTGGCAAGCGCAAGGCTATGAGCTGGTATCTATGCAGGATTATTTGACGAGTTTAGAGCTTGCCAGCTTGCCGCGTTGCGAAGTCAAGATGCAAGAAGTCGCGGGGCGCGTCGGCACGTTGGCAACGCAACGAGGGTAAATTTTTACGCGCTTAAAAAGCCTATTTTATTAGGCGTTATTGTCTTGATGCGATGCTGTTTAAGCGGTGTTTTTGTGGTGAAAAATTCGCCAACTTTGCGTATATAATCCGCGCTCAAAATTTTCGGTTAGTCCTCCATGCTGGCAGTCAGCAATCTTTCTTGTAGTCGCGGCGATCTTCAGTTGTTCTCTGGTTTGAATTTGGTCTTGGAAGCAGGGCAAATCATGCAGGTGCAAGGTGAAAACGGTAAGGGAAAAACCACCTTGCTGCGTACGCTATGCGGCTTTCATTTACCCGATGCGGGCGTGATGACGTGGTGCGGCGAAGACGTGAATGATTTGGCGGAAAATTTTTATGCCAACCTGTTGTATTTAGGTCATCACAACGCGATTAAAGATGAGCTGACGGGTTTAGAAAATTTGCAGATTTCAGCAGGGCTGGCGGGTATTAAGTTAGACGAAAAAACCGCCATAGCAGCATTGCGCCGTATGGGCTTGAAAGGGCGCGAACGCTTAGCCACTAAGGTGTTATCGCAAGGACAGCGTCGTCGCGTCGCATTGGCAAGATTGTTGGTGGGCGACGCGAAATTGTGGGTGTTGGATGAACCTCTCACCGCACTCGATGTCGGAGCGGTGGCGTTAATTCAAGAGCTCATCGCGGAGCATTTAGCGCGGGGCGGCATGGTGATTTTTACCACGCATCAGCCCTTAGAAATCGCAGGCGTGACAATGCGTCGATTGGAGTTGTTATGAATCAGCTCTCAATTTGGAATTTATTGCTATTGATCATCCGTCGCGATTTGCTGTTGGCGATGCGCCGCCGCGCGGATGTGCTGACGATTTTGGTGTTCTTCGTGATGGTGGTGAGTTTGTTCCCGCTCGGTGTTGGCCCTGAGATGAGCATGTTGCGCAAGATGGCACCGGGCGTGTTGTGGGTGGCGGCGTTGCTGGCTTCGATGTTGTCGCTGGTACGATTATTTTCGGCAGATTATTTGGACGGCACGCTAGAGCAAATGATGCTCAATCCGCAATCCTTGGCGGTGCTGGTGTTGGGCAAAATGGTGGCGCATTGGTTGGTATCGGGATTGCCCTTGGTATTGGTCGCACCGATTTTGGGTTTGCAGTTTGATATGTCACCGCCAGCCTTGGGCATCTTGATGTTGGGGCTGTTATTAGGCACACCTATTTTGAGCATGTTGGGCGCAATCGGCGCGGCGTTGACCTTAGGTTTACGCGGCGGTGGCGTGTTGCTATCGTTATTAGTATTACCTTTATGTATCCCCGTGTTGATTTTTGGCACGGGCGCGGTCGAGGCCGTGGCGAGCGGTGTGAGCGTGGTATCTAATTTGTCGCTTATCGCGGCGTTGTTGATGATGTGTTTGGTATTCACCCCTTGGGTAACCGCGCAAGCGTTGCGCATATCTTTAGAGTAAAGGCGGCATAAATGGCAATCAATTGGTTTAAGTATTCAGCACCGAGCACCTTCTACGCCTTGGCGGGTAAGCTCATTCCATTCGTCGCGATTCCTGCGGCGATTTTATTTGCCTTCGGTTTGTATATCGGCTTTTTTGTTGCGCCCGTGGATGCGGTGCAGGGCGAGGCGTATCGGATTATTTTCATCCACGTTCCCGCGTCGATTATTTCAATGTTGTTGTATTTGGTGATGGCGGGCTATGCCGCGCTGGGCTTGATTTTTAACACGCGTTTATCGTCGATGATGGCGAGTGCGATTGCCCCGACGGGCGCGTTGTTCGCGTTTATTTCCTTGTGGACAGGCGCGTTGTGGGGCAAGCCGATGTGGGGCGCGTGGTGGGTGTGGGATGCACGCTTGACTTCCGAATTGATATTACTGTTTTTATATTTTGGTTTTATCGCGCTGCATGCGTCGATTGATGACGCGCGTCGCGCCGATAAAGCCGCAGCATTACTGGCAATTGTGGGTTCAGTGAATGTGCCGATTATTTATTTTTCAGTGAAGTGGTGGAACACTTTGCATCAAGGTTCGACGATTAAATTTACTGGTTCGACCATGCATGTCGCGATGCAGCAAGGCATGTTTATTACGCTGGCGGCGTGTTGGTTGTATGCCATTAGCATCACGCTTTTGCGCGTGCGCTCGATTATTTTAGAGCGTGAACGCAACACGCAATGGGTCAGCGAATTGAGCGAGGTGAAAGCATGAGTGCGGCAGAATTTTTTAACATGGGTGGCTACGCGTTTTATGTGTGGGGTTCGTTCGGTGTGACCGCCGCCGCCTTCCTGATTGAAATCGCCTTGGTGCGCCACAAACGCAGTTTAACGTTGCAACAATTACGCTTGATGCGTGAAGCAGGAGACGAATGATGAGCATGGAAATGAAACCAAAAATGAAGCCGCGTCAAAAACGCTTGATGTTTATTTTGGCGGGCTTGGCGGGTGTAGGGATTGCGGCGGCATTGGTGTTAAACGCCTTGAGTAATACCGTGAGTTTGTATTTCACGCCTACCCAAGTGATGAACAAAGAAGCCCCGCAAGGACGTAGTTTTCGCATCGGCGGCTTGGTGGAAGTCGGCTCAGTGCAGCGCGATCCCGGCGGTTTGTCAGTGCGTTTTGTGATTACCGATACAGTGAAAAGTTTGCCCGTCACTTACACGGGAATTTTGCCTGACTTGTTCAAAGAAGGTAAAGGCGTGGTCGCGCAAGGCAAGATGGAAGCGGATGGCGTGATGCATGCCGCTGAAGTGCTCGCCAAGCATGACGAAAACTATATGCCGCCCGAAGCCGCTGACGCGATTAAACGTGCGCAAGCCGCATCTGCATCGGGTGTTGTTGCTACGTCAGGTGTTGCCGCTGCTTCTAAATAATCCCGCTACTCAACTTCATCCTGCTACGCAATCATTCAGAAAGATAAAACATGATTCCAGAACTCGGTCACTTATCACTCATCATCGCGCTGTGTTTAGCCGCCACGCTAGGCAGCTTGCCCATCTTGGGTGCGGCGCGTAATAGCAGCGTGTTAATGGGCGTAGCGCGTCCCTTGGCATATGCGCAATTCTTGTTTATTGCCATCGCATTTGCCACGCTGGCGTACGCTTTTTTGAGCAATGATTTTTCGGTGTTATATGTTGCGGAACATTCCAATTCGCAATTGCCTGCGCAATATCGTTTTGCGGCAATTTGGGGTGGACACGAAGGTTCGCTGTTGTTGTGGGCATTTATTTTGTCTATCTGGACGGCTGCCGTAGCGACCTTCAGCAAACATTTGCCGCAAGAAATGGTGGCGCGCGTGTTAGGCGTAATGGGCTTGGTCGCAGTGGGTTTTCTACTGTTTATGTTGTTCACCTCTAGTCCGTTTGAACGCTTGTTGCCTGCCGCTGCCGACGGTCGCGATTTGAATCCGCTGTTGCAAGATCCTGGTTTGGTGATTCATCCGCCCATGTTGTATATGGGGTATGTGGGGTTCTCGGTGGCGTTCGCGTTTGCGATTGCGGCGTTAATTGGCGGAAAATTAGACGCAACCTGGGCGCGCTGGTCACGTCCTTGGACGACTGTGGCATGGGTGTTTATGACCTTTGGCATCGCGCTCGGCAGTGGTTGGGCGTATTACGAATTGGGCTGGGGCGGTTGGTGGTTTTGGGATCCAGTCGAAAACGCCTCGTTTATGCCTTGGTTAGTCGGTACGGCTCTGATCCATTCTTTAGCCGTGACCGAAAAACGCGGCGCATTCAAAAGTTGGACGGTGTTGTTGGCGATTGCGGCATTCTCATTGAGCTTGCTCGGCACGTTTTTAGTCCGTTCTGGCGTATTGACTTCAGTACATTCCTTCGCTGCTGATCCTAAGCGCGGGATTTTTATTCTGAGCTTTTTGGTGTTGGTCATCGGCGCGTCGCTGCTGCTGTTCGCATGGCGCGCACCGAAAATCGGTTTAGGCGGTAAGTTCAATCTGCTGTCGCGCGAATCGCTGTTGTTATCCAACAACGTGTTGCTCTCGGTGGCTTCGGCTTCGGTGTTTATCGGTACGCTCTATCCCCTTTTTATGGATGCGCTGGGCTACGGCAAGTTGTCAGTTGGTGCGCCGTATTTTGAAGCGGTATTTGTGCCGTTGATGGTGCCGATGATTTTGATGATGGGTTTAGGTCCGTTAGCACGCTGGAAAAAAATGGCTGCGCCTGAATTAGCCAAACGCGTGCGTTGGGGCTTTGGTGCAGCGGTGGTCACGGCGTTGTTATTGCCGCTGGTATTGGGACGCTGGACTCCGTTTATCGCGCTGGGTTTGATGATGGCGTTCTGGGTAATCGCCTCATTGGTGATTAGTTTGCGCGGACGGTTGAGCGGCGCGGGGAGTTTGATGCAGCGCGTGCGCGGTCAAAGTTTGAGCTACTACGGCATGCAGTTAGCGCACTTAGGCGTGGCGGTTTTTATCATCGGCGTGACGTTGGTGAAAGGTTTCGAGACCGAACGCGATGTGCGCATGAATGTGGGCGACACAGTGGCAGCGGGTGGCTACGAGTTCCGCTTTAACGGTGTGACCGAAATCACCGGGCCGAATTATGCGGGCGGCGTGGGGCATGTGACGGTGCGCAAAAATGGCAAGCTGGTGACCGAATTAGAGCCTGAAAAACGTCAGTACAACGTGACGGGAATGCCACTCACCGAAGCCGCGATTAGCACGGGCGTGTTTGGCGATTTGTATGTGTCCTTAGGCGAACCGATTCCTGAAGCCGAAGGTGCGTGGGCGGTGCGGGTGTATATCAAACCGTTTGTGGATTGGATTTGGTTCGGTTGTTTGCTAATGGGCTTGGGCGGCATCTTGGCGGTGTCCGATCGTCGTTATCGTATTCATAGCAAAAAATCGCAGCCTAGCGTGGCTGTTGCAGACGCATACAAAGGAGAATCAATATGATGCGCTTCACGATCCCGCTGGTGGTTTTCTTAGTATTAGCCGCGTTCTTGTACAAAGGTTTGGGGCGCGATACGCGCGAAGTGCCATCGCCTTTAGTCGGCAAAATTGCACCCGCTTTTGTATTGCCGAATTTGCAGGATGCAGCGAAACAATTTTCGCCCGCCGATATGCAAGGCAAAGTTTGGTTGCTCAATGTCTGGGCATCCTGGTGTGGCGCGTGCAAAGACGAACATCCGCTGCTGATGGAATTGTCTAAGCAAAATATCGTGCCGATAGTCGGGCTGGACTACAAAGACCGCCGCGCCGATGGCTTGGCAACGCTGCAACAAGCGGGCAATCCTTATACGCTGACGGCGATGGATGTGGATGGCAAAGTGGGCTTTGACTACGGCGTGTATGGCGTGCCTGAAACTTATGTCATCGACAAAAAAGGCAGGATTGCTTACAAATTGATTGGTGCGGTGAGTGCGCAAAATCTGCGTGAAACCATCTTGCCCTTGGTCGCGGAGTTAGAAAAAAAATGATGAAAAAATTATGCCTGACGATGTTGTTGTGCGTGCCGATGTGGGCTTTGGCAGGTGAGGCGCAAGACATCGCCGACGATCCTGTGATGGAAACACGCATGATTAAATTGGCGGAAAAAGTGCGCTGTTTAGTGTGTCAAAGCGAACCTGTTTCGACCTCACATTCGGATTGGTCAAACGATGTGCGCGCCATCATGCGCGAGAAGATGAAAGCTGGTGCGAGCGATCAAGACATTATGGATTTGTTGGTCGAACGCTTTGGTAAATCGGTGTTGTTCGATCCCCCAGTCGATAATGAAACTATGCCCTTGTGGAGCGCGCCGTTTATTTTGTTAGCACTGGGTGGCGCGGCGTTGTTTTATAAGCTGCGTAAGCGTCAAGCCACAGTCACTGAAACGGCGTTATCCGTCGAAGAGACGCAACGTGCCAACGACTTATTAAACTCAGCTAAGGACTCGCAAACATGATGTTATTTTGGATATTGAGCGCGCTGTTGCTGCTGCTCGCGGTGAGCTTTGTAGCCGTGCCTTTATGGCGCAAAAATGTGACGAGCAACGCGGTGTTACGCGATGCGGCGAACTTGGAAATTTTGCGCGATCAAGCCGCCGAAATGTCGGCGGATTTGGCGCATGGTTTACTCAACCAAGAGTCGTTTGAACAAGGCCAGCGCGAGTTACAAGCGCGTTTATTAGACGAAGTTAAAAGCACTGCGGTGGTGAACACCGTGGTGTCGAATCCCGCTAAAAAATTAGCTGTAGCAATGACGCTGTTGATTCCTATTGCCAGTGTGTTGTTGTATTTGCAACTCGGCAGCACCAAGGCCTTGTTGCCGCCACAAGCTGAGGTGAGCGCGGTGGAAGGCTTCGGCGTGTTGCGTTCCGAAGTCGCCTTGGAAGCGTTGGCTAAAAAGTTGGCGGAGTCGCCCAATAATCCCGATGGTTGGGTGCAGTTGGGACGTTCGTATAGTGAATTAAAACGCTATAGCGAAGCCACGCAGGCTTACGAGCAACTGGTAAAACTGGTGGCGAATGAAGCGCAAGTCTGGACGGAATATGCCGACGTGTATGCCATGGCGCACGGTCAAACGTTGCTCGGTGAGCCGACTAAGTTCTTGGATAAAGCTTTGGCCTTGGATGAAAAAAATACCACCGCCTTGGCGTTGGCAGGTTCGGCGGCGATGGAGCGCGGCGACTATGTGGCGGCGATTACGCATTGGCAAAAATTAGTGTCGTTGTTGCCTGCCGACTATCAAGATATTCAGATGATTCAAGACGGCGTGAAACAAGCGCGTGAATTTTTGGCAATGCAAAAAGGCGGCAAAGAAAAGCTTGCGCAACTGAATCGCGGCACAGCGAGTTCAGCCGCTAGCCCAGCCGCTGCCACTCATGCTGCTGAGGCGATTACGGGCAAAGTGTCGCTGAGTGCGGCGCTGCAAAAGTCAGTCTCGCCTGATGACATTGTGTTCATTTTGGCGCGCGCCGCTGAAGGTCCAAAAATGCCGCTGGCGGTGTTGCGCAAACAAGTGAAAGACTTGCCGCTGGAGTTTAGTTTGGACGACAGCATGGCGATGCAGCCGCAGCTCAAGCTGTCAGGCTTTGCGCAAGTTGTGGTGGTGGCGCGTATCTCTAAATCGGGTACGCCGATGGCACAAGCGGGCGACGTACAAGGCTTGAGTGCTGCGATTAAGCCCGGAACTAAAGGACTGAATATCGTTATCGACAGCGTCGTTAAATAGCGCGCTTCGACTTAAATAAAAAAGGCATCCGATATTAGTCGGATGCCTTTTTTATTGCCGTAAGCGGAGTGTGATTGCTACTTTAATTCCGCAAAAAAGTTTTTGATTGCTGCCACACGTGGCAGCAATTCTTCATGTTTGAGCTCAATCCTCAGCTTGTCTTGCCCACTCATTTTGATATGCCGTTTGCTCTGGATCAGCGTGATGATTTTCATCGGGTCTATGGGCGGATTCGGCACGAATTGGATGCTGATTGCTTCACTCGATGCGTCCACTTTGCTGATGCCTAGCGGCTTGGCGAGGATGCGCAATCTATGGCTGTCGAGCAGGGTTTGCGCGGCTTCGGGCAGCAAGCCAAAACGGTCGATTAACTCTTGGTGCATCTCGTCCAAATCTGCTTGCGAGCTGCAACTTGCCAAGCGTTTGTAGATGACTAAACGCTGATGAATGTCGCCGCAATAATCGTTGGGCAACAGTGCGGGCGCGTGCAAATTTATTTCGGTGGTGACCCCCAGCGGATGTGCCATGTCGGGTTCGTGACCTTGACGCAGCGACGCAATCGCGGCATTCAGCATATCGTTATACAGCGAAAAACCAATCTCCTGCATCTCGCCACTTTGCGATTCGCCCAGCACTTCGCCAGCCCCCCTGATTTCCAAATCGTGCATGGCGAGATAGAAGCCGCTGCCCAATTGCTCCATCGCCTGAATCGCTTCTAAACGTTTTTTGGCCTGCGCGGTAACCGATTCCAAACTATCCACCAGCAAGTAGGCATACGCCTGATGATGCGAGCGTCCGACGCGACCGCGCAACTGATGCAATTGTGCCAAACCGAAGCGATCGGCACGATTCATGATGATGGTGTTGGCGGTCGGGACGTCGATGCCGGTTTCGATAATCGTGGTGCACAACAACACGTTAAAACGCTGGTGATGGAAGTCGCGCATCACGGCTTCCAAATCGCGCTCGCCCATTTGTCCATGTGCCACACGGATACGCGCTTCGGGCAACAAGGCTTCTAATTTTTCCAACTGATTTGCGATGGTATCGACTTCGTTATGCAGGAAATAAACCTGCCCGCCGCGCTTAAGTTCGCGTAACACGGCTTCGCGGATGATGCCTTGACTGTAATTGCTGACGAAAGTTTTAATCGACAAACGACGTTGCGGCGCGGTGGCAATCACCGAAAAATCGCGCAGTCCTTCCAGCGACATCGCCAGTGTGCGCGGGATCGGCGTGGCGGTCAGTGTCAACACATCGACCTCTGCGCGCAAGGCTTTCAAGCGTTCTTTTTGTTGCACACCGAAGCGATGTTCCTCGTCCATGATGACCAAACCTAAGTTGTGAAATTTCACATCTTTTTGGATCAGTTTGTGCGTGCCGATGATGATGTCGAGTTTGCCTTCGGCTAAATCTTTGAGCGATTGTGTGACTTCTTTTGCCGAGCGGAAACGCGATAATTCCGCGACTTTAATCGGCCAATCGGCGAAGCGCGTGGAGAAATTCTGAAAATGTTGTTCGGCGAGCAAAGTGGTGGGAACCAGCACCGCGACTTGCTTGCCGTCCATCACCGCGACGAACGCGGCACGCAATGCGACTTCAGTTTTGCCGAAGCCCACATCGCCGCAAATCAATCTGTCCATCGGCTTGCCCGATTGCAAATCTTGTAGCACTGCTTCAATCGCGGCGGCTTGGTCAGGTGTTTCTTCAAAGCCGAAGCCTGCTGCGAATGCGTCGTAATCGTGATGCGTCAACTTGAAGGCGTGACCTTTGCGCGTGGCACGTTGCGCATAGATGTTGAGTAATTCGGCGGCGGTGTCGCGCACTTGCTGCATAGCGCGGCGTTTCGCCTTGTCCCACGCGCCATTACCAAGCTTATGCAAAGGCGCAGATTCTGACGCGCCACCGCTGTAACGACTAATGACATGCAGTTGCGCAACGGGCACATAGAGCTTGTCGTTACCCGCATATTCCAATAATAAAAATTCGTTTTCGCCCTCGCCTAAATCGAGATTCACCAAGCCTTGATAACGTGCGATGCCGTGCTGTTCATGCACCACTGGGTCGCCGACTTTGAGTTCGGATAAATCGCGCAGCATGTGTTCAATATTGCTTTTCTTCGCTGCGCGTACCGAGCGACTGCGCGCTTGCGCGGCATACAACTCGCTTTCAGTAACGATGGCGAGATGAGTGTCGGACAAAGCAAAACCGTTCTGCACCAGCGCGGTGGCGAGCATGAATTTTTCTGAGCTGGCGAGGAATGCCGCGTAGTTTTCGCACAGTGCGGGCTTGATGCCATATTCCTGCAAATAGCCCGACATAATCTCGCGCCGACCCAAGCTATCCGCCAGCAATAACACGCGTCCGTCATAGTCTTGCTGGAAGTTTTGAAACGTCTGTAAAGGGTTGTCGGCGCGACGATCAACTGCGATATTGGGCAGCGGTGCGGTGGGGCAGGACGTCAGCGTTGCCGCTGTTGGCGTGCTGACAATATCCAAGCGTGCAAATTCTTTTACGCGGATAAAAAACTGTTCGGCATCCAAAAACAATTCTTTGGTTTCCAACAACGGGCGTTGCGGATCGCCGCGCAATAAGTTGTAACGCGACGCGGCATCTTTGCCGAATTGCGCAATCGCCTCATCGACGTTGTGGTGCAAACACAGCGTGGCGTGTTTAGGCAAATAGTCGAACAGCGTGGCGGTTTTTTCAAAAAATAGCGGCAAATAATATTCAATTCCGCTAGGCGCGATGCCTTTGCTCACATCTTTGTAAATACGCGAACGCGCGGGGTCGCCTTCAAATCGTTCGCGGAAATTTTGCCGAAAAGTTGCCTGTCCTTTTTCATCCAGCGGAAATTCGCGCGCAGGCAATAAACGAATTTCCGGCACGGGATACAAGGTGCGTTGTGTATCGACATCGAAGGTGGCGATGGTCTCGATTTCGTCGTCGAACAAGTCGATGCGATACGGCAACACGCTGCCCATCGCGAACAAATCTATGATGCCGCCGCGCACGCAGTATTCGCCTGGCGTTAACACTTGTTGAACGTGGTTGTAGCCCGCAATGGTCAGTTGCTCACGCAATTGCGTGATGTTTAACTTTTCGTTGCGTTTGAGAAAAAACGTATAAGCGGCGAGATGTTCGACGGGTGGCAGCGGATAAAGCGCGGTGGTAATTGGTACGATGACCACGTCGCACGCGTTACTGCGGATGTGATGCAGGGTCGCCAAACGTTCCGAAATTAAATCCTGATGCGGCGAAAAATTATCGTAAGGCAGCGTCTCCCAATCCGGCAATAAATGTACGCGCAGTGCAGGGGCGAAAAATGGGATTTCTTCGCGTAAGCGTTGCGCTTCCAAAGCGTTCGCCGCAATCACCACCAGCGGCGATTTTTGCAAGGCTAATTGCGCCAACGCCAGCGCGTCGGACGAACCGTTCAAATTGCTATAACGGGGGCTGGCATGAGAGGACGAAAACAGCATGAAGGGGAATAAGTGATGCGAAAAGGGCGGGCATTATAAGGGAGGCGCGCTAAACCTTTTCGAGTAATTCGGTGAGCAAGGCAGCTGATTCGGCTGGGGCATTTAGACCTGTGCCGCTGACCCAAAAAACGTCTTCGGCGCGACTGCCTAGCGTGTTAATTTTGGCTCTATGCAAGCGCACTTGATGCTGGTCGAAAATCTGCGCGATGCGCGCCAATAGTCCGGGGCGGTCACCCCCGATAAATGACAGCATAAACAAGCCACGACTGGCCGTTTCCAAATTGACTTTGTTGCCGATGGGAAAGTGTTTGAGTTGGCGATTGACGCGTCCGCTGGCGGTGACGTGTATCGCTTTGGCGAGTTGGATTTCTTGCGCCAGCTCAAATTCGATGTACGCCATGATGTCGCGATACGAAGTGTTGCTCATGCTGGCTTGCATGATTTGAAAACTATTCAGCGCGTAACCGTGGCGCGTGGTGTGAATTTTGGCTTCGACGATGGTGTAATTCATGCGCGCAAAAAAATCGCAAATACGCGCGAATAAAGCGCGTTGGTCGGGGCAATACACCAGCACTTGCAAGCCTTCTCCCGCGCGGCTTAAACGTGCGCTGACGATGGCGGAGTCGGCATTGGTTTTGAACGCAAGTAAGCGCGTGTGCCAAGCGATTTCTTGCGCTTCATGGTCGAGGAAATAACTGTCTTCAAGCTGCGCCCACAGCAATTGGTAAGTGGCGGCGGGCAGCGCGTATAAATTCAAGGTGGCGGCAGCTTCATTGCGTATTTCGCCTAAGCGGTCAGCGACTTTTCCGTCGCTTAAATAGCGTCGCGTGCGCAGGAATAAATCTTCCATCAGCTTGGCTTTCCATGCGTTCCAAACTTTCGGGCTAGTGCCGCGCACATCGGCAACGGTGAGCAAATACAGTGCGACTAAATAGCGATCATTTTTGATTTTGGCAGCGAAGTCAGCGATAACATCGGGGTCGGAAATATCCTGTTTTTGCGCGGTGGCGGATAGGTTCAAATGTTGCTCAACCAGCCACACCACAAGGTCGGTATCGTCGCGACTTAAACCGTGTTGTTTGCAAAAATGACGCGCATCTTTTTTGCCGAGTTGCGCGTGATCGCCGCCGCGACCTTTTGCGATGTCATGGAATAAACCCGCCACATACAACACTTCGGGACGCGCGAAAGCATTGATGAGTTGGCTGCACATCGGATGTTCGTGCGCAAATTCCGCCACGGCAAATCGGCGCAGATTACGCACCACCATCAGGATGTGTTCGTCCACGGTATAAACGTGAAATAAATCGTGCTGCATCTGCCCGACGATGCGTCCGAAGGCGGGAATATATCGCCCCAAAATGCCGTATTGATTCATGCGCCGCAGCACATGGAGCAAGCCTTGCGGTTGGCGAAAAATTTCCATAAAGCGCACGCGATTTCCCGCGTCGCGGCGAAATCCAGTGTCGATTTTGTGCTGGGCGCGCCATACCGCGCGCAATGTTTTCGCGCTTAAGTCGGTGAGTTCTGGATGCTGTTGCAGCAATAAAAATAATTCAAAAATTGCTGCTGGCGTGTGCTCGAATAATTGTTCGTCGGGTATGTCGAGCAGCGTGCCGACCACGCTAAATCGCTCGTTGAGCGGGTGGCGTAACGGTGTGACGCGGAACAAATAATCGTGCAAATTTTGCAGCACGATGGTGTTGAACTGGCGCACTGCTCGGCGCGTTTGGTAATAGCGTTGCATCAAATGTTCGGAGGCGCGGCGATGCGCTGATGCGTCTATGCCTATTTGGTCGGCGAGCGGTGTTTGAAAATCAAACAGCAATCTGTCCTCGCGACGTTTAGCTAAATAATGCAAACGCGAGCGATAATTTTTCAGCAGATTGTCGTGCTTGGCGATTTGTTTTGCCTCGTTAACGCTGATCAAACCTGACTTTGCCAGCTCTTGCCAAGTTGTGCCCAAACCCGCCGCGCGACTAATCCACATCACGGTTTGCAAATCACGCAAGCCGCCGGGACTTTCTTTGATATTGGGTTCGAGATTGAAATCGGCATCAACAAAACGCGCGTGACGTTGCTGCTGTTCTTTAAGTTTGGCGTTAAAAAAATTGCATGGAATCAGATGGGTTTTGGTGGCGACTTGCAATGCGTCAAAAAGTTTTGCATCGCCGCAAATCAAGCGCGCTTCGAGCAAATTGGTTTGCACCGTGATGTCGTGCGATTCGCTCACGCACTCGTCTATGGTGCGGATGCTGTGGCCAACTTCCAGCCCCATATCCCAAAGTTGCGTGACCAGTTCGGTGAGTTTTCCTTGTAGTGATTCGTCTGCTGTCGCATCGAGCAAAATGAGTAAATCAATATCGGACTTAGGCGCGAGTTCAGCGCGTCCGTAACCGCCGACGGCGACCAGCGCAATATTTTCGGGCAGCGCGAGCGCGTCCCAAACACGGCGCAGATATTGGTCTATCAGGCGGCTGTGCGCGACGAGCTGACGCGCCACCTGACCATGCTGCAAAAAGCTTTGCTCTAGGTTGGCGCGGTCGCGACGCAGTGCGTCGCGCAGTTCGCTAATTGAAGGCATAGAAAATTCTTGGAGTTAATGATGTTCAGCCGTTTTTTCCAAATTAAATTGTTCTGCATTACGACTAATAATGAGGAGTAAAACGCCAGAATAAATAAAGGTGGAAAGCACAATGACACCAATCACAACGGCTTTGAACATCTCCAAGTGTTCAAACGAGGCGGGAATCATGCTGAGCATCACAATTGACAGACCACCTTTAATGCCTGCAAATGTTAATACGCTCCACCAGCGTGTGTTGACTGCAACCATGTGAGGCGTTTTGGTGGTAATCCAAGCAAATAGTCCGAGCATTACGGCACGAATTACTGTCGTGGCTAAAAACATCACTAGAATTTCAAGGCGATATTTCCACAGCAAACTGAGGTCGATCATTTCCGCCATTGCTACGAACAAAATTGTATTGGCTACCAATGCCAACAGTTGAATATCTTCTTTGGTGCGCAGATGGCGATCTCGCTCTGCAACAGTAGCTTTAATGCGGCTTAATACTTTACTAATGACTTTGGGAGAGGTGTTCTTATTCAGAATATCCAGTTGCAGTTCAGCCTCATCTTTATCCATCTGCTGCCTGTCTTTAGCGAGTGATTGGGTCATCACATGATGCACGGTAATGGTGGCAAAGATACATGCCAAAATTCCAGATAGGTGCATATGCGAATGTGCGCCAAAAAAATTGAGCAAGCCATAAAAATGTTCTGCCAACTCGAAAGCCCCATAGCCGGTGATAATCAGCACCATCATTTCAGCAGTACGATTTTCTGTGGTCTTCAAAAATGTCAGTCCCGCAAACCCAATGATTACCCCCACTAATATCGAGCCGAGCACGACAGACAAGCTAATTTTTAAAACATAGCCAGTAGAAATTTCACCGCCATTTAATGCGTACAGCCCGATAAAAACGAAAATGATCAATGCGGTGGCATCGTTAAACAGGCTCTCGCCTTCGGCAAGTATCTTGAGTTTATGCGGCAACTCAAATTTGGAAAAAATGCTCACCACCGAAACAGGGTCGGTTGCCAAGACCATCGCAAATAACACAATCACGGCAGCACTGGACAGCGCGTAATCTGCAAATAACCAGTCAGCGATAAATAAAGCCGTCAACACCGACAAAACCACAGCCACGATAGCTAAATAAATTAGGCTGAGACCGTGTTCCTTCAAGTCAGCCAGCTTCAGCTCTAGAGAATCCGAAATGAGCAAAATGGGAAGTAGCAAAATTACCAACGATGAAAAACTTGCTTGGTCACCTGTGAGGACGGGAGCGTTGGCTAAAGCAAAATGTGCAATGAATGAAAGTGCAATCAGCCCCAGCGGGGTAGGTACTCTAAATTTATCTTCAAGTTGCAAAGCAAGGAAGAGTATTCCTGTAATCATCAATAAGGTTGTAATCATTTTATTCCCTAAGCAACTTCCTAATTTATTGCGTTACTCATTCTTCGTGCTTTGCACTTGAAAGCTGGGTGCGACGTAGCCTGGTGCAGTTAGAACACTCGGAACGGTAGAAGCATTGCCATCGCGCAACGTCATGTAATGCGGCGACATAATTTCCACACCCGCAGCGTCAAATTGTTTTTGGATGTTGCGATGTAAATCGGAGTAAATCACTGCCATTTTTTCTGGCTGTTTGGTGTAGGCATTGATTTCATAAGCGACATACCAATCATCCAAGGAGGTTTGCAGAACAAATGGTTTAGGGTCACTTAACAGCTTGTCGGTATCCAGTGCCGCAGCGATCATTAAATTCTCGACTTGATGCCAAGGCACGTCATAACCAATGGTGATTGAGGTATGCAGAATCACGCCTAAACCTGAAGCCGCAGAAGTGCTGTAGTTAATAATTTGTGTTCCCATCACCAAGGAATTGGGAATGGTGATGACGACATGTTTGATAGTTTTGACGCGTGTGACTAGCAGTGTTTTCTCCACTACGTCGCCTACGGTGTCGCCCACTTTGATGCGGTCGTTCAACTTAAATGCACGGGTATAAGTCAAGATGACACCCGCCACGATGTTGGAAATGGCGGATGAGGAGGCAAAGGAAATGATTGCGCCCAGCACCAAACCTACGCCTTGAAAAGCTTGTGAGCTTGAGCCGGGTATGTAAGGGTAGGCACTGATTAAGGTGGTCACAATAATCAAGAAGCGCACAATCTGATAAGTGGGGCGCGCCCAATCGTCATAGAACCAATCGAGTTTCAAATCACCTTGTTCTATCAAACTGAACAGCGCAGCAATCACCTTTAGCGCGTAAAAAGCCACGATGCCTATCACTGCTATCGAAAACATATTGGGGAGATAGTTTACGAAGCCATAAATGATGGCGGTGAATGGTGAAAGTAAATAATCAAATACCGTTGCGCTGAGCTTGCTGGTTTCAGGGAAAAAACTAAGGATAAGCGGCAGTAAAAAATAGCAGCAAAGCAACACGCCTAACATTCGCAAGGCTTTTAGTGCCAATAACACCAAGTTTTCGAGTTGATGCGCCGATAACACTTCGGCTCCTTTGAGTTGCAAGCCGCGTGTGCCACTTTCGTGTAACACCGCCAGTTTCTTGTTTAGCCAAACAAAGGCACGGTTATTCCAACGTAACGCCTGCCATAACAGCAGAATCGCCAGCAAGGTATAAACCGTACCCAAAGCATAACTTTCCCAAGAGTGCTGGGCGCGATAGCTGGTAACGGCAAGTTGAAGGTGTTGTAAGGTGTCTTGAGCAAGCAGGGCTGCGGTTTTGCCAGTAGGCAGCGCATCGGCTTCGCTAACCACAATCAATACCGTTTGCTTGTTACCAATCTCATAGCCGCCATTGTTCTGAGTGATTTTTAGCGTATTGGGATTGCTCCGACCTTTTGCAAAAGATTGGATATTTTGTTGTACAAGCTCGGCGCGTTTCTGTGGTGTTAATGAGCTTACTGGACTGCTTGAAATGACCATCAACTCATTGCCGTCCAGTGTGACTGGAAATTTGCTCGCTTGGGGCGTCACAGGTACAGAAGATTGCGCCGCGACAGAAGACGCAGTCAGCGCAACGGTGGTGGCAATGGCTTGCATTGGTAAAATAGCGTCTGCTGCCCAAGTGCTATTGAAGCTACAGGCACAAGCAAGCAACTGCAAAGCTAAAACGGTTTTTTTAAGCATGGTGTATTGAGTCCCGATCGTTTATCTTTGCTCACTGGTGAGTTGTGTGTAAGGCTTCATTCGTGCTCCTTTTACTTAGTCGTTTAAGTGGCAGGCTGCTACCGCAGTTCATTACCTAATTTGTTTGTAAAAACGGCACTCCAGAGTTGAATCCGCCCTCCAATTGAAAATTTTTTAGCCAAAGTTTGGCGCTGGGCAGCCATCGGAAACTGTCAAGACTTCGTAGCCCGTGTCCGTAACTAAAATCGTATGTTCAAATTGCGCGGACAGGCTGTGATCTTTGGTCACTACCGTCCAGCCATCGCCCAATTGTTTGATGTCTTTTTTGCCCGCGTTAATCATCGGTTCGATGGTGAAAATCATGCCAGATTCAAGTTTTAAACCTGTCTTGGGACGACCGTAATGCAGCACTTGCGGTTCTTCGTGAAACTTCGCACCGATGCCGTGTCCGCAAAATTCACGCACCACGCTATAGCCCAGTGGTTCAACAAAACTTTGTATCGCAAACCCCACATCGCCCAGATACGAACCCGCCTTAACGGTGCGGATGCCGCGCCACATAGATTGATAAGTAATCTCGCACAAACGCTTGGCTTGTATGGACGGTTCGCCCACATAAAACATGCGGCTGCTGTCGCCGTGATAACCATCTTTGATAACGGTGATGTCGAGGTTGACGATGTCGCCATTTTTCAACGCTTTGTCGCTGGGTACGCCGTGGCAAATTTGATGATTCACCGACGAGCAGATAGATTTTGGATACGGTTTATGTCCGCCTGGCGCGTAGTTGAGCGGCGCGGGGATGCCGTGTTGCACATCGACAATTAAGTCGTGGCATAACTTATCCAGCTCATTAGTGGTGATGCCCGCTGTAACAAAGGGTGCGATGTAGTCAAGCACTTCACTGGTTAATCGACCTGCGACGCGCATTTTTTCGATTTCGGATTTTGATTTTATGGAGACTGGCATGATGGTTTCGCGGTGGATAGTGCGTTAAAAAAGTGCGCGAGAATATCACGCGAATCTAGTTGATGAAAATTGTCATTAGGAACTAAACTGCGCCCCCGCTGACGAAGCGACGCTGTAAAAACTTTTAGTCGTTAAATTTTATTGAATTGGAGAGACCATGAAAAAATCATTCGCAATTTTATTGTTATTGTCGGCTAGCGTGAATGTTTACGCGCTGGATGCAGGCGCGGTATTAGGTGGCGCGTTGGGCGGCGGTGCGGGTGCGGCGGTCGGTCATAACATGGGTGGTCGTAATGGCGCGATTATTGGTGGTGCGCTCGGTGGTGCAGCAGGCGCGGC
>JBJORQ010000016.1:0-26323 GCA_046049345.1 Pseudomonadota bacterium | reverse complement strand
TAAAAATCGGCACGTTCAGCGCGTGCTGGCGCAATTGGCGTTGCACGCTTTGGGTCAATGCGTAAATTTGCGCCACGGCATTTTTAGTCAGTGACTCGTATTTATATAAATCACGATCTGGCTGAATCTCCACCCACGCACTGCGTGGCAGCAACCAACTGCTGAGGGAATGAAATTGCGCCAGTGCCGCGAGTGGTGTGATTTTCAGAGCCGGCGAAAATAAAAATAGACCGCGTATGCGCGCATCATGCAAGCTGTGTTGAAGGCTTAAAGTTGCGCCTGTCGATAGCCCTCCTAAGTAAATTTCATCGGCTTCATGCGCCATACATTCCACTGCATACGCCAAGGTTTTCGCCCATTCGTCACTATGCACCTTGAGTAAATCGCCCGGCTGCGTGCCGTGTCCAGGTAACAAAATCGCCATCACCACAAAACCTTGCGCGGCAAAAAATTTGCCCAGTGCGCGCATGAAATAGGGTGAGTCGGTCAGCCCATGCGTGAGCACGATGCCGCGACGATAGGATTTATTTTGACCTGCAAATTTTGCGGTGGGCAAGGCAGGTTTTAATTCAAAAGGCGAGTTCCCCGCGACCACTTGTTCAAGATTTGCGCGGGCGAGTGGTTGATGTGCCCTTTGCAACATCGCGCGGCTCGCTGTGATGTAGTCAGCAAAGCTCCCTTTGGTGCGAGCTAGGCAGATATTCAATCCAGACGGGCGATGACGGGCGGCAAGGGGGGCGAAAAGCGGAGATTTTTGCTGAGAGAAAAACGACATTGCGAGGCTTGCTGAGTGCGATGAAGTTGCTAGTTTACTGAAAATAATCAGCTTGTTTTACACAAATCGCGGAACTTCGTTTCTTTTACTGGCGAGCTTTGCTATAATGCGCCGCGTTTTGAGATGGGCTTCGGCCCGTTTTTTATTTGTGGGACAGAAAATATGCATGCTTTGAAAGTAATTGAAACGACGGTGACGGGCTTAGGTTACGAATTGGTCGATGTGGAACATGCGGGTGGCGGCTTGCTGCGCGTGTATTTGGATAAGCCTGAAGGCATAGACGTGAACGATTGCCAGATTGTCAGCAATCAATTGACGCGCTTGTTTTTGGTGGAGAACATCGATTACGACCGCTTGGAAGTATCGTCGCCAGGTTTGGATAGACCGCTGAAAAAAGAAGCGGATTTCGTGCGTTTTGCAGGCGAAAAAGCTAAGTTCAAATTGCGTATGCCACTTAACGGACAAAAGAATTTTGTCGGCTTGATTGGTGAATTGAATGCAGGTGTGGTGCAAATTGATATGGATGGCGTGGTCGTTGCGATCGAGTTGTCGAATGTGGAAAAGGCGCGTTTAGTGCCGACTTTTTAATCACGAGTGTGCAAGCTGCGCGCTCTAAAAAATACAAGTAATTAGCTGGAGAAATGGTATGAGCAGAGAAGTGTTGATGTTGGTAGATGCCTTGTCGCGTGAAAAGAACGTGGATAAAGAGGTGGTGTTTGGCGCGCTGGAGTCAGCGTTAGCGTCGGCCACCAAAAAGCGTTTTGACGAACAAGAGGCGGACGTACGCGTGGCGATTGATCGCAACACGGGTGAGTTCACTTCGTTCCGTTGCTGGGAAGTCATGGATGACGAAACCTTTGAAACCCCTGAGCTGCATATCAAGTTGGTCGAGGCGCAAAAGCACGATGCCGAAATCCAGCTCGGTGAATTTATTGAAGAGCCATTGGAGTCAATCGACTTTGGTCGTATCGGTGCGCAAGCCGCCAAACAGGTGATTTTCCAGCGCATTCGTGACGCGGAACGCGAGCAGATTTTGGCTGACTTTATGGATCGTAAAGAACATTTGGTCTCGGGTACGGTTAAACGTGTTGAGCGCGGCAATGTGATTGTTGAGTTCGGCAAAATCGAAGCGTTGTTGCCTCGCGATCAGCTGATTCCTAAAGAAAACGTGCGCGTCGGCGATCGCATCAAAGCATTTTTGTTGCGTGTTGACCGTACGCCGCGCGGCCCACAAGTGGTGTTGTCGCGCACGTCTAATGAGCTGTTGATTAAATTGTTCGAGTTGGAAGTGCCTGAAATTGAAGAGCAAGTTTTGGAAATTATGCATGCTGCCCGCGATGCGGGTTCACGCGCCAAAATTGCGGTGCGCTCGCACGACCCACGCATTGATCCGATTGGCACGTGCGTTGGGATGCGCGGTTCGCGTGTGCAAGGCGTGACCAACGAGTTGGCTGGTGAGCGCGTCGATATTATTTTGTGGTCGGACGATGCCGCAACTTTCGTCATTAATGCTTTGGCTCCTGCCGAAGTGAGCAGCATTGTGGTGGATGAAGATAAGCACAGCATGGATGTGGTGGTTGAAGAAGAAAATCTGGCGCAAGCCATTGGTCGCGGCGGTCAAAACGTGCGCTTGGCTTCTGAGCTGACAGGTTGGACGCTGAACATTATGACGGTCGAGCAATCCAGCGAAAAACATGCGCAAGAGTTTTCTAAAGTGCGTGAATTGTTTATTGCTAAGTTGGATGTGGATGAAGAAGTTGCCGATATTTTGGTTGAAGAAGGTTTCAATACTTTGGAAGAAGTGGCTTACGTTCCAGTTGAGGAAATGTTGAGCATTGAAGGCTTTGACGAAGGCACGGTCGAAGAGCTGCGTAGTCGTGCGCGTAATGCGATTTTGACGGCGGCAATTGTCAACGAAGAAAAAGTAGAGCACGGCATCGAAGATCTTTCTAAGTTGGACGGCATGGATGTTGATACGGCGCGCACTTTGGCGGCGAAAGGTATCGTCACCACGGAAGATTTGGCGGATTTGGCTGTAGATGAATTGGTCGAGTTGTGCGGCATGGATGCAGAGCGTGCGAACGCGCTGATTATGCAAGCGCGCGCACCTTGGTTCGCCTAAGCGAGTTTGAATAAACGCGCCGCAACGCCTGTGCGAGTCGGATGTTTGGCAATCGTTGTGTCACCTCAGAATAAGTAGTTAAAGGAACAAAATGGGAAAATTAAACGTAGCGCAATTTGCAACTGAACTGGGTTTGCCAGTTGCTTTGCTGCTCGAGCAACTTCAATCCGCAGGTATCCCTAAGCAGAACGATGCTGATGCGGTTTCTGAGGCAGACAAAACACAGTTGTTGGGTCATTTGAAAAAATCGCATGGCGCAGATGCTGGCGCGAAAAAAATCACTTTGGCACGTCGCGAAACTAGCGAAATCAAGAAGGCTGACAGCACAGGGCGCGCGCGCAGCATCGTGGTTGAAACGCGTAAACGTCGTGTTATTGCTACGCCTGAACTCGTCGCTGTCGCACCTGTTGTGGTCGCGGCGGCGGTTGTCGCGCCTGTGGTGCTCGATGATCAGCAGCGTGTTTTGCGTGAGCAAGAAGCGAGCTTGCAAGCCGAGTTGGCGGAGCGTCAAGCCGCTGAGTTGCAGATGAAAAAATTGCGGAACAAAGCTAAAGCGGGAGATGCGCCCGACGTGCTGGTGGATGCACCTGTTGTGGTCGAAGTTGTAGTGGCTTCCACGATTGTTGAGGTTGCTCCTGTTGTGGTTGTTGAGGTTGCTCCTGTTGTGGTTGTTGAGGTTGCGCCTGTTGTTGTGGTCGCTGCTGCGCCAGTGGTTGCTGAAGTCGTCATTGCCGCGGCCCCCGTTGCTGTCGTACCTGTTGTAGTCGCACCTGTCGTACCTGCCGCTGTCGTGCCAGACAGTAGTGCGCCGCAGTTTGTCATCGGTGCGCCTGTATTGCGCCGTGTGGCACGTCGCCCTGTTGAGGTCGCGCCGGTTGCCCCTGTTATCGCAAAACCAGTTGAAGTCAAAGAAGGCACGCTGCATAAAGCCGCCGCTAAACCAGGCGATAAAATCACGCGTCCTGCTGCCCGTCCTGCTGCCAATGCGCCTGCCAAACCCGTCAATAAGTTTGCCGGTCGTCCTGACGCACCAGCTGCAAATAAACGTCCGCAAGGCAAAGATGCGGGCAGTCGCACCGGTGCTTGGGGTACGCCTAGTCGTGGCAAACGTCACGATAAACATAGCAAACATGTGTCTCCCGAAGCCGCAGGCGAATCGTTTGTGATGCCGACTGAAGCGGTGGTGCATGAAGTGGCTGTGCCTGAAACCATTTCGGTGGCTGAGTTGGCGCAAAAGATGTCCGTCAAAGGCGTGGAAGTTGTCAAAGCCTTGATGAAGATGGGTTCTATGGTCACCATCAATCAAGTGTTGGATCAAGAAACCGCGATGATCGTGGTGGAAGAAATGGGTCATATCGCCAAGCCTGCTAAGTTGGATGATCCTGATGCGTATTTGGCGGATGACGAAGAGCATAAAGATGCACCGCTGGAAGCGCGTGCGCCTGTGGTCACCGTGATGGGTCACGTTGATCACGGTAAAACTTCCTTGCTCGATTACATCCGTCGTAGCCGTGTCGCCTCAGGCGAAGCAGGCGGGATTACCCAGCATATCGGCGCGTACCACGTGGATACGCCGCGCGGGATGGTGACATTCCTAGATACACCGGGTCACGAAGCGTTTACCGCAATGCGTGCGCGTGGTGCGAAGGCAACTGACATTGTGGTGTTGGTGGTGGCAGCTGATGACGGCGTGATGCCGCAAACCAAAGAAGCGATTGCTCATGCGAAAGCGGGTAGCGTGCCCTTGATTGTGGCGATTACTAAGGTCGATAAACAAGACTCCAACATCGAACGCGTCAAACAAGAATTGGTTGCCGAAGGTGTCGTGCCAGAAGATTGGGGCGGCGATGCGATGTTTGTGGAAGTGTCGTCAAAAACAGGTGTCGGTATCGACGCATTGTTGGAAGGCATTTTGCTGCAAGCCGAAGTGTTGGAGCTCAAAGCTCCGCGTATTAGTCACGCTAAGGGTTTGGTGATTGAAGCGCGTTTGGATAAAGGTAAAGGTCCGGTTGCAACCGTGTTGATTCAGTCTGGTACTTTGAAGCGCGGTGACGCGGTGTTGGTGGGGTCGGTCTTTGGTCGCGTGCGCGCCATGTTGGATGAAAACGGCAAAACGATTACCGAAGCGGGTCCGTCGATTCCAGTTGAAATTCAAGGTTTGTCAGAAGTGCCAGCCGCAGGCGAAGGCTTGATGGTCATGGCGGACGAAAAACGTGCGCGTGAAATCGCGCTGTTCCGTCAAGGCAAATACCGTGGCGTGAAACTGGCGCAACAACAAGCCGCCAAGTTGGAAAATATGTTCGAGCAAATGGCGGAAGGCGAAGTCAGCACCTTGTCTTTGATTGTGAAATCTGACGTACAAGGTTCGGCGGAAGCGATTGCACAATCGTTGCAAAAACTTTCTACTAACGAAGTAAAAGTGAACTTGATACACGGTGGTGTGGGCGCGATTAGCGAGTCCGACATTAACTTGGCGTTGGCTTCTAAAGCGATTGTGATTGGTTTTAATACGCGTGCCGATGCGGCTGCGCGCAAGCTGGCGGAATCGGCTGGCGTGGACATACGTTACTACAACATCATCTACGCGATGGTCGATGAAATTAAAGCAGCGTTGTCAGGCATGTTGGCTCCCGAAAAACGCGAAAGCATTATGGGTATGGTGGAGATTCGCCAAGTCTTTACCGTGTCTAAAGTCGGTACGATTGCGGGTTGTATGGTGCTGGAAGGTATCGTTAAACGCGGCGCGAAAGTACGCGTATTGCGCAACAACGTGGTCATCCACGATGGCGAACTGGATTCGTTGAAACGCTTCAAAGATGACGTGCGCGAGGTGAAAAATAATTTCGAGTGTGGTCTGTCGTTGAAGGGCTTTAATGATTTGGAAGTGGGCGACAAGCTGGAAGCCTACGAAATCGTCGAAGTTGCGCGTACCTTACTGTAATGGCGAATTACGCACGCACCGACCGCGTTGGTCAGCAAATGCAACGTGAAGTTGCCGAGCTGATCCGTTTAGAGATCAACGACCCGCGCGTCAAGCTGGTGACCATCACGGGTGTAGAAGTGGCGGGGGATTATTCTCACGCGAAAATTTTCTTCACGCGCTTGGATGGTAAACACGCCGAAGCGCAAGAAGGTTTGGATAGAGCCAGTGGATTTTTACGCAGCCAGTTGTCGCGTAGTTTGAAGCTGCGCATCATGCCGCAACTGCATTTTGTGTTTGACGCATCGGTGGAGCGCGGCAGCCATTTATCGCAACTGATAGATAAAGCCGTCGCCTCGGACAAGCTTAATTCGGATAGCAATGAAGCCGAATCCAACGACTAAGCCCGCTAAAAGATACCGTCCTCTGGACGGTGTTTTGTTATTCGACAAGCCATTAGAACTCAGCTCGAACGACGCTTTGCAAAAAGTGCGCCGCGTGTTTCAAGCGGAAAAAGCCGGTCACACTGGCACGCTAGATCCGCTCGCCACAGGCCTCTTGCCGATTTGTTTTGGCGAAGCCACCAAATTTTCAAACGCCTTACTCGACGCAGATAAAACCTATCGCACCACGGTGCGGCTGGGTGTGACCACCACCACAGGTGATGCAGAGGGCGAAGTGTTGGAAACCCGCGCAGTCACGGCGACCTTGGCAGAAGTTGAAGCTGTGCTGGCGCAATTTCGTGGTGCGCAACAACAGTTGCCGCCCATGTACAGCGCGCTCAAACATCAAGGCAAACCGCTCTACGAATACATCCGTGCGGGCATCACCATCGAACGCGAACTGCGCGACATCGTGATACACGAGCTGGTGCTGCTGCGTTTTGACGGCAATGAGTTAGAGCTGTCGGTGCGATGCAGCAAAGGCACTTACATCCGCACCTTGGGCGAAGACATCGCCGCTGCGTTGGGTTGCGGCGGACATTTAATTGCGCTGCGCCGCACCGCGATTGCCCATTTCGATTTAGCCCACGCCTACACGCTGGAACAACTGGCTGAGATGAGCGAAGCACAACTGCTCGCGACCTTACAGCCCGTTGATAGTTTATTGCCTACCATGCCGCGCCTAGAGCTAGACGAGGTGCAAATCAAACGTATGGCGCAAGGTCAACGACTGAGTTTAGAAACAGGCTTGCCCGACGGACGCATCGCCCTGTATGGTGCGCAAGGCTTTGTCGGCGTGGCATTACAGACAGGTCGCCGCGTCGCCCCAGAACGATTGCTGTCAGGCATCGCAAGGTCGGCGGCGATTGTGGCTAGTGTTTTATCGGAGTAAGTACTCTCAACCGTAGCGTACAAATTGCGTACATTTGTGCAACTTGTTTGAGCTGTATAAAAAATCGCAATTTATGGTTGAGTCAGCAAGGCATTCGGGGTTAGAATGCGCAACTTTTTTTAGGAGTGTAAAACCAATGGCAATTACCGCTGCGCAAAAAGCGCAAATCGTGACAGATTTTCAACGTGCTAAAACTGATACAGGTTCACCTGAAGTTCAAGTGGCTTTGATTACGGCTCGTATCACTTATTTGACTGAGCATTTCAAAGAAAACGCTAAAGACAATCACTCACGTCGTGGTTTGTTGCGCTTGGTTAGCCGCCGCCGTAAGTTGCTTGACTACCTCAAGCGCGAAAACGATGCGAGCTATCGCACACTGATTGAACGCTTAGCTATTCGTAAGTAGTCGCTACGCAGTGCAAAGAAGGGGTCGCAATAGCGACCCTTTTTATCTTTTACCTCAAGCGCAGTTTTGCGCTTTTATTTTTTGGAGCATTCCATGAGTCACTATAAAAAATCCTTCGCATTTGGCAAGCATCAACTCACGATTGAGACAGGTGAAATCGCGCGTCAGGCAACAGGTGCGGTGCTGGTGAGTTTGGATGACACCGTTGTTTTGGTGACGGTGGTAGGTCGCCAAGATGCCAAACCTGAGCAAGATTTTTTTCCATTGACGGTCGATTACCAAGAAAAAACTTACGCGAACGGCAAGATTCCGAGCGGCTTTTTTAAGCGCGAAGGTCGTCCTTCCGAAAAAGAAATTCTCACCTCACGTTTGATTGATCGCCCGCTGCGTCCGCTCTTCCCTGAAGGTTTTTATAACGAAGTGCAAATCGTCGCGATGGTGATTTCATCGGATAGCGAAATTGATGCGGATATTCCCGCTTTAATCGGCGCATCGGCGGCGTTGGCGATTTCGGGCATTCCGTTTGATGGTCCGATTGGCGCGGCGCGCGTGGGGTATGTCAACGGCGAATACTTGCTCAATCCGACTCAAGCTGAACTGAAAACTTCGCAAATGGATTTAGTCGTGGCAGGTACGGATCGCGCTGTGTTGATGGTGGAGTCGGAAGCGCAACAGTTGTCCGAAGAAATTATGTTGGGCGCGGTGATGTTTGGTCACGAGCAAATGCAAGTGGTGATTACCGCTATTAACGAGATGGCGGACGCGGTGGGTAAAGACGAGTGGGAGTGGGTTGCACCCGCGAAAAATCAGGCGTTGATTGCTTACGTTGCGCAGCTTGCCGAGGTGCCGTTGCAACAGGCTTATGCGATTCGTTCTAAACAGCAGCGCACGGTGGCGATTGCGGCGATTCATGCCGAGGTTAAAGCTGCTGTGGCAAAAGATTTTACCGAGATGGGTAACAATCAAATCAATGAATTGTTTGGCGCGTTAGAAGGTCAAATCGTGCGCGGACAAATCTTGAGCGGCGAACCGCGCATTGATGGTCGTGATACGCGCACCGTGCGTCCGATTAGCATCCGCAACGGTTTGTTGCCGCGCGCACATGGTTCGTCGTTGTTTACGCGCGGCGAAACGCAAGCCATCGTAGTGGCGACATTGGGCAGTATGCGTGACGCGCAAAAAATTGATGGCTTACAAGGCGAGACTGAAGATCGCTTTATGCTGCATTACAACTTCCCTCCGTATTCAACGGGCGAAACAGGTCGCGTCGGTACGCCAAAACGCCGCGAAATTGGGCATGGTCGTTTGGCAAAGCGCGCCCTGGCAGCAGTGTTGCCAAGTGCGGAAGATTTTAATTACGCGATGCGCATCGTTTCGGAGATTACCGAATCAAACGGCTCAAGCTCAATGGCTTCGGTGTGCGGCGGTTGTTTGTCGTTGCTGGATGCGGGCGTACCGCTCAAGGCGCACGTCGCGGGCATTGCGATGGGCTTAATTAAGGAAGGCGGACGCTTCGCCGTGTTGACCGACATCTTGGGCGACGAAGATCATTTGGGCGATATGGATTTCAAAGTGGCGGGTTCAGAAACTGGCGTGACTGCTTTACAAATGGACATCAAAATTAACGGTATTACGCGTGAAATTATGCACGCTGCGTTGACGCAAGCGCGTGAAGGTCGGATGCACATTTTGGGCTTGATGAAAACGTCTATGCCAGCCGCGCGCGTCGAGCTTTCCGAGTTCGCGCCACGCACCGTGAAGATGAAAGTGAATCCTGAGAAAAAACGCGACATTATTGGTAAAGGCGGCTCGGTAATTCGCGCGATTACTGAAGCGACTAACACCAGCATCGACATCGACGATGAAGGCAATGTGAGCATTTCTTGCACCAGCACCGAACAAGGCGAGCTCGCTAAACAGCGTATTTTGGACATTATTGCGGACGTTGAAGTCGGCAAAGTTTACGAAGGCCCTGTGGTGAAAGTGTTGGACTTCGGCGCATTGGTCACAATTTTGCCGGGCAAAGATGGCTTGCTGCACATTTCACAAATCGCCCACGAGCGTGTGAATGCCGTGAGCGATTTTTTGAAAGAAGGTCAAATCGTCAAAGTGAAATTGCTCGAATTGGATGAAAAAGGTCGCATGAAACTCAGTATGAAAGCGTTAATTCCTGCACCTGTGCCAGCGGTGAGCGATGCGAGTAGTCGCTAAGGAAGTGAATAGGCCGTAGCTGTAGCTAAAAAGCCCCGTCATCACTGGCGGGGCTTATTTATGTACTGTATCGGTATAAAAAAATGGCACGTTAAAACGTGCCATTTTTTTATACGTTACTAAGTTTATTGAACTGTTAATAAGTAAGTAACAAAGTCTGCTTTTTCTTGTGGTGAACAGTTGCGGTTGTACAAGTCTTTGCAATGCTTAGTGAAGTTCTTTTCTGACTTATTCAAATCAGAAAATCGACTCGGGTTTGCTGACGGTGCAAGTGGCTTGATTGGGTCGCCGAGCGTGTAGTGTTCACCCATCAAAGCAGGGTTGTCTTTGTGGCAATCCGAGCAGGAAAATGTTTTACCGTTGGCGGTTACTTTTTTGGTGTAAAAAGCGCGGCCTGCATCAGCTGATAAAGTTGATTTTGGGTTGAGACGTTTGGCAAATGTCCCATAATCTTTGGCGGCTTGAGCTGCTGTAACCATATCGGCTTGAGCGGAGAAACTAAAGGCACACATCAATGCAAGTAACACAGTCGAAAAGTTTTTCATGGTGAGATTCCCTATATAAAATTTTAGCGACTGAAATTTTGCCGCTGTGCATTCTCTAGCGTCGTTAGTGAAAGGTCAACAGCGTGGACTTTTACACCTGCTTTTGATGGCAACGAAAGCCAGTCGTTAATTATTTAGCCACTTGCTTTTAGTTGCGACTAACCTAAAGTTAAGCATTCACTGAAAGCAGGTTGCCAAACTTATTTGGCAACCTGCTTTTGGTGAGAATTAGAGCAAGTAGCTAAATTATTTAGCTACTTGCTTTTCACGAATTTCGTCTAGCGTTTTGCAGTCGATACACAAGGTCGCAGTGGGGCGAGCTTCGAGGCGATTCAGGCCAATTTCGACACCACAATTGTCGCAATAGCCATAATCCCCAGCGTCTATTTTGGCAACCATTTCAGTGATTTTGTTAATCAGTTTGCGTTCGCGATCACGGTTACGCAGCTCGAGACTGTTGTCGGACTCTTGTGAGGCGCGGTCATTGGGGTCAGCAAACGACGTGGCATCGGCCTGCATTGCGTGGACGGCGCGATCGATGTCTGCGCCCAAATCCGCTTTAATTGAGAGCATGACTTGGCGAAAGTGCGCCAGTTGATTCGGGTTCATGTATTCCTCGCCTTTTTTTGCTTTATAGGGCGCGGCGGCTTTGTTCTTTTGTGCAGGCATGTGCTTCTCCAACGGGATAAAAATAAAAATACATTTTCTGACGACATATTCTTAAGGGCTAGACTAAAGCAAGCTATTGACCTTAAAAAATGCGACGCGGATTCTAGTCTAAATTGGCTGGCTATGGCGAAGTAAAAAGCGGTGATTTTTGCAAGCCCCTCCGAAATCGTGTTGACGTTTAGGGCTTGAAAATGGTTTTGGAATCCCTGCTTCGGCGGGGATTTTCCTTTGTGGATTCTGAATAGAAGTTCTACAATGGATACGCCATAAATCCACTAACTATTTCAGTTGAATAATCTATGAAAAAAGGACGTTATTCACGCAACAACGAATCACTTGTTCTGACAGCGGTACGTTCTGAATGGTGGTTTTCGGCTTTTCTTTCGGTTGGATTTTTCGCGGTTGCATTCATCGTTCTTCCATTTTTTGCGGGTAAGAATGCATTGATTCAAACCTTACTGGGAACCGTTAGGCTTTTCCTGATTCTGCCTGGTGGATTCTTTGCTCTAATAGCCATCGTTAACTATTTCCTTAAAATCAAACCGGATTCAAATACTACACTTCCTCAAAGCAATGTTGTCCCGCTTCATAAACGCCAGGAAAACCAGCAAAACAACGAACCAGAACACCAAGTTGTTCACGGTTGGTCCAAAACGGCTACGCAATGGGGAAATCTGGGCGTTCCTAGTGCAACACAGCGCCCGTCAACATGGTCAATGGAGTTGTTACAGAAAATAGAATGGAAGCTATTTGAGGACATTTCCGCCGCCTATTACAAAGAGAAAGGCATTCGGGCTGAACTGACCAAGCTGGGAGCAGATGGAGGAATCGACATTAAGTTGTTTCAGGATGATTCGGGAAAACCGACTTCACTGGTGCAATGCAAGGCATGGAATACCAAGTTTGTCGGTGTTAAACCCATTCGTGAGTTTCTAGGGGTGATGAGCCATGAGAAAATTCCGAAAGGATTCTTTATGGCTTCAGGATCTTATTCTCCAGATGCTATCGAGATTGCGAAAGCCAACGGCATTACGCTGATTGATGGAAAAATGTTCTTGGCGATGATTCAACGGCTTCCAGCCGATGCACAGCAACGACTATTGGATTTAGCGACGGCGGGTGAATACACCACGCCTTCCTGTCCGTCATGTGGCGTGAAAATGCTGCGGCGTTCGGGCAAACGCGGTGATTTTTGGGGTTGTTTGAATTTTCCACGATGCCGTCAAATGCTGCATGTGAAGGCTTCTGCCTGAACCATGTCTTTACTGGTTCCTTTTGGTTTTAAAGACGGTTCCCTGTATGAACCTAGGCAAGTTTCGAATGGAAAATCTTGTGTTTGTGTTTGTCCTGGTTGTCATCATCCATTGATTGCAAGGCAAAAGGCTCAAACGCCTCACTTCGCTCATGCTGCTGGAGAAGATTGCAAAAATGGTTTTGAAACGGCTATTCACTTGGCGGCAAAACAACTTATTGCTGAAAGAATGGAATTTTCATTTCCTGCTGTGGATCTTAACCTTCCAGGGGGTTATGGATGTAAGGAATCAACCCAAAATATCTATACATCGAATGTAAAACAACTTTCTGAAGTTCGTATTGAGCCTTGGTTGAATGGCTTTCGACCCGATCTTGTAATAGTGGATTCGGGCGGTAATGAGGTTTTAATCGAGATTGCAGTTACTCATTTTGTGGATGATGAAAAACTAGCAAAGATTAAAAGTCGTGGAATCCGTGCAATTGAGATTGATATTTCGTCAGCCCGTGAAAAGCTAGACTTTTCACTACTCAATAAATATCTTTTCGGTTCTCCCAGTTCTGGAATATGGCTTTACCATCCTTTAACGGAGAAGCTTAAACAGGAATATCTTACAAAAAGGGAAAACGAATGGGAATCCAGTAGAAAGGCAGAGTCGGACAAGTTTGCAAACTACCGAATGCTCAAACCCCCTGAGAAAACCCGACGTAATATTGCGAAAGCACAAATAACGAATGAACAACTAAAAGCATTGTCTGTCTTTGTTCCTGGTGAAAATGCATTTGATGGAGGAAGATATACATGGCAATCGGCTGTGCTGGCTTATATTTCCAATCAAGTCGAAGAATATGGTTTTGATGGTAAAAGTTGTGGTGTTGAAATGGATTTTGAATCTATCGTAGAATGGTTAAATCAGCTATTCGATATGAACTGCGTTTTATGCTCTAAAGCCACCACTCAAAATGCTCCAAACCCACCACTTATAATGTTTTAAAAGCGCCACTGACAATGCTCGCAAACCCGCCAGCCAAAATGCTTCAAATCCACCACCCAAAATGCTTCAAATCCACCACCCAAAATACTCCAAATCCGCCACCCAAAATACTCCAAATCCGCCACCCTATAAAAAAAGCCGACGCTCCTTTCGGATAGCATCGGCTTCTTGCTGACTTTGGAAATATTGCCAGTTTACTTGCGCAGTTTTCGCATCGACTCACCTCGCAACGGTATGCGCAATGATCCGCTGATTATTCGATCCAAGATGGCATCGGCCACGGTAGGATTTCCGCCACTTAGGTAGTCATACCAATTTTCCACAGGAATCTGGCTGGTGACGATGGTTGAACGCCCTCCCACACGACTATCAATAACCTCCAACATGTCACTTCGTCCTTGGATCGTCAGTGCCGCCATTCCGAAATCGTCTAGTATCAATAGGTCGAATTTTGCGAGTTGCGCCAAGCGCTTTCTGAAACTGCCATCCGCATGGCTGATTTGCAACTCCTCCAGAAGAAGTGGTAGCCGCTGGAACAATACTGTTTTTCCCTGCCGACATGCCTGATTGCCAAAAGTACACGCAAGCCATGTTTTTCCAGAACCTGTTAGGCCGGTTATGATCAGATTCAAACCTTTCTCAATCCACTGGCAGGTCACTAGCGAAGCCATTTGGCTCTTGTCTAATCCGCGATTGTGTTGGTAGTCGATATCCTCGACACAGGAATTGCATCTTAGCTTGGCCGTTTTCAGCAGGCGCTTTAGGCGCTGGTTTTCACGGTAAGTGGTTTCCTGATCGACCAGAATTCCGAAGCGCTCCTCAAAACTGAGGCTCATGGCCGCTGCACTCGATAATTGATCGTCAAACCCTTTGGCCATGCCTATTAGGTGTAGATTTTGAAGTTTGCTAATGGTCTGCTGGATAAGCATTTCGTTCTCCTTAATGGAATGGATCAGTTGTAGTATTGGGGGCCTCGAATGTTGTCGTGTTCGAAATTTGCTTCCTGTGCAGGTGGTGCAGAAATCGGCTGCTGATCAAGATTATTCTCCAGAATGCTACGCACTCGACTCACATGATTTGCTCCAATGATAAGTGCTCGAGCACACGCCGACTCCAGTCGATTTTCGCCGAACGCACTGCACATAGATTTCAGCGCACCGTCTGTACGCATGGATTGTTCCCGGCGCGTTAACTTGGATAGTGCTAATTTCAAAAATCTATGCGTGCTGAGGCCAATGCCCAGCGCCCAGCCCAACGCTTTGTCTTCATTCCAGTCCTGCTGATAGCGATGGGAAGAAGGCATGTGTTCCTTGTCAGTTGTTTTTCCTGGCCTGTTAGCACGTGGATGGCTAGCAACGCGGCGGCCACCATGAAGGATTTCGACGGTAGTGGCAGTCACACGGACATCAACATTCTTTTTAATTAGCGTGTGGGGCACGCTGTATAGGTGCCGGTCGCCCAGATCAATGTGATAGTCGTGATCTACAAGAAATCGGCGGAATTCTGCGAATGTATATTTTTCGAGTGGTAAGGGGCGGAGAGCGGGTAGGTCGATAGCCTCAAACACGGAGCGACGGCAGCCAGGTAGCTTCTTGAATTGGCGGTTATTAACATCAATGAGAAGTTCTCGGATGGCATCGTTCAGATCAGCTAAATTTGTAAAAATGCGTTTGCGCAACCGGAAGAGAATCCAGCGTTCCACGATCAGAACTCCATTCTCCGCATGAGCCTTATCCTTCGGTTTGTATGGTCTGGCGGGGATAATCATGGTCCCGTAATGATCCGCCATCTCCTGGTAGCTGGAATTAATGGTGGGGTCAGTTTTGCTGGCCCGAATTACGGCGGATTTCAAGTTGTCACACACTACAACGGCTGGGACTCCGCCAAAGTGCTCGAACATGCGCGCATGGGAATCAATCCAATTGGGTAGACTCTGGCTCCAGACTGCATCGGCGTAAATGTAGCATGACGCCCCCAAGACGCCGACGAAGATTTGGGCCTCTTGGATTTCACCTGTAGCAATATCGGTTATTTTCATCGTGGGGCCAACGTAGTCCACAAAGACCTTGTCGCCTGCCACATGGGTCTGGCGCATTGAACGCTTCAGCGTTTTTTCGAATTCCCGGTGACGCTGGCAAAAGTAACTGTAAGATAGTCCGGTTGGATACTCGGTTAGATATTCCTCATGAAATCCTTGGAGCGTCGCGCCTTTTTGCTTCAATTCCTGATGGATTCTCGGCCAGTCTGGTTCTAATTTTCGCAAAGTATTATCTTTGGGCTGAGATGGGAACAGGCGTAACTCCAACTCGGCATCATCCAGATCTGGTGGCAGGGGCCAAGTTAGACCTGCTACCGCAGAACGTGTCAAATAATCCGAAACGGAGGTGCGGGAAATTCCTAAACTCAGGGCAATGGCGCGTTTGCTCTGCTCCATATCAAAGGTGAGACGCAGCACCTGCCTTATCTTTCTCATATCGATTCTCCTGTTACACATGATTTCGATGCCTGCACATCCATCACAATGTGATGCGTAGGCTGTGCTCTCCAAGTTGTACCGACGCAAGTAGCCCTCGCGACTTACTCGGATTTTCAAAAGGGGATAAATCAGGCCACCCGCCGGTATTGACAGATGTGTATTGAAACAGCAGAATACGCATTGAAATTCCTGTTTCATGCAGTATCCAAAAGGATTCGGAGCGCCAAACTCCGAATCCTTTGCTTTTTCATGCCTATGTTTGTGGGCTAACTACGATGTCATGATGCACCTCCATCCACGCTACTCTTTTGCGGTTCACTACGATGTGGTGTGCGCCCACGCGGTTTAAAAATATATCGTTGCGGCCAAAGTTCATTCACGTTGCGGCCCAGCAACTCAGCAATATAGGTTGCCACTGCGTGTGAGGTAATTCGATTATGAATCACGTTATTCACTACCCCTCCAGAGATACCAAGATCGCGGGCAAGTTGAGCTTGTGATTTTCCTATGCAACGCAGTAGGTAAATAATATTGGCGGCATCCATAATTTATATGCAAGGGGGTGACAATTGAATTTTAAGGGGGTAATCTATCTCTAGTTACTTAACTTTTATTCTCTAAAGAGAATAATATACCTTAATAGAGAATTATGAATCAAGATAATCCTAAAGTTTCTCTTTATAATTCGGATGAGGTTGCCGCCCGCTTGATGCTGTCCATCGCCAAGTCAGGACTCAATCAAGCTGAATTCGCCCGTCGTCTAGGTGTGTCGGCAGGCTTTGTCAGTGATGCAGCGCGCGGAATTAAAAAGCCCGGCACCGATTTCTTACTGGGCATGCGCACAGTGTTCGGAATTTCAATCGATTGGTTGCTAACTGGTGAGGGAACGATGCATGGCGGTAGCGGCATCGACGTGGAGTTGATGCGTTCCATACGTTTACAAATTGATGTGGTGCGTGCTGCGGTGATGACCGGAGATAGCATTGCAAGACAACTGCTGCGGAGTATTTGTGAGGGTAAATTACAGGAATCCACTGTTGATTCATTAATGAGTTCAGTACTTAATCGAATATCTCCAGAGGATAACGATTTCAATTTTGCACTCGAACTGTATAACGGTCACCTATGGACAGACGATGCTGATGCACAGCGGCGTAACTTGCTTGCGGCAGCCATTGCGCACTACGAGGCAAGAATACCAATCGATAAGGTGAAAATGTTGTCGCGTGTTTCGAGTGCATCTGCTCTGATGCTGGGGGTGTTAGAACGAAATGCCGAGCGTGACTAGCCTACCTAGTTATCTGCCGCTCATACCGGCAACGCCATCATATTTTGATGATCATATGCATCGTTTACGTTTTCAGCAGTACAGATTCTGGATAGAAGGCATTGCAGGCCATCATGTGTTTGCTGTCAATCGCTCTCACCAAGCCACATTGAATTATGCTTAAGTTTGCTAGGCATAAGTCGATTCATGTAAACATCAAGGCAGTGCCCGGTTAAATTCTGACAATCATCAAATTAGCAGCGCTATAGGCTAAGAATCAACTCAAAATTTTGATCCACGCCCCCGCCTCCCATAGTTAGGTCGTAAAGATTTGTCCCATCCTCCATTACATACTTGTATTTATGTCCATCTGAACTCTCCCACGCTTCTTTGATACGGCCCATTTTATAGAAATCGGTTCCATTCATATATCCGGGACTAATTAGTCCAACCTCATGATTGATAGTGTTTTTTTCTGCTTGTGTGGAAAGTAAAGTCAGAACGTCCTTTATGTGATCGACAATAAATTGCCTTCGTAAACCCTCCTTGCCATCAATGCCAATTGATACACAAAAATAGGGAAGCTGGAGGGGAAGTTCAACCCAGTACCAGCTTCGCGTACCGTGAGGAGCCAAGCCGGGAGGGAGTTCTAGTTCAGAGGATGAATGTGTGTGAAACATGATAAAAATTTCGTCTGCAATATTATATAATTGTAGATTATATTCCGTGGACTGATAATCACGCCAGTATCATGCTCTGGCGGATGGAAAATCCAAGTTTTAAACACCTTTTGGACCAATTAGGTGGAGAGATTAAGGTGTTGCGATTAGCAGCTGGCCTCTCCCAGGAGGGGCTTGCACTGGCGGCGGAAGTTGATCGCACCTATGTTTCACAGCTTGAACGTGGTGTTGCTAATCCATCATTGATAATTCTTCACCGTTTATCCAAGGTGCTGGGCAGGGAGCTGAAAATTGTATTTCTGGAATAAGCTGTAACGTTAAAGCGCTATCCTTGTATTGATACATGCAAAGCCGACTTGAAAATGACCGCACAGTTTGCTGTATCCGTTGTCGTAAACACCTAATCGAGCCGCATATCTGATGGATTATCAAGAACTCAAGCAACTAGAAGACGATTTATGGGAAGCCGCTGATCAGCTGCGCGCCAACTCCAAACTCACCGCAACCGAATATTCGATGCCTGTGCTGGGACTGATTTTCCTGCGCCATGCCACCACCCGATTCAATGCCTTGCTGCCGGAAGTCGAAGCGGCGATCCCGGCACGCGCGACCGGCGAAGTGCGGGAAAGTCTGGTGAAATTGGGCTTTAGCGGCAAGGCGGCAATTTATCTGCCCGAGAAGAGCCGTTATGATTATCTGGCCGGTCTGCCGCAAAGTGCCTCATTGGGCGTCAAGATTCGCGATGCGATGATGGCAATTGAAGAAGAAGTCACCGACCAGCATGGCAACAAGTTGTTGTCCGGCGCATTGCCGAAAGACTATGTGGGTTTTGAGCCGGATCTGCTGGCGGAACTGATCAAGATTTTCAACAGCCCGGTGCTGGCGCGTGCCAAAGGCGATGTGTTTGGCCGCATCTACGAATACTTCCTCAACCAGTTCGCCATGAGCGGCGCGCAGGAAGGCGGCGAATTCTTTACCCCGCCCAGTCTGGTACGCATGATCGTCAATGTCATCGAACCCGATCACGGCACGGTGTTAGATCCTGCCTGCGGTTCTGCCGGTATGTTTGTACAGACAGGCCACTTCATCGAAGAGGCGCGCCATAAGAACACCAACGATGTCGATATCACCTTTTACGGTCAGGAAAAGGCCGATCTGAACAGCAAGCTGGCGCGGATGAATCTTGCGGTACACGGCTTGGAAGGGCAGATCAAAATCGGCAATACGTTTTATGAAGACCAGCATGAACTGTTGGGGCAGTGTGACTATGTGATGGCGAATCCGCCGTTTAACGTGGACGGCGTGCAGCTCAACAAAATCAAGGGGCATGTAGGTGAAGGTAACCGGCTGCCCTTTGGTCTGCCGGGCACCGCCGCCAAGAGCAAGAAGAAGGATGACGGCGAAGCGATTTCCAATGCGAACAGTCTGTGGCTGCAATACTTTTACAGCTACCTGAACAAAACGGGGCGCGCCGGTTTCGTCATGGCATCCAGCGCGTCGGATGCGGGAAATAAGGACAAGGAAATTCGCCAGAAGCTGGTTGAAACCGGCCATGTGGACGTGATGATGTCCATCGGCAACAAGTTTTTCTATACCCGCAGCCTGCCTTGCACGCTGTGGTTCTTCGATAAAGGCAAGCCGCAAGCCCTGCTCGACAGCGTGCTGATGCTCGATGCGCGCAACGTTTATACCGTGGTCTCGGCTAAATCGCATGTGTTTACCGACGAGCAGCTTGCTAATCTGACCGCCATCACCTGGCTGTATCGCGGTGAGCAGGACAAATTTTTCGAGCTGGTCAGTCGCTACCAGCACACCGCAATGGACTGGCTGGAAAAGCTGCCCGCGCGCCTGCAAAGCGATAGCGAGACCATCGCGAAACTGTCGGGCGCGCTGGTCAAGCTGGCGAAAGCCACGGAAGACAAGGCAGCATTAAAAACCGTGCGCGGCAAATTGTCGGATGAGCAGGCGCTGGACGATGCGGTTTTAGCCGACTTTCGTGCCCAGGTGGCCGAGGCACAGTCGGCGAACATGGACTTGAGCCTGAAAAGCTTGCTGGAACATACGGCTAAATGTCGGGATAAATCCCGACCTACGAACTTCGCATCCGTAAAAAACCTGCAAATCGAACTCGAAGCACTGCAACCGGCCTTGAAGGTTGCGCTGCATTCGGTGGAATCGCGCCATAAGGCGTGGCTGAAATTGCTGGAGATGGCCGAGAAATCCTGTCGTGCGCGACTGTGGACAGCCTTCGATGCAGAGGCCTGCCGTGATACCAAAAAGGCGTTGCAACCGCGTGATGTGAAAAAGCACGAAGCGGCTACCGTGCGGGATTTGAGTTATGAGGTGCTGAAACGCGCTGCTTACTTTATCCAGCAAGGCCATTGGCTGCTCAACCGTTTTCCGGATGGCGAGTATCAAGACATCGGCGGCCTGTGCAAACGCGTGTCGCGCGCTGATATCGAAGCTAATGATTATTCCCTGACACCGGGGCGCTATGTCGGTGTCGCCGTCGGCGGCGATAATGAGGAAGATGACGAAGCCTTTATGACGCGCATGCAGGAAATCCACAGCGAACTGGCAGAACTGAACGACAAGGCGGTGCTGCTGGCAGAACGGATTAACAGCAATTTTGAGGAATTGCTGGGATGAGTTGGCCGCTTCGTCCTATTTCAGATTTATGTGAATTCGCAATTGATTGCGTGAACAAGACAGCTCCTGTCGTCAATTACGACACCCCTTACAAAATGATCCGTACGACCAATGTAAAAGGCGGGTTTATAGACGTAAAAAATGTGCGGCGTGTAACGAAAGATACTTATGAAAAATGGACTCGGCGATCAAGGCCTCGCTTTGGCGATGTCATCCTCACTAGGGAAGCACCCCTTGGCGAGGTTGGTCGTTGCACATTCGATGATGATGAGCATATTTTTTTAGGCCAGAGATTATTTCATTACCGCCCAAATCCAGAACTGCTAGATTGGAATTTTCTTGCATATGTTCTACAAAGTCCTTCTGTACAAGCTAGGTTTCATGGAATGGGGTTTGGTGCTACGGTGTCACATGTGAAAGTTGGTGATGCAGAAACTCTACTTATTCCGTGTCCTTCAATAAATCTGCAAAAACAAATTGGTAGTGCTCTTGCAGCCTACGACGACCTGATCGACACCAACCGCCGCCGGATTGCATTGCTGGAAGAGTCAGCGCGGCTGTTGTACCGCGAGTGGTTCGTCAAACTCCGCTTTCCCGGCCACGAATCAGTCAAAGTGGTGGATGGTGTGCCGGAAGGTTGGGAACTTAAACCGATTGCCGATTTTGCCTCATTGCTCAGTCGCGGGATTACACCAAAATACGATGATTTAGCCAAGGGTTTGATTATTAATCAAAAATGTATTCGTGAAGGACGATTGAATTTAGCACCGGCACGCCGCCAATCGAAAGAGGTTAAGCAAGATAAGTTAGTGCAGCTAGGCGATATTTTAATTAACTCAACTGGTGCTGGCACCCTCGGTCGTGTTGCGCAGCTACGATGCGAAATTACTGACTGCACAGTCGATACGCATGTCACTATCGTGCGACCAAAATCCGAAAAAACAATGGGATTTCTAGGTGTTGCATTGTTGGAGTTAGCTCCTGTTTTTGAATCTATGGGCCGTGGTGCGACGAATCAACTAGAGCTGGGGCGTACAGACATTGGCAATCTTAAATTATTAGCGCCATCTGAAGATATTCAAGCCGATTTTCATCGCATCGTATGGACTAACTTTGAACAGGTTAATATTCTTGCCGATAAATGTGATTTATTGGCTGAAGCCCGCGATGCCTTGCTCCCTAAACTCATGTCCGGCCAATTGGCCGCGTAAACCACTATGGCCCGCCGTGATTACTCAGAAGACCGCTTAGTTCAGGAACCCGCCGCTGACTACTTCGAGGACATACTGGGCTGGCGCTCTATTTATGCCTTCGACAGCGAAACCTACGGCCCGGATTCGCTGCTAGGTCGCCGCGACCGTTCGGAAGTGGTGCTTACCCGTGAGCTCAAAGCCGCGCTGCATCGCCTGAATCCTACGCTGCCCGAAACAGCGTTGATCGCCGCGATGGATGTGTTGCTCGACGCCGATCCCGCCAAGTCGATGATGCAGCACAACGAAGCTAAGTGGAAACTGTTGCGCGATGGCGTGCCGGTCAAGGTGAAATCGCCGGATGGCGAGCGCGACGAACGGGTGCGGGCGATCGATTTTGAACATGTAGAGAATAACGATTTTCTGGCGGTGCGCGAGTTGTGGGTCAAGGGCGCATCATGGGATCGGCGCTGCGATATCGTCGGTTTTGTGAACGGCCTGCCGCTTGTGTTTATCGAATTGAAACGCCACGACAAAGGCTTGAAGGCGGCGTTTGACGATAATTATCGCGACAACAAAGACACTATTCCGCATCTGTTTCACTTCAATGCCTTAGTGATTGTATCCAATGGCGTGGATGCGCGTTTCGGTGCGCTGGGCAATGGCTGGGATCATTTTTATCGCTGGAAGCGATTGACTGAAACCGACGCCGATCCTGCACCGAAGCCGGAAGAAGCACCGAAACAACCGCTGCTGCCGATATTGCTGAACGGCATGTGTGGCAAAAAAACGCTGCTGGATATCGTCGAGAACTTCACTTTGTTCGATTGCAGCGAAGGGTTTGCCGTGAAAATCATCGCGCGCAATCACCAGTATCTTGGCGTGAATCTGGCAATTGCCAACCTGCAAAACAATACCCCCGATGTAACAGCGGGTCGCTTGGGCGTGTTCTGGCATACCCAAGGCAGCGGCAAGAGTTATTCGATGGTATTTTTCTGCCAAAAGATTCATCGCAAGGTGTCGGCGCGCTATACCTTCGTGCTGATGACCGACCGAAAAGAACTGGATACGCAACTCTATGGCACGTTCGTCAACTGCGGTGCGGCCACCAATAAGGGCGATAAAGCGCGCGATGGCGATGGTCTGCAACGGCTGCTAAAAGATCAGGATAGACGCTATGTGTTTAGTTTAATTCATAAATTTCACGAACAGGTCAAAGCGCCCTGGAGTCTGCGCGACGACATTATTGTGGTGTCGGACGAGGCGCACCGTACCCAATATGGCCGCCTGGCCTTGAATATGCGTAAGGCTTTGCAGAATGCGAAGTTCATCGGTTTTACCGGCACGCCGCTGATTGACGGCCCGGAAAAACAGGTGACGCGCGAGGTGTTTGGCGACTACGTGTCGGTGTATGACTTTCAGCGTGCGGTGGCGGATGGTGCAACTTTGCCGCTGTATTACGAGAATCGCGGCGAGAAGCTACAGATTGTCGATGTCGATTTGAACCGGCGTATCGAGGCGCGCATAGACGCGGCGCGTGCTGATGGCGAATTGGACGAAGAGCAGGAAGAAAAGCTCTACCGGCAATTGGCGCGCGATTATCCAGTGCTGACCTCCGATTGCCATCTGGGCGATATTGCCAGCGATTTTGTCGAACACTTTCATCAGCGCTGGCGCTTGATGGAACCCACCACGCCACCCGGCGAGGCGATCCATTACGGCGGCAATTCAAAGGCGATGTTTGTCTGCATCGACAAGATCACCTGCGCGCGCATGTATGCGCTGATTAAAACTCGCTGGGATGCAAAAATCGTTGTGCTGCAAGACCAGTTGGCGGCTGAAGAAGCGCAGCTGGTCAAAACAGGAAAACCCGTCGGCCCTTTTGTGGAAAGGCTGCGCGCACATGTGGCGTGGATGCTTGAAACCCAAATGTGTGCGGTATTCAGTCAGGAACAGAACGAAGTGCAAGACTTCAAGGAATGGGGGCTGGATGTACGCCCGCATCGCGAACTGATCAGCCACGGCATAGAAGGGCGCAGTCTGGAGGAGTGCTTCAAGGATAGTAAACACCCTTTCCGTATCGCGATTGTGTGCGCGATGTGGCTGACTGGCTTTGACGTGAAATCATTGGCGACGCTTTACCTTGATAAGCCAATGAAAGGGCATACCTTGATGCAGGCCATCGCACGGGTAAATCGCGTGGCAGCCAACAAGAAAAACGGTCTGGTAATCGACTACAACGGCATGCTGAAGAGTCTGCGTAAAGCACTGGCGACCTTTGCACAAGGCGATGCAGGCGGCCCGACAGTTGATCCACTGCGCGATGAGACACAAGCCTTGGGCGATTATGCCGAGTCTATTCTCAAAGCTCGTATGCATTTGCTAAGCGTGGGTTATGACCTCGATAAACTGATAGATGCAGAAGGCTTCGATAAACAGCAGGAATTATTGCTGGCTGAGAATGCGATTTGCTGCGATGAGGAAAGCAAAAAGACCTATCAGGTACTCAGTGAAGATATCGCCGACCGCTTCCGTGGCCTGTTCCCGAATGCCGGTCTGTTTGATTACGACGCGGAAGAAAACGCCATTACCGCCATTTATAACCGGCTGCAAAAGGATAGTGGCAACGTGAATATCAGCGGGATTCTGCAAGAATTGCACGCTGTAGTGGATGCGGCTGTGGAGGCAACGAGCAAACCGGAAGTGCTGCGCCAAGCTGGAAAGCAGTATGACCTTTCCGGTATCAACTTTGAGCGCCTGCGCGCCGAGTTTGCCAAAACACCGCTAAAGCAGACGCTGGCTTTGACGCTGAAAGAGAAGATTGAGGCGCGACTGGCGGCGATGATTGCCAAAAATCCAGCGCGGGTTGATTTTTATCAGCGCTATCTCGATATCGTGGCGGAATATAACCGCGACAAGGACGATGCCGAAATCCAGCGTGTATTTGAAGAATTGCTACGATTCCATGATGCACTCGATACGGAAGAACAACGCTATGTGCAGGAGGGACTGGAGAATGAAGACCAGCTCGCTGTGTTCGATTTATTGAGTAAAAACAAGCTCAAACTCAGTAAATCCGACCGCGAAAAAATCAAGAATGTGGCTATCGCGCTGCTTGCAATGCTGGATACGCGCAAGCAGGAAATGAGTCATTTACGCGACCGCGCCTCGGCGCAGGCCAAACTAAAAGTAGCCATCATCAATGAGCTATTTGCCGGGATGCCGGATGAGTTTACTCAGGACGAAATCATACTCAGCGCCGAATCGGTATTCCGCCACGTCGAATGTATGGGCTCGATGCACTGATTGGTAACCGGGGAATTGCAAGATTGCCAGCCACGCATCACCAAAACAAACGCCCGCCGAAACGCTGTCCTTCACATTAACCATAAAGCTGGCCTTCAGAATTCGAGTTCTTGCTGGCTCCCCGGACTGGACTCGTTCTAAATGGTCTCAATCAAAAATGCATAGACCTTCTTTTCTCTTGTACGTAATGGCTATTGCATATAGATTGCTTTCCCATGTATCCGTAAACACCCGTGTTACCTGAACGGGGATGTAATGTTGAGCAATCAATGGATCAGCCATATAAAATCTTAGTGGAATGGAAATTTAACAATGCGAGTTACGAAAATACGAGTACAAAATTTCCGTCTGCTGAAAGACATATTAATTGATCTTGAAGATGAGCTATCCGTAATTATTGGAAAAAACAACTGTGGAAAAACCTCGCTTTTATTGATTCTCGACAAGTTTCTTGGAAGCGGCTCATCTAAGAACAGCCTAACTTTCGATGATTTCAACGTCGATTTCAAGGATGAACTGAAAGCCAGAATTGAAAGCAATAAAACTCGAACCGAAGATATTCCATTCTTAGGAATTTCTCTAAAGCTATTCGTCGAATATGATGAAAGTGATGACCTGTCCAATATAGGCAATAAAGTTATCATGGACCTGGATCCAGATAACAAGGTTGTCGTTCTTGCGTTTGAATATTATCTTCCAGAAGACAGATTTGAATCTCTCAAAAGAGACTATAAGGCGCATTGCGATAAAAAATCGACAGAAAAAAGAATGGCCAAGGATATATTTTCTTACCTTAGAGACGAGCATTCGAGATATTTCCAGACCTCAAAGAAAAGCATTCAATACAATACGACGCTCAAAAAAGAAGATGAAACTGTATTTACTGACTTGATCAAAGAGAAAGTTCAGATAGACAAAATAATTAACTTCAAATGGATTAGTGCAAGAAGAAATGTGTCCAACAAGGACACGGAAAAAGCTCTCTCATCTCAATCATCCAGAATGTATAAAAGATTGGAATCTGCCAATTCAAATTCTGATGTTATTGAAGATTTTAAAGATGCATTGAGCAAGACAGACGAGGATTTGGATGGGATATATAAAAATATATTCAAAGAAGTCATTGACGATATCAAGCGCTTCGGCGGAATTAAACAAGACGATTCGGTAATCAAAATCGTTTCCTCTCTTCGACACAAGGAACTATTAGAAGAAAATACTACCGTGATGTATGGCCTCGGCTCTGCCGATCATTCATTGCCTGAGAATTACAACGGATTAGGCTATATGAATCTGATAAGCATGATCTTCGAGATTAAAATTCTGCTTCATGAATTTCAGAAAGAAAAAGATGAAAAGCCTTCTGACATCAATCTACTTTTCATTGAGGAGCCAGAAGCTCATACACACCCGCAAATGCAGAGCATCTTTATCAAAAATATAAAGTCGTTACTGGATGGAGGTATTCAACGTGAAGATGGTGAAAAACGGGGGCTACAAACCATACTAAGTACACACTCCTCACA
>JBJORQ010000015.1:0-26902 GCA_046049345.1 Pseudomonadota bacterium | reverse complement strand
GTTACTTATCTATACAGTCCGCGCGTTTTCAAAATCGTATAGCTAATTTAACTAGGGGAATGTGGCGTGAATAAAAAACTACAAACGGCGGGACAAGTTTTTGCATTGAGCTGTCTTTATGTGAGCGTAATGAATGCGGCGGTGGCTGAAGAGCCGGCGGCAAGAGATGTCCCCGCGACATCTAGCATCATCCTTGCTGCACCTGCTATTCAAGTGGAACTGCCAGCAGAAAATATGTTGCCTGCGGTAACCGTGACTTCAACAACCATTGATGATCGGTTTGACTCTAAGCGCGGCGAAGCCAGCAACGTCAGCAATATCAGTGGTAAGCAAGTCGATGGCGAGCATGGCAAAAATATCATGGATATTTTGGATGCGATTCCCGGCGTGACGGCAGAAATACAAAGTGGCGACTCGGTAAAAATTATGTTGCGTGGTGTGGAAGCGCAACGCTATATGGGTGAGAAGCCTGGTGTGGCAGTGGTAATTGATGGCGTGCCCGTGTTGGAGCGTACCGGGCGCGTCAATATCGACTTGGACAATATCGAATCTATCAAAGTGATTAAAGGCGGCGCTTCCTATTTGTTTGGTGAGGATGCTTTGTCAGGTGCAATTATCATCACGACTAAACGTGGCGCGAAAATGGCGGGATACACCGTCAGCACAGAAATGGGCAGTTTCGGTTATCGCAAAGCCTTGGCGCGCGCAGGTTTTGCTGAGGGGAATTGGGTTGGACATTTACAAGCTTCTAAAGCCTATGCGGATGACTTTTATGACCAAGGAGCTTATTCGCGTCGCTATGTAGATGGCAAGTTGCAATATCTGATTGATGCAACTAGTGATATTTCTTTGGGCTTCGAAAATGCTAAGCGCGCTAAAGATAGTCATGGCACGGTAACCGGGATGAGCAATGCGATTTTGGATCCGCGCAGCGTGAATGGTGGTAAAGATTTCGCGCGTAAATACAGCATTGATTTGAACAAGTTGAATGCGACTTACGCAAAAGATTTTGGTGATGCCACCAATCTGTTAATCACGAGCTATCTGTACCAAGACCACACCTACGGCTGGCAAAATCCAAGTGGTTTTGTGCGCGCAGGAGCGGGTTGTACGGGTGCGAATGTGTCTGCGGTAGCCGCTTGTAATATGACTAATTTGCGTGATGTGTATGCCACTGGGCGCGATACGCAGCAAACCCAAAAAGGCGTGAAGGGCGAATTGCGCCAAGGCGGTGACGTAGTGGGGTTGATGGGTGGTTTAGATTTGCAACAGTTTGAAGACCTTACCTTGACTAAAAACTTAGTCAGCTACTCGGCGCGTGGTACTGCAATCAATGCCGTAAATCCGCTTAACACGGTTGGAGGTGTTGCCGAAGATAGTCGCTCTACTACCGCTACCAAGGCTATTTATGGCGAAGCTAAATGGCAAGTTAATCAGCCGCTCTCGTTGACGATGAATGGTCGTTATGATCATTTGGCAATTGGCTTTAAGAGCAACACACCGTTGACTGCGGCGCAACTTGCAACAGGGAAAGTGGCAGCGGGTAATAAGAATTTTGCGGTGTTGTCGGAACGCTTGGGTTTGAACTACGCCGTGTCTGAGGTGACTGAGTTTTATTCAAATCTCTCCAATGGTTTCCGTGCACCAACGGCTGCGCAGCTTTATGGCAGCACCATCACGCCAACGGGCGCAATTGCAGCGAATCCTAATTTGCAACCTGAAAAAGCTTGGAATAAAGAACTGGGGGTGCGCGCTAAGCGTGAGCTGTTAGGACTGCCGTTGGATCTGGACTTTGCCTTATTCCAAATTGATCGCAAAGATTTTATTTTGAATACCGGTGGGCAATACCAAACCACGCCAGCAGCGAATGGCATCGAGCAATATCAAAACATTGGTGGGGTGCGCAATCGTGGTCTAGAAGCGGCACTCAAAACGGATGCCAAAGCTGACTGGTCGGCAAATGTCGCTTATACCTATTTGGATTCGCGTTACACCCGCTACAACGATTATTGGATGACGATGGGGCCGCGTAATGCACCGTTGCCTAGCGTTCATTACAACAATACTGGCAAAGTTGTGCCACGTTCGTCTAAGCACAAACTCAATATCGGCTCGAAGTATCGCGTGACGGATGCCTTCTCAGTGGGGGCGGAAGCTAATGCGCAAAGTGGTTCATTTGCGGATGACGTGAATGTCGTTTGGGTGGGTGGTCGTACGGTTTATAACCTGATGGCAAATTACGACATCAAACAGGCTAATAATTACAAAGTGTCTTTTTTTGCGCGCTTGGATAATCTATTTAATCGCTTTTATTTGAACAGTATTCGCGGTTCTAGCGATAGCAATGGCGACGGTGTTTATAACCAAAACGATCCTTCTATCATCGTCAATCCAGGTCGCGTTTGGACGGTCGGTTTGTCGGCAACTTTCTAAGGGGATAACGATGCAAGTAACTCAGTTATTGCTAGCGGTAGTGCTGGCAACCAGTAGCGCGAGTGTTGCCGCTGATGAGGCGATGTCGGCAGTAGCTGCGGCAAGTGAACACAGTCATGCGCATCATCACGCGGGTATAGATGGGATGGGCAAACCTGCGGCTTGGACGAGCTTTCCAACTTTGAAAATCAAGACGAGTGGTGAAAATCGCGAGTCGCAAATCATCACAGTCGTGCCACAAAATATCGTGGCAGAGAGTGTGGTGGCTTATTCCAACAATCTCACAGCAGAAAGCTCGCGTCGTGAATTGGCAATCGGCATGGCGGGTGCAAAGCTGGATAAACCTAACAACACAGGCTTTCATCTGTTAACCGCGCGTGAAGAATCATTCGATGCGGTGCGGGTTGCCAATACGGTTTACTACTTTGGCGAACGCGGCGCAAAAAATCCAACGGCAATGTTTATGTTGCAAAAAAATGAGCTGGAAATTATTCCGCAGCCTTTCCCGCGTGAACATTCTCGTTATCGTGTCAATGAGGATTGGAAGTTTTTAGTGCGCTTTAAGGGACAGTCCTTGGTACAGCAAAAAGTGAATTTAGATACGCAAAATGGTTCGCATCTGGAATTGTTGAGCGACGCACAAGGTGAGCTGACCGTGCATATTCCTGATGATTTCAAAGCCGAAGAGACTGATAAAACAGCGGGTGGGCACAATCACGGGATGCGACGCGGTAGCGATTTTGTTTTGGCAACTGAATTAGCTGCGGATGGCAAAAGCTATGTGTCTAGCTTCAATAGTAGTTATGGCGCAGATGCGTTTGATCAACGTAGTTTGATGTTGGGCTTAGGCTTTACTTTTCTAGGCATGTTGGGCGCAGTGCCGTTATTGCGTCAGCGCAAAGTTACGAAAAAAGTCAGTCCTCAAGCTGCCAATGACAGCGTTTCTAGCAATCAATCTAAGGATGCATAACATGCTAAAAATAATATTTCCAACGCTAGGTCGTTTTCGCTTTACCGTGCAAATTTTGATGTTGTTCGTGACTGTTTATGGTGGGGCGATACTGGGTAGTTATGCGGTTGATAGATTGTCGGGTGCGCTGCCTTCTTTGGCGTGTGCGTATGACAAAGCCACAGGCGACAACTGTATTTTGATTGTCGCGCAACACCAGTTACATCATCGCGTCGGTGAGGCTTTAGTTAAAGCCAAAGAAGTTACTTTCAAAGTATTTATTCCCACGCTGATTTCAGTCGGTGTGTTCTTTATGTTTTTTGTATTTCTCAATAAAGCATTTTGTGGTTGGGTGTGTCCATTAGGTACGGTGCAAGAATTGCTGTTCCGTATCGGTCGCCGTTTAGGACGACCCTTACACCAATTTGAGCCGCAAAATATCGGACGGGTGCGCCCCGTGAAGTGGTTGATGCTATTGGTGTTGGTGTTGGGTTTGCCTTTGTTAGCGGGTATGGGTGTGACCTCAAATGAGTTGGGCGATCCATTTTGCCAAGTCTGCCCCTCTCGTTTAGCCACGACTTTATTGACGGCGGACACCGAACAAATTGCTTTGCGCACTTCGACCACAGTCAACTTTATGCTGGGGGCATTAGGTAATGCGATGTTCGGTTTTATGATTATTGCGGCATTGGCGATGCGCCAACCTTTTTGTCGTATTTGCCCACTGTTATCTTGGAATGCGCTGTTTCAAAAACTATCCCCGATGAAGCTGGTTAAAACTCAACACGACAAATGTGAAAAATGTGGGGTGTGTGAAAATGCTTGCCCGATGGACATCCATGAAATTGCGCGTGAACACGGTAAGAAGGCCTTTCACGAAGACTGTACTTTGTGCGGACGTTGTGCAGAGTTTTGCCCAGATGACGGTGTGATTCAAATTCAGTTTTTTGGTTTCCCTCTATTCAAATCATCGCGTGAATACTATAAAAAACGCGTCAAAAAAGAGAGCCCAGAAGGATTGCCTAAAGGAAAAGTTATCTGGCTTAAATCTATTCCCGCACAAAAATAATGGATGACTTTCTAAACCCAGCTTTACTGCCACAAGAAACGACCTTATTCGCCATTTGGCTGCTCGGCGTGTCATTAGGTTTAACCGCGTGTACCGCGACCTGCTTACCTTTTATGGGTACTTGGATATTGGGACGCGGCGGCTCGCAACTGCAAGCCCTACGCGATACCGCCTTGTTTGTTACAGGGCGTATTTTGGCTTATTCGATATTGGGTGGCATTGCGGGGGGAGCGGGGCTTTGGTTAGCTCAAGCGATGCGCAGCGGCTTGGGTAATGTGATGATAGGCGTGGTGTCAATTGCCGCTGGTTTGTGGTTATTGCGTTCAGGAAAAAGCCATGCACCTTGTGGCGTAGCGCGCAGTGCCGGCGGCTCGCCACCGTTATTGCTAGGGTTTTCTTTAAGCCTTACCCCGTGTGCACCGTTAGCCTCTTTACTGGCAGTGTGTGCCGCAGCGGGGAGCATCAAAATGGGTATGGCAAACGGCGTGGCATTTGGTTTGGGTGCGGCATTGACCCCGTTGTTAGTTTTGCTGCCCTTGATTAGTTTGTTTGGCAAAAATCTGCGCGATAACCGTGAGTGGATTACCCGTTGGATAAGGTGGGGAGCAGCCGCCGTACTGATTATTTTAGGGCTGCGCCGTATGTTTTTGGCTCTTTAATGGAAGCGTAAAGCAGGCAAGACACGCGCGAAGAATTAAGGTATTTTGCGCGTCGGTTTTCTCACAAAATTTAGGAGAATAAAATGAACAGAAGAGCGCTTTTATTAGGTGGTTTAGCAATGGCGGGCACAGCTTTGGCGGGTCGTGCAATCGCGGCGGAACATCAGCACGACATGAGCGGCATGGCGGGGATGGAGCATGACATGGGCGCGCATCATCACGATGCTCCGTATGCCGCGCTGGCATTGGCAGCGAGTGATTGTTTGCAAAAAGGACAGGCGTGCTTAAGCCATTGTTTAGTGTTGTTGGGGGAGGGCGATAAAGCCATGGCGGGTTGCGCGCAAAGCGTCAATCAAATGCTGGCGTTGTGTGCGGCGGTACAACAATTGGCAAATCAAAATTCTAAGCAATTAAGCCGTGTTGCCGCGATTGCAATGGATGCCTGTCAGCAATGTGAAGACGAATGTAAAAAACATGCGGACAAACATGAAGTCTGTAAAGCCTGTGGCGAGAGCTGTGCGGCTTGTTACAAAGCGTGCAAAAAACTGTCGGTTTAAGTTAGGCAGCTAGCCCTGATTTTTCTTCAAACCATCGTGCTAACTAAGTTAAGCCTAGGAATTGCTTATTTGAGCGTATGTAAGAGTCTAGTAAGTTGATTCGCTTATGCTGTTTATCGTCATTTTGGTACTCGCTTTTTAACTGTGTATCCCCATTCTTTTTCTAACCCCGTCGATACTTCTTTAAGCCAACGCGCACTGTTTATCGCAGCCGTGGTGTTGATTCACGTCGCGGTGTTGGGGACGTGGGTGGCGCATCCGCATGTCACAACCCAGCCACACGAGATGACTATCAGCATGACAATGCCCGCGAGCGTACCTGCCGAAGCCACGCCAGCCATGCCCGAAGCTGTTCCGCAAGTTAAGCCGCAGACAAAACCCGTGCTCGAAAAAGCAGTTGCCCCCAGCCCCGTTGCGGCCACGCCCGCTGCAACACCTACGCCGCCCGCCGCCGTTAGCACCGCTGCGGTGGCAGCAACCAGTGCGCCAGCCTTGCCCGATCGCGAACCGGATTTTTCGGCGGCATATTTGAATAATCCCAAGCCTGTTTACCCCCTCGCTGCACGCCGTATGGGCTGGCAGGGTAAGGTCATCGTGCGCGTGGAAGTGTTGGCGAATGGCGCAGCGGGCGAGGTGTCGTTGTATCAAAGCAGTGGTCGCGAGGCTTTGGATAACGCGGCATTAGCAGCGGTAAAAAGTTGGCGATTTACCCCCGCGCGGGTGGCAGGACAACTCATCACTAAAACTTTTCTAGTGCCGATTCCGTTTAAGTTGGAGAGCGACAACGAATGAAAATTCTTCCCTTAGTTTTGTTATTGAGCAGCGGCATCGCGTTGGCTGAATCTGACCCGCCGCCGTTGTTACAAGAAGTGGTGGTGACGGGCATTGCATCTGCCGATGAAACGCGTCGTCAGGCAACCTCGCAAAAGCAAATCATCGACCGTCAAGACATCAATAATATGGGCGCGCTGACCGTAGGCGAAGTGTTGGGCAAGTTGCCGGGCGTGGAGTTGGGCGCGACCAATAGCGATGGTTCGTCTAGTCAACGCGCGCGCGGTATGTCGCGCGATTCTGTGCAAATTTTGATTGACGGTGAACGACCCAATGGCGGCTCGCGCATCGCTGCGAGTGTGTTGGGACGCTTGCCAGCGGAAGATTTAGAACGTGTGGAAATTTTGCGTGGTAGCTCGGCTGAGTTTGGTGGCGCGGCAAGTGTGACGGTAAATCTGGTGCTGAAAAAAGCACGTGCCAAAAAATCCACCGCCGTGAAAGCCACGCTGGGCATGGTTGGCAGTGAACCAACGGGTGCATTTAATTTGACCCAAACAGGTGGCGCGGACGGTTTTGCTTGGAGCGTGCCACTGACGCTCAATTTATCGCGTCGCCCGTTTGCCAGCAGTACGGATAGACAAACCTTGACGGCGGGCACGCGTACTTTTTGGCAGCAAGACAACTCACAAGGCGTATTCACGTTTCGTGAATTGAGCAGCTCGCCACGCCTGAATTGGCGCGATGGCGCGGACACTTTGACGGTGTCACCGACGGTATTTGATGGGCGCGGTGGCAGTAAAACTAACGCGCTACAAACGGCTTATGCCAATCCAGCTGCGGGTACGGGGCTAGCCTTTAACGGCGACAGCCAAACGCAGTTAGACGTGCACATGTTGATGTTGCGCGTGCGTGTGGAAGGCGAAAAAAATTTGGCGGCGGGCAAGCTGAGTAGTCGCGTTGCAGTGTCAGATGGACAGCGCGATATGGTCACGCAACGCACGGTGCATAACGCCGCACAGGTATTGAGCCAAAACAGCGATGTACTGCAAAGTGTTGAAAAACAATTCAATGGTGCGCTGCGTTGGGATACGCCGCTGGATAACCATCTGCTGGCGATGTCGGGTGAATTCAGTCGCGTGCTGCGCCGCGAAGCACAAACGCTGACGGGCAATTTTGCTGGCAGCAATGTCAGCCTGGCAGGACAAACCGAGTCGGTGTTGTGGCTGCAAGATGATTGGTCACTCAGCCCTAAAACGACGCTGACGGGCGGCTTGCGCGGCGAGCAAATTCAACTGAATTCCACGAGCGTGAATCAAACTTACCGACGCGCGCTGCCATCCGTCGCGGTGCGTTTTGAACCTGCCGAACAGTGGGTGATGCGCAGCTCGCTAGGCGCAGGCATCAAGCCGCCTAAGCTAGAAGAGCTGACTACGATTACCTCGCACAGCCAAATTGCCAACACGCCTTTAGATGCGGATAAAAGCGGTAATGCTGCTTTGCAGGCGGAGCACAGCGTGAATTTTGAGGCGGTTTTAGAACGCTATTTAGCTGCCGATGCGGGTGTGTTGGGCGCGAATTTTTATCTGCGCAATACGCAAAATTTCACCGAGCAACGCGTGCAGTTAGAAGGGGCGCGCTGGGTATCGCGTCCCTATAACGAAGGCACCGCTAGACACACGGGCGTTGAGCTAGATGGCAAGTTGCGCACGGAAAATTTAGGCATCAATGGCGGCACAGTCAAAGCGCATTTGGTGTTGCCCAAAGCGGTCGTGCAAGACACTCGACTCGGTATCACGCGCAGTGCGCGCGACACGCCCGTGTATGTGTTTTCTAGTGGCTGGGAGCAAAGCCTCGCTGCCGCGCAAGCCAGCTACGGCATGACTTTACAAGTATCGGGACGCAGCGTGACCAATATCCCTAACGAGCAAGTGAGCGCAACTCAAGCGCGTGCGACTTTGGATGCGTTTTATTTACAACGCCTCAATCCGCAATTTAATTTGCGCATCAGCGGCGGCAATTTAACTGCCGCCAAAACCGCGCGCACCAGCACCTATAGCAACGCGGGAAATAGTTGGACGATGAGCAGCGTGGACAAGGGCGTGCGCAGTGTGATGATAGGGCTGGAAGGCAGGATTTAATTGGGATGTAGGGTGGGCAGATGAAACCTGCCCACCCTGCAATTTACCAATTTTTTATTGGATTTTATTTTAAGGAAACGATATGAATTTATTTGCCTCATCTTCACTGGTAGTGAATGGCGCACTAGCGGTGCTGGTGATTTTTTCGATTAGCACCTGGTCGATTGCGCTGATTAAATTATTTGCGCAATGGCGTGAAAGCCGCGACAACAAAGCGTTTGCAGCAGCGTTTTGGGCGGCAAAAGAATGGGCTATGGCTGCCACAACGAGCAGCGCGATGAATGGTTCACATGCGCATCTTGCACAAGCGGGGTTTAGCGAATTACGCGAAGTGCAACAACACAGCGGCGCGATGCAACATTTAGGTTCGCCGCAAGATGGCTTGGAGCGCAGCTTGCGTCAGGCTATGCAAAATTTACAGCGTCAATTTGAAAGCGGTTTGGCGGTGTTGGCGAGCATCGGTTCGACCGCGCCCTTCGTCGGCTTATTCGGCACGGTGTGGGGCATCATGCACGCGCTGCAAGGCATCAGCAGCACGGGTTCGGCGAGCTTGGATGTGGTGGCAGGGCCAATAGGTGAAGCCTTAATTGCGACGGCGATTGGGATTGCCACTGCGATTCCTGCGGTGTTGGCATACAATTTTTATCTGCGTCGTATGAAGTTGGCAATGGCGGATTTAGAAAATTTTGCCCACGACTTTATGCGTCTCGCGGCTAAGCACGACTACAAAATCTAAGCAATCAAAAACTTTTTTGTCCGCAGATTACGCAGATTCACACCAATTAAAACCAAAGAAAAAATCTGCGTAATCTATGTAATCTGCGGATAAATTTTTTCTCAATTTGCAAGGAACTCAGATGGCTTTTCAGAATAATTCCAATCAGGAAATGATGAGCGAGATTAACGTCACGCCCTTGGTGGATGTGATGTTGGTGTTGCTGGTGGTGTTTATCGTCACCGCACCTTTGCTTACGCAAGCGGTCGGCGTGAAGCTGCCGAAAGTGGTCGCAACGGGGGCGGCGACACCTGCGAAACAGAAGATGGTGAGCATCAGCGCGGACGGACTGATTAAGCTCGATGAAGCTCTGGTGAGCGAAGCCGAGTTGGCGCAACAATTAAAATTATTAGTGGGGGCGGCGACGGATTTTGAATTGAATGTCCATGCCGATACCGCTGTGCCTTACGGCAAAGTCGCAGCCGTCATGGCGATTGCGCAGCACGCGCAAGTCAGCAAATTATCCTTTGTCAGCAACGTCGAACACTAGGTTTGCACAGCGTATTCCGCTCATCACCGCACCTTCTAAAGTCGCTGGATAATCGCCCGCTGTGTAGTCGCCCGCTAAGAATAAACGCGCTGATGCGGTAGCTTGCGCGGGGCGTTGCAAATTAGGTGAGCAGCAAAACGTCGCGCGTTTTTCGGCGATGACTTTGACCCATAGCGGCGTGTCAACGATGTCAAATTCTTGGCGTAATTCTGCGATAACTTTTTGTGCTAATTCATCTTGGGATAATGCTTGGTGTATGCCTTCCGCGCTAATCACCGAGGCGATTAAGCCGTGTTGATTATTGATTTGACCTTTGTCGAATAACCATTGGCTGGTGCGCTGATGCAAGCCCAGCATGGGGCAGGGCAGGCTGACGTGTTCGGGATATTGCACATACACGGTGTAAATCGGTTGCTGCTCTAACGCAGCGATTTTCGCCACCGTATCCGCTGCAATTTCGTTCAATAATTTCGCTGCAACGCTGGGCGAGGTCGCGCAAATAACATGGCTAAAAATTTGTGTCCCATGCTCGGTAGAGAGCGCGACACTCGCATCACACAACTCGATTTTTTCCACACCTGTCGAGAGCATAACTTTGCCGCCACGTTGTTCGATAAACGCGGCGGCGCGTTGCGGAAACAGCGCGGTGAAATCGAGACGCGGCAATAGCATGTCGGAATCGGCACGTTTTTGATTCAGTGCATCACGCAACACGTTCAACAGCACTTGCGCGGAAGCCTTATGGATAGGCGTGTTCAAGGCGGCGATGCACAACGGCTCCCACAGTTTGAGCGACAGATTCGCATCTTGTCCGTGCTGGGCGAGCAACGCGCTAACCGTCATGTCATTCGCTAAATGAAAATTCATACTGCGCAAAGCAAGCATAAAGCGCGCAGCCTTAAAGCGTTCGCGCCAGGTCAATCCTTGCGCGTTTAACAGCGCGATGAGCAGGTGCAGCGGAGCGGGTAAGCGCGGTGCTTTGAGCGAGAACTGTCCATGCAAATCAAGCTGCAAAGGCAAGCGCAAAAAATCTTGCTCGAGATTGCCTCCGACTAGCTCGATGAGACGCAGCGTTTCGCGATAGCAACCGAGTAATAAGTGCTGACCGTTATCGAGTTGCGTGTCGTTATAAACCACTCCGCGCGCGCGCCCACCGAGCTGCTTGGCACTCTCAAACACCGTCACAGCAATGCCACGCGCAGCGAGTTCCACCGCCGCCGCCATGCCTGCATAGCCACCGCCGATGATGGCAATGTTAGGAAAGGCTTTTAGTTCGTCAGCCACGTTTTGAATGCCAGCCATAATTTATAACTAGGCGTCAGCGACACGCGCTCTTTGAGGACGTGGCAGCCGCTAGAGACGACTTCAATCAGCGTGGCGCGATAAATTGCCGCCATGATTAAACCGACGCGCTGCGCTTTTTTATCTTCCTTCGGCAACAGGGCTAAAGCTTGATCGTAAAAGCGTTGCGCGCGTTCGACTTGAAACGCCATAAGCTTTTGAAAATTTTCCGAATCGCGTGAATTAAGAATGTCAGCGGCGGTGACGTTGAACTGTTGTAGTTCGTCCATCGGCAAATAAATGCGGTTGCGCCGCGCATCTTCGCCCACGTCGCGGATGATGTTGGTGAGCTGAAAAGCAATGCCTAAATCGTGCGCATATTTCAAAGTCTGACGATTTTTATAGCCGAAAATTTCCACAGTCAACAGCCCCACCACGGACGCGACACGGTAGCAATACAGTTGCAGCGATTTGAAATCTGCATAGCGCGGATGATGCAAATCCATCTCCATGCCGTCGATGATTTCGAGCAAATGTTCCTGCGCCAGATTGAATTGTTTGACGATGGGTACGAGCGCAATCGCGACAGGATGTTGTGGTTTCCCACCATAAATTTCCGCCACCTGATTACGCCACCAATTGAGCGTAGTGCGCGCCACGTCCTCGTCCGAACACTCATCCACCACATCGTCCACCTCGCGACAAAAAGCATACAGCGCGGTAATCGCACGGCGTTTATCGGTCGCTAAAAAACGAAAGCTGTTGTAAAAACTAGAGCCACTCGCAGCAGCTTTGTCTTGGCAGTATTGGTCTGGATTCATAGGAATTAGTAAGTATGAGGAGCGGATTTTGCCAACATGATGAGCCAATCGAGTGGGCGTAGAACAGGGCGATTTTGGTACACGTCATAATCGACTTTTTCGATTTTTGCGAGGATGCGCAAGCCACCTTGAATAATCATGCGCATTTCCAAACCGATGCGTCCCGTCAAAATACTGCCCAGCGGTGCGCCTTGCAGCATCAGGGTTCGCGCTCTATCGACTTGGAATTTCATTAACGCGCGCCATGCGTCGTCGCAGATTTTTTCAGTGATATTTTTTTCGCTCACACCAAATTTTCCCATCTCATCCAGCGGTAAATAAATGCGCGCAATCGCGTCGTCTTTTGCTACATCCTGGCAAAAATTGATGAGTTGCAAAGCGGTGCAAATCGCATTGGAATACGCGATATTTACGGGTGTAGCTTCTTCATAAAGATGAAGCATCAGCGTGCCAACCGGATTGGCGGAACGGCGGCAATAATTCAGCAGCTCTGCATAATTCGCGTAACGTTTTTGCACCACATCTTGAGAGAACGCATCCAGCAAATCGTAGAACGGCTGCATAGGTAAATGCTGTTCGGCAATCACCTCAGCCAGATTTTGAAATAGTGGTGTGATGGGCGTTTCGTTAGCGGCAATACGCGCTAATTCGGCACGAAATTCGTCTAATTTATTCAGCCGTTCTTGGTCAGAGAAGACGCCTTCATCCGCAATGTCATCCGCCTCGCGAGCAAAGTGATAAATCGCTGCTACGGGTTTACGCAGCCGCTTGGGCATTAAGACGGATGCAACGGGAAAATTTTCGTAATGCTCGACGGACATTAGATCAGGTCATTGCGGTGCAGCATAAACACGAACTGATCGCCTGCGGTGACATCTAGCCAAGTGAAGGGCAGCTTGGGATATTCGGCTTCGAGCAGGTCGCGGTTGTGGCCGATTTCGACAATCAAAATCCCGTTGGGTGTGAGGTGTTGCGCGGCATTTTTTAGGATGATGCGTGTGGCATCTAAGCCGTCTTCGCCACTGCCTAAAGACAGTTCGGGCTCGTGCAAATATTCTTGCGGCAGAGCGGCGACCGAGGGTGCATCGACGTAAGGCGGGTTGCTAATAATCAAGTCATAGCGTCGTCCGCCGAGTTGGCTAAATAAATCTGACTGGATGAGTTGTACGCGGTCTTGCAGCTCGTAGTCGGTGATGTTGTGCGCCGCAACATGCAGCGCGTCGGGTGATAAATCCACCGCATCAACTTGCGCATTAGGGAATTCGTGCGCCGCCAAAATTGCCAAACAACCGCTGCCCGTACACATATCCAACACGTTGCCGACCGCTTCCGCATCAGCTATCCAAGGGCTTAATTGGGTGCGCAATAATTCCGCGATAAAAGAGCGCGGCACGATAACGCGTTCATCGACATAGAAGCTGTATTCACCCAAAAATGCTTCGTGGGTGAGGTAAGCGGCGGGGATGCGTTCTTCAACGCGGCGTTGAATAATGCTTAAAACTTCGCAGCGCTCGCTTGCGGTGAGACGCGCGTCCATAAAGGGTTCTAGCCTATCCAACGGCAAATGCAAGGTGTGCAAAACGAGATACACGGCTTCGTCATAGGCATCGCTGCTACCGTGCCCGAAAAATAGTTCGGCCTGGTAAAAACGGCTGACGGCGAAGCGCACATAGTCGCGCACTGTGTGTAAATCTTGTGTGGCTAGGGGAAAATGGTCGCTCATTTTTTGCTGTTGTTAGTTGTATCAGCTAAGGCTTTGGCTTTTGCATCCGCCTCTAATTTTGCCAATGCCTCTGGGCTGTATTTGTGTTTATGCACGTCGTAACGCACCAGCCCTACAAAGGCAATCATCACCACGGCCAAAATTAAAATTAAGGTCATCATGTTATTTCACCAGCAGATTTTCTAAGGTTAATTGGTAGGTCAGTTTGAGGGGTTCGATGTCCGCCACACCTACGCATTCATTGAGCTTGTGGATGGTCGCATTGAGCGGACCAAACTCAATCACTTGCGGGCAAATGTCGGCGATAAAGCGTCCATCTGAAGTCCCACCAGAGGTCGAAAGTTCGGGCGTGATGCCATAAGATTGCTTAATTGCATCGCTAATCGCCACTACCAAACTGCCTTTTGGCGTGAGGTAAGGCTTGCCTGACAGCTCCCATTTCAGCGCATATTTCACTTGATATTTATCCAAAATCGCATGAACTTTGTCCTGCAATTGTTGCGGCGTGCTGGCGGTAGAAAATCTAAAGTTAAACAAAATATCGGCGGTGCCGGGCACAACATTGGTCGCGCCCGTGCCGCTGTTCATATTGGAAATCTGCCATGAAGTGGGTGGGAAGTATTCGTTGCCGTCATCCCATTTTGTCGTTGCCAATTCAGCAATCGCAGGCGCGACCATGTGAATCGGATTGTTGACCAGATGCGGATAGGCGATGTGACCTTGCACGCCTTGCACCGTCAGCGTGCCATTCAAAGAACCGCGTCGGCCGTTCTTAATCATGTCGCCCACTAATTTGTTAGAAGTCGGCTCGCCGACGATGCAAAAATCTATCGTTTCGCCGCGCGCTTGCAAGGCTTCTACGACGCGCACCGTGCCATCAATTGCCACGCCTTCTTCATCGGAAGTTATCAGCAAAGCAATCGAGCCGTTGTGGTGTGGATGCTGTTCGAGAAAGGCTTCGATGGCGGTGATAAATGCCGCGATGGATGTTTTCATGTCTGCCGCGCCGCGACCGTACAACATGCCGTCGCGGATGGTTGGCTCGAACGGTGGTGAGAACCAAGATTCAGGCGGGCCACTCGGTACCACGTCGGTGTGTCCTGCGAACACCACCACAGGGCTGCTCGTTCCGCGCCGTGCCCACAAATTATCGACATTGCCGAAGCGCATGCGCTCAATCGTGAAGCCTAATTTCGCCAGACGTTCGATGAGAATATCTTGGCAACCTGCGTCTTCAGGCGTTAAGGAACGACGGGCAATCAAAGCTTTGGCGAGTTCTAAAGTAGCGGACATAGGAAGTTAAAGAGTAAAAATTTTTGAATAGGATTCGGCATCAAAACCGATGTGTAACACAGTCGCATCGCGAATTAACACAGGGCGTTTAATCACACTGGTTTTTTCTAACATTAAAGCCAGCGCACTGGCGTTATCGACGATTTGCAATTTGCGCGCTTCATCTAAGCCACGCCAAGTCAGACCTTTGCGATTGATGAGTGTTTGCCACTCGATTTGTTGCAGCCAAGCTTGCGCCGTGGCTGCATCCAAACCGTGTTTTTTATAGTCGTGGAAGGTAACGGTAATATCGTTTTGTGTGAGCCAATCACGCGCTTTTTTAACCGTGTCGCAATTGGCAATGCCGTACAACTTCATTTAGGGTCGTCCAAGTTGAGTTTGATTTCTGCCAACGGGGTCGAGCTCGCTGTGCTGGCTTTGTAGGCCTGTACTTGTACTGTTTTACTGCCACTGGAAAAGTCAATCAAACTGGATAAATTACTAGCGGAATCGGCATTTTTCATTGCCTCGTCTTTACTGATTTTGCCTGCTTTAAACAGCTTATACAGGGCTTGTTCAAAAGTTTGCGAACCTGCTGAAACACTCTTCTCAATGGCATCACGAATTTTCTCGATTTCATCGTTCTTAATCATGTCGGCGATGACCGTGGTCTTCATGAGAATTTCTACCGCAGGCACTAATTTTCCATCGACACCTGGCACTAAACGCTGTGAAATCACGGCATGTAAGCACATCGACAAATCTGACAACACGCTTTTACGCGACTCGTAGGGGAAGAAATTTACGATACGATTGAGCGCGTGATAGCTGTTGTTGGCGTGCAAAGTGGCTAAACATAAATGCCCTGTTTGGGCAAAAATCAGCGCGTGTTTCAGCGTCTCGCGATCGCGTATTTCACCAATCATTAACACATCAGGGGCTTCACGCATCCCGTTCGACAGCGCGTGATCATAGGACAAAGTGTCCGTGCCGATTTCGCGTTGATTGACGATAGATTTACCATGTTGAAAAATATATTCAATCGGATCTTCCACCGTCAAAATATGACCGCTTTTAGTTTGATTGCGATACTCCAACATCGAAGCCAGCGTGGTCGATTTACCCGAACCCGTCGCGCCCACCACCAGCACCAGCCCGCGCTTTTCCATAATCAGCTCTTTGAGCACCAAAGGCAGATTTAGGTTTTCTACTTGATTGATTTTCGCCTTGATATGGCGAATCACCATGGCGACCTCGCCGCGTTGGCGAAACACGTTAACGCGAAAGTTACCAATCTCTGGCACACGGAACGAGAAGTTCAACTCCATTTGCAACTCAAAATCATCAATCTGAGTTTGCGTCATCAACTCGTAAGCAATCTGCCGAGTCATCTCGCCATCTAACACTTGCGCATTGACGGGGATCGCCACGCCTTCGATTTTGATATTGACCGGCGCGCCGACTGAGAAAAACAAATCTGAGGCATCTTTATCCGCAGCAAGTTGTAGCAAAGGCGTGATGATCATGGGGTTCTCCAAAAAATAGGCATTAGTTGATTGTCGTTAGTGGTGAGTTGGCTGGTCGCTGCACGGGTTGCTTGATTAACTAACGACTCTCTACTAAGGTCTAACGACTCAAATTAAATTCCGCGCAACAATTCGTTAATGCCGACTTTGCTCAGCGTTTTGGCATCGACTTTTTTAACGATTACTGCGCAATACAAACTGTATTTCCCATCCGCTGAAGGCAGGCTACCGCTGACCACGACTGAGCCAGCCGGTACGCGACCGTAAGTGACTGTGCCAGTTTCGCGATCGTAAATTTTGGTGCTTTGACCGATAAACACGCCCATCGAAATCACTACGTTATCTTCCAAAATTACGCCTTCAACAATTTCGGAACGTGCGCCGACGAAACAGTTGTCGCCAATGATTGTTGGGTTGGCTTGTACGGGTTCAAGCACGCCGCCGATACCCACGCCGCCGCTCAAATGCACATTTTTACCGATTTGTGCACATGAACCCACGGTCGCCCAAGTGTCAACCATCGTGCCTTCATCGACATAAGCGCCGATGTTCACATACGACGGCATCAGCACCACGTTTTTGCCGATAAACGCGCCTTTACGCGCCGCCGCTGGAGGCACGACACGGAAGCCACCTTCACGGAAATCGCGGCTGTTGTAGTCGGCAAATTTTGAGGGAACTTTGTCGTAGTAGTTGGTGAAGCCGCCTTTGATAAAAGCGTTGTCTTCCAAACGGAACGACAGCAACACGGCTTTTTTCAACCATTGATGCGTGACCCAATCACCGTTGATTTTTTCCGCCACGCGCAGCGTGCCGTTGTCCAATTGCGTGATAACGGCATCGACCGCTTCTTTAAGTTGCGCATCTGCATTGCGTGGGGTGATTTCAGCGCGACGTTCAAAAGCGGCTTCGATAATGGCTTGTAATTGGTTCATGGTTTTTCCAGTTCGTTAAAGTGAATTATTAGGGTTTGCGAGCGACAGAAAATTTTCATTTAACACCGCTAAATTCGGGCAGCATTATAGCCGCGCTAGGGGGTTCTGCCTCATTCGCTTGTTCAATAAAGTCAGCGCAGGAAGATGTCTTATGCTCTTGCTAATGCTTTGACAAATGCCGCGATGCGCTGTGCGGCCTCGATTGTTTCTGTGGTGTTTGCCACAAGTGCCAAACGCACAAAGTTTTCACCGGGGTTCACGCCTTGCGCTTCACGCGCTAAGTAGCTGCCGGGCAACACGGTGACGTGATAATCACGATAGAGTTGCTGCGCGAAATCAGTGTCGGCAATCGGCGTGCGTATCCATAAATAAAATCCCGCATCGGGCATCACGACAGGCAACACGGGTTTTAGAATCGCGACTACTTGGGCGAATTTCTCGGCATACAAACGACGATTTTCGATGACATGTTCCTCGTCATTCCACGCTGCGATGGTCGCCGTTTGGATGGCGGGATTCATCGCCGAACCGTGGTAAGTGCGATACAGCGCGAACTTGGCGATGACACGGGCATCACCCGCCACAAAGCCAGAACGCATTCCAGGAACATTGGAGCGTTTAGACAAACTAGAGAACATCACCAGATTTTTGTAATCGCTGCGACCTAGTTGTTGTGAGGCTTGCAGCGCGCCTAGCGGTTTGTTATCGCCGAAATAAATCTCTGAATAACACTCGTCTGACGCGATGACAAACCCATAACGGTCGGACATTTCAAACAGTATTTTCCATTCATCCAAGTCCATCACACTGCCGCTAGGGTTGCCCGGTGAGCAAACATAAATCAATTGCGCGCGTTGCCAAACCTCTTCCGCGAGTTGCGCAAAATTTAATTTGAAGTGATCTTCGGGCAAGGTGTTCAGAAAGTAGGGCGTCGCTCCCGCCAAAAATGCAGCACCTTCGTAGATCTGATAAAAGGGATTGGGGCAGATTACCGCAGGATTATTTTTCGTGCGGTCTATCACGCTTTGCGCAAATGAAAACAACGCTTCGCGGCTGCCATTCACAGGCAAAACTTGGGTCTTCGCGTCCAGCGTGGGAATGCCGTAACGCTTGCCGATCCAATTCGCCATGGTGCTACGCAACGCGTCCGAGCCTGCGGTTGTGGGATAATTCGCCAGTCCGTCCAAACCTTGTATTAGCGCGTCTTTGATGAAGGGCGGCGTGGCGTGTTTGGGTTCGCCGATAGATAAACTAATCGCTCGCAAATCAGGATTGGGTGTCACCGCCGCAAATAATGCGGCGAGTTTTTGAAACGGGTAGGGCTGAAGTTTTTCTAAATCAGGATTCATTTTTCAAAGTCTAGCGTCGTGCAAAAAGCGCGCATTATAAAGGTCAGCACCATGCAAACAACTAAAAATCTCATGCCGATTGCGGGCGTACTCAGTGGCGCGTTGGTGTGGGGGCTGATCTGGTATCCGTTCCGCGTGCTGCAAGACGCGGGCGTATCGGGCGCGCTGGCAACCTTGCTGGTGTTTGGCATTGCGCTGCTGGTGAGCTTGGTGTGGTTGCCGCGCGTGTGGCGCGAATTTACCGCGATGAAAAATGCCAGCTTAATAGCTTGGTTGGCGTTGCTGATTTTAAGTACGGGTGCGGCAAATTTTGGCTATGTGTTGGCGATGTTAAAAGGCGACGTGATGCGCGTGTTGTTGCTGTTTTATCTCGCGCCTTTATGGACGATTTTGTTGTCCGCCAGCCTGCTTAAAGAATCTCTTAATCGCTATGGTTATCTGGTCATCGTGTTGTCGGTCGGCGGGGCGGTGGTGATGCTATGGAATCCGCAGCAGGGCTTACCCTTGCCGCAAAATGTTTCAGAATGGATTGCGCTCGCAGCGGGATTTTGCTTCGCCTTATCCAATGTCGTGTCGCGCCGCGCCCAGCACATTAGCTTAGAAGCAAAAACTTTTAGCGTCGCATTCGGCACGGTGGCGTTGACCTTGCCGCTGATTATTTGGCAGGGCGGGGTCGCGCCACAACTAGCAGGATTAAGCGTGGCTAATTTTGCTGTGCTACTGATTTTAGGCGGCGTGTTGGCCGCCGTGGCGTACGCGGTGCAATACGGCGTGACACACTTGCCCGCCAATCAATCTATGTTGTTATTTTTGTTTGAACTGGTTATCGCCGCTGCCTCGTCGTATGTGCTGGTAGGGGAGGCTATGAGCTTGCAGGACTGGTTGGGCGCGACCTTAATCGTCTCGGCAAGTTTGTGGTCAGGCAAAATTCACGCTTAGGCGTTATGGGTATCTCTAAAAATCCAAATCTCATCGCGATGCGTTGTTGCTAACCCCCAGCTACAACGCCTGAGGACAAGTGCGTCGTCGTAATTTTTTGTTCGCGCCTTCACACGAAACAAGGAGCTAATGCGACTATGTTTCATGGGGAAGACCCTTGCGGTTTAGCCTCGCTTCGATATTTGAATTTTTAGAGACACCCATCTGAGGCAAAGTTTTTATATTTAAGACGAAAAAAAGCACGCCGAAGCGTGCTTTTTTATTGAGCTAAGGAGTAACCGTTACAAATTAACGGTTGCCACCAAAGCCACCTTTGTTGCCTGAACCTGAGTTGCCACGGTTGCCACCAAAGCTAGGACGATCGCCGCCGAAACTAGGACGGTCACCATTGCCGCGCGGCGCGCTGTTGCCAGCATTGCCGCCACGGTTTTGTGCACCGAAACCACCGCGATTTTCATTGTTGCCAAAGCTGCGACCCTCATTACGATTTTGTGTTTGACCACCAAAGCCTTGACCCGCACCTTGAGCAGCGAAACCTTCACGACGCGGCGCTGCGCTATGACGGCTATCTGGAGCTGAATGATGGAAGCCTGCATTGTTGCCGCCGCCGAAACCGCCTGCGTTAGCACGAGGTGCTGCATCGCGATTGCCGCCGAAGCTGCCTGCACTACGATTGCCGCCGCCAAAACCACCAGCATTGCCGCCACGGTTGCCGCCGAAGCCGCCACCATTACCACCGCGATCCCCACCACCAAAACCGCCGCCGTTGCCGCCACGATTTCCACCGTTACCGCCGCCGAAACCACCGCCAGAGCTACGACGTGGGCCGCTACGATCTGAAGAAGGTGCACCGCCAGTACGCATTTTGAATTTAGGCTCTAAACCTTCAATCGTGTGCATTTTGATAGTTTGTTCGGTGTAACGCTCAATGCTTTTCAGCAACGATGCATCACGGTTTGACGCGAATGAAATCGCGATACCGCTTGAACCACCGCGACCGGTACGACCAATACGATGTACATAATCTTCAGCAAATTTAGGCAAGTCGAAGTTAATCACGTGAGTAATGCCGCGTACGTCAATACCGCGCGCTGCTACGTCGGTCGCTACCAAAATACGCACGCTACCGCTACGCAAGTTGGTCAAAGTGCGAGTACGTTCGCGTTGATTCATATCGCCATGCAACGCTGCCACTGAGTGACCTTGCGCTGAAAGTTGATCCGCAATCGTGTCGGCATCGCGTTTTGTCGCAGTAAATACAATCGCTTGGTTTAATTCTGCATCCGTCAACAAATGGTTCAACAATTTGCTCTTATGCGCCACGTCGTCCGCGAACATCATGCGTTGTTCGATGTTTTCGTGTTTCGCTTTAGCAGCAGAAATCGTCAAACGTTTAGGTGATTTCAATAAACGTGAAGCCAGGTTACCGACTACGCCGTCCAAAGTTGCCGAAAACAGCAAAGTTTGGCGAGTAGCAGGCGTTGCCGCAGCGATGCGTTCTACGTCGTCCACGAAACCCATGTCCAACATGCGATCCGCTTCATCCAAAATCAACATTTCCAAACGTGAAAAGTCGATACGACCGCGTTCCAGATGGTCAATCAAGCGACCTGGTGTTGCCACCAAAATATCCACATGACCTGCCAACATACGGTTTTGCACGGGGTAAGGCATACCACCCAAAATGCTGATGATTTTGAAGCGCATGTCTTTGCCGTATTTAGTCGCGGCATCGCATACTTGCTGTGCTAATTCACGGGTTGGAGTCAGCACCAAAACGCGTGGGCCTTTGCTCTCAGTAACAGTTGAAGGAATCGACAAACGTTGCAACGCAGGCAAAATAAAGGCCGCTGTTTTGCCGCTACCGGTTTGTGATGAAGCCATCAAATCTTCGCCAGCCAATACCAATGGAATTGCTTCCGCTTGAATTTGAGTCGGTTCGGTATAGCCAGTTTCGGCGATAGCTTTAAGAATTGAAGGGTGTAACTGTAGATTTTCAAAAGACATTTTTGCTTCCTTTATGTTTCAGAAACCACAATGTTATAAGCACAAGAAAACTTTAAGGGCGAATTTAATCAACCCAGCTTTACTGGCAAAATCATGATTTCTAAGGTAAGCGCAGGTAGTAAAACTGCTCAGCTCAGTGGGCAGACGATTAACCGGCGCAAAAAACATCGTTGCTAACCGGAAAACCCGTGTATCCCATGAGGCTGGATGTGTGAGTTTCTATAGACAGGCACAATTTCATTAGATGAAAGTTGCGCGAGAGATAGGTCAGATAACGATGAACTAAATGCCGCATAGGATGCGGCAAGGCGCGCATTATATTCAGGTAGCAAATAAAAGCGAGTCTTTTTTACATCAGTTACCTTTAAATACTGCTTAAATCACCTCAATCAGCGATTTAACTCGCCCATACCGCCTTGTTTAATACCGCGTAAGCCACTGTTCATAACAGATAGCGTGCATCGCTCTGTTATCATAGGCAGATGCTAAACATTCAAAATATCAGCTTCCTACAAGGCGGCGAACCCTTATTTCAAAATGCCAATCTACAAGTTTTTGCCAATCAACGCGTCGGTTTGGTGGGACATAACGGTTGCGGAAAATCCACGTTATTTCGTTTAATACGCGGACAAATTCATGTCGATGGCGGCGAGCTGTCGTTGCAATCGGGCAAGACTTTGGCGTTCGTTGAGCAAGAGATTGAAAATTCCGAGCGCGCCGCTTTGGAGTTTGTCTTGGATGGCGATACAGCGTTGCGGCAATACGAAAAAGTTTTGGCTAGCGCGCAACATGATGCCGCGTGGTATGAGGCGCAGCAAGGCTTTGAAGCGATAGATGGTTATGGCGCACCTGCGCGCGCGGCGCAACTATTGAATGGTTTAGGTTTCGCGGCAGACACTTTGAATCGTGCGGTGAATAGCTTTTCAGGGGGTTGGCGGATGCGCTTAAATCTAGCGCGCGCGTTGATGTGTCGGGCTGATTTGCTGCTGTTAGATGAGCCGACCAACCATCTCGATTTGGAAGCGATTTTGTGGCTAGAAGATTATCTGGCGCGCTACGCGGGCAGCATTTTATTGGTGTCGCATGATCGCGAATTTTTGAACGCCACGGTGAATCGCATCGCGCATGTGCATGATTGCGTGATTGATGCTTACACGGGCGATTACGACGACTTCGAGCGCGCCTGTGCCGAGCGTGCCGCGCAGCAAAATCAAGCCCACGCGCAACAGCAAGAACAGATTGCGCATCTAGAAGATTTTGTGCGCCGGTTTCGCGCCCAAGCCACCAAAGCGCGCCAAGCACAAAGTCGCATCAAAGCCTTGGAGCGCATCGTGCGCATCGCCCCTGCGCAGCTTGCCAATGGTAGTTTTCAGTTGGCGATTGAAGCACCCGAACGCAGCCCCGATTTGCTCATGCGCGCCAGTGAAATGGGTTTTGCTTATGGCGAAAAATCCTTGTTTAACAAGGTTAATTTAATGCTGCGTGCTGGCGCGCGCATTGCTTTGTTGGGCCCCAATGGCGCGGGTAAATCCACGCTGATTAAATTGCTGGTTGGCGAGCTGACGGCGACTAGCGGCAAGTTGGAAATCACTCCCGATATACGCATCGGCTATTTCGCGCAACATCAGCTAGAAAATCTGGATAGCAACGCCACGCCGCTGCAACACATGGAGCGCGCCGCACCCGCCGAGACGACGTTAGCGTTGCGTACTTTTTTAGGGAGATTTGGCTTAGGCAGCAACAGCGAAGATCGTCCCGTCAGCAGCTTTTCGGGCGGCGAAAAAAGTCGTTTGGCGTTGGCATTACTGGCGTGGCAAAAGCCGCATATTTTGCTGCTGGATGAGCCGACCAACCATCTCGATTTGGACATGCGCGACGCGTTGACTTTGGCGTTAGAGCAATACAGTGGCGCGGTGGTGGTGGTGTCGCATGATAGAAGTTTAATCCGCGCCATCGCCGACGAATTATGGTTAGTCGCAGACGGCGAGGCAAAACTTTTTGACGGCGATTTAGACGACTACAAAGTGTGGATAGAAACGCGTCGCCCCAAAGAAACCAGCGTGGTAGCTAAAGTAAAGATTGCCGCTCCCGTGCGTGTCAATGTCAAAGCCTTGCAAAGTAAAAAAACCAAGCTCGAAGCCGAATTGCACAAAGCCCAAAGCGCACTCGCCACACTGGATGCTGAGCTAGGCGACCCCGCTACCTACACCAGCAAAAACAGTGCGCAACTCGCGGAACTCAATACACAGCGCGACACGCTGATGAGCAAAATTGAGGGCTTAGAAGAAAGCTGGTTTGAGTTGGAAATGGCGTTGGAAGAAGTGAGTTAAAACCTAAATGACTAAGTCTGCTTGCCATACAGGAAATTTGCGCATCACCTGCGCGAACAATTCTGAGACGCTACAAAAAACTGACATCTAACACTATGCCTTTCTACGCAAGCAATACCGAACCATTGCGCGCCTTAATCAGCGCGTTGTAGCACTTCGCGGTTGACTCTCCGTTGATTGCAAAAACCAAAATCAAAAGCGCGGAAACTGATAATGCAAAGCGCGCGCGTGATTGTCGCTGAGGCGGGGCGGCCGCCTGAAAACCGCGACAAGCATCCCTTCGAGGAACAATAGCCGAAATCCCGCCACCCTATCGGGCTGTCGGCGGCTATTTGCGCGAAGGGATTGAGCGTGACTTAAAAGCGTTTTGCAATGCATTGCAGAAACTAATCCAATGGATTACCATAAAAACATGATTACTATTGCCGAAGTGCCAGAATACATCCGTGAAGTCAAAAAACTGATGACGGAGGAGGAGCGTCAAGACATTATCAATTATCTAGCCGCTCATCCAAAATCAGTTGATTTAATTGAAGGTACAGGGGTATTCGTAAAATACGCTGGGGGCGTGGTGGACGCGGTAAAAGCGGTGGAGTGCGGATTATTTACTACTACCACAGTGAGTTAATGCCGCTTTACTTAATCGCCTTGTTTGGCAAAAACGAAAAAGCAAATTTGAATAAAGCTGAATGTAATGAGTTGAGACAGTTGGTCGATATTTTAATAAATACTTGGATTAAGAGGTGAGTTATGGGAACAGCTTTTGAAAAAATTACGCGTGGATTGAATGAAGCAATTTGTCATGCAAAAGGTGAGAAAGTCGCAATCAAGACTTACACGCCAAAAGAGATTGATGTTTCTGCATTACGTCGAGATATGGGCATGACACAGCAGACATTGCGACATTGGGAGCGCGGAGATAGAACGCCACAAGGCGCATCGTTGGTTTTTCTAAATGTGATTAAGCGAAATCCAAATGCTGTGCAAGCAGCATTAAGCTAACGACGCAAATAAAAATTTTACAAAAAACTAAGCTCTCTTCGGAGGGCTTTTTCTTTGGCAGTTATCCACGAATTTTGTTGATAAGGATGTTGACAAAAAAACGCACAGCGGCGCGGAGCATAGCGTAGAGGAACTTTGTCATTTTTTAATCACTGGACGGAAGACTTGCGGAACCATTCATCAAAAGCCTCAGCTCGCGAGCTTTTTTCAGCATCGGAAAATATCGGTTTCGGGTAAGGAAAATGAGTTTATAAATCTTTCCAGCCAGTCACGCAGTTTTGGGTAAGGTGCGCTGGGAAACCATGCGGCATCGATTGCTGCGAATTGGCGCACGAAGGGCAGCAGGGCGGCATCGGCGATGCTCATCGTGTTGCCTAACAGATACGACGTGACACTCAAGCGTGCTTCGAGTTTTTGTAAAAATACTTCGCCTTGCGCGCGATAAAAATGTTGCGGCTGGTCTGGGTGGCGTTCGGGATATTTGTAGCAATCCAAGGCGCGTTTGAAAGTCGTGTCGTTCTCTAATACCAAGGGCAGTGCGGCTTTTACGTTGTCTTCGTGTTCGCCTAGCCAGTTTTGCGCATCGTTGTTGCGCAATGCCCACAGCATGATGTCCCAGCTTTGTTCTATCACTTCTCCATCGGGCAACACTAAAACAGGCACCGAGCCTTTCGGTGAGGCGGCTAACATTTCGGCGGGTTTGGCGCGTAACACGACTTCGCGTAGTTCAAAGGGAATACCGCTTTGGATGAGTGCGGCGCGGGCGCGCATGGCATACGGACAGCGGCGGAACGAGTAGAGGATGGGTAAATTCATGGGTTAGATTTTACGGCACTTGATGTGTCCAATAACGCTGATGGGTTAGGCGATAGCGTTCGATGCTTAGATTTCGCGCATCCATTTCGACCAAAATCGCGCCGTCTTTATCCGAGCGCAGCACGCTCGCGCCACTATCTAAATAGCGTTGCAAAACGTCTTCTTTGGGGTGTCCGTAACGGTTGCGATAACCCACCGTAAAAACCGCGTAGTCGGGCAACACAGCGGCGACAAATTCTGGCGTGGACGAGGTTTTGCTGCCGTGATGCGGCACGACTAACAGACTGGCAGAAAGTTTTTCGGCATGTTCTTTTAACAAGCGTTGTTCGCTGGTTTTTTCGATGTCACCGGTGAGCAAAATATGTTGCGAGGCTATGCTGACGCGCAGTACACAACTCAAATCATTGCGGTGTTTTTCATCCTCGTTATCCGCCGCTTTATCAGGATGCAGTATCTCGAAGTACACGCCGTCCCATTGCCATTTATCGCCGTCCACGCAAGCGCGTAAGCCACGCATCTCCGCACCTTGCTGCATGGGGATATTTTCCAGCAGTGGACTGTCGTCGGGCAGGCTGGAGGCGAGCCAATCTATCGGCATCGCCTGCATCAACGATGCTGCGCCACCAGTGTGATCGAGGTCGTTGTGGCTAAGGATTAAACCGTCGAGTTGGTTGATACCTTGCGCGCGCAACACGGGGACGAGAATGCGATTGCCGCTGTCCGCCTCGCCAGAAAAATCAGGCCCTGTGTCGAACAACAGCGCGTGATTTTGGGTTTGGACGCTGGCCGCCAAGCCTTGCCCGACATCAAAAATCGTTAGTCGTGCGGTGTTGGCGGCAGGTGTTGCGGGCGCGTTAAAAAACATCGGCAACATAAAAATAATACCTAAGTAGCGCGCAGGAAATCCGCGTGGAGCAAGGATTAACAGCACGCCTAACATGCCGCTGACGATGCTCCAGGCGGGTGGCGCGTGTTGTGTCCACACCGCTTGTGGCAGACGGTTGAGCGCGACTAAAAATTGCATGGTGTAGTCCATCACGAGATGCGCCAACCAGAGCGG
>JBJORQ010000014.1:0-25247 GCA_046049345.1 Pseudomonadota bacterium | reverse complement strand
CATGCGCTGCGCGACTTGCGAAATAATCCACCAGTCAGGTTTCGCTTCACCAGCGGCGGGTAATAAAGCACGCTGCCGCGAAATGCGCCGCTCCGAATTAGTCACCGTGCCATCTTTTTCGCCCCAGCCGCGCGCGGGTAACAAGATGTCGGCACACGCGGTCGTGTCGGTGTGTTGCACGCAATCCGAAACCACCACCAGCTCACACCCCAACAAGGCGGCCCCATAATCCAAACCGCCTTGATTTTTTTAGCCGCGATGGCTTGGAACATCTCCACCGCTTTCAAACCATTCGCCTTAGCGATATTCGGTGCATTCCAAAATCGCGCCACCAAATCCACACTAGACGCATCAGCAAAATCCATATGTGCCGCGAGTTGATTTGCCAAGCCGCCCACCTCGCGTCCGCCCATTGCATTGGGTTGTCCCGTCACCGAAAAAGGTCCCATGCCGAGCTTGCCGATTCGTCCCGTCGCCAGATGCACATTGATGATGGCGTTGGCTTTATCCACGCCGCTGGAAGACTGATTGATGCCTTGCGAAAAAACTGTCACGGTGCGTTCGGTCTGTGCAAACAAGCGGAAGAATTCGCTGATTTGCGACTCAGGCACGCCGCACACTTGTGCGACTTTAGGAATCGAACCGACGGCACGCGCCGCTTCAAACGCCGCCGCAAAACCTTCCACATGCGCTTCGACATAGCTCAAGTTAATCGCGTCTTCACGGCGTAAATAATGCAGCAAACCGTTGAACAAATATGCGTCCGCACCGGGCGCGATGGCGAGATGCAAATCAGCGATGTCGCACGTCGCGGTACGACGCGGATCAACCACCACCACTTGCAGCTCAGGGCGCGCTTTTTTCGCCGCAGCCAAACGCTGATACAGCACGGGATGCGCCCAAGCATAGTTAGAGCCAACGATGACCACCAAGTCAGCCGCCTCGATGTCGTCATAACAAACTGGCACGGCATCCGCGCCGAACGCGCGCTTATGCGCCGCCACGGCCGTGGACATACACAAGCGCGAATTGGTGTCGATATTTGCGCTGCCGATAAAGCCTTTCATCAGCTTATTGGCAACGTAATAATCTTCAGTCAACAACTGCCCCGACACATAAAACGCCACCGCGTCAGCACCATGTTCAGCGATGATTTTTTGGAAGCCATCCGCCACCCGATTAAGCGCGTCGTCCCATGTCGCACGCTGTCCATGCACTTGCGGATAAAGTAGCCGTCCCGTGTTATCCAAAGTCTCCGCCAGTGCCGCACCTTTGGAACACAAACGACCAAAATTAGCGGGATGCTGCGGGTCACCCGTGAGTTTCACGCCATCTGATGCAACATTCACAAGCACCCCGCATCCCACACCGCAGTAAGGACAAGTGCTGTGTATCGAAGCAGTAGGATTCAGGATACGGGATTCAGGATTTAGGTTTCCCGCGCTCATGGTTTTCACTCGCTCTTAATTTGAAGAAACACGCTGCCGTTATCGACTTTCACGTCATGTTGGTGCGCACAGCCCACATCGGGCGCAATCGCCTCACCCGTTTGCAAATCAATCACCCAGCTATGCAAGGGACACGTCACCCGCGTGCCATGCACGATGCCTTGCGCCAGCGGCCCACCTTTATGGGGACAGCGATTGTTCAGCGCGAACACTTGATCATCCACGCTGCGAAACAGCGCGATTTCGCCCTGCGCCGTATTCACAATGCGCGAGCCTTGGCGCGGAATATCTTCCAGTTTTCCAACTTGTATCCAGTTCATTTTCTCTACCTCGTAGGGGCGTATGGCAATACGCCCTTTTTGTATTTATCCGAATCATCAGGGCGTATGCCATACGCCCCTACGACTGTTATGCGAGCGTTGCCAAAGCTGCGTACTCATGCGCATCTTTGCCTTCGGCGCGTTCTTTCCACGGGTCATCCTGCGAATAGCGTTGTGACTCCAAGAAGCGTGCATACAACTCGGCACGACCCGCCGCGTCTTCGACTACGCGCTGCTTCACATACGCCAGTCCGACCCGTTCTATCCAGGGCGCGGTGCGATCTAGGTAATGCGCTTCTTCACGATAGACCTGCATAAATGCGCCGCAGTATTCCAGCACCTCTTCCTCGGTCGCGACTTTGCACAGGAAATCAGTGACGCGCACTTTGATGCCGCCGTTGCCGCCGACGTGCAGCTCATAACCGGAATCCACACACACCACGCCGAAATCTTTAATGGTCGCTTCGGCGCAATTACGCGGACAACCCGACACGGCAATCTTAAATTTATGCGGCGTCCAGGAACCCCAAGTCATCTTCTCGGCCTTGATGCCTAAGCCTGTGGAATCCTGCGTGCCGAAGCGACACCATTCCGAGCCCACGCAAGTCTTAACGGTGCGCAGCGACTTGCCATACGCGTGTCCTGACACAAATCCAGCGTTGACTAAATCACCCCACATTTTGGGTAGATTTTCTTTCGTCACACCAAGCAAGTCGATACGCTGACCACCCGTAATTTTTACCGTCGGCACTTTATATTTATCGGCGATGTCGGCGATAGAACGCAGCTCGGCGGGCGAAGTCACGCCGCCCCAGATGCGCGGCACGACCGAATACGTGCCGTCCTTTTGTATGTTGGCGTGCACCCGTTCGTTGATGAAACGCGAGGCGTTATCGTCCACATACACACCCGGCCACGCCGACAATAAATAGAAATTGAGTGCGGGGCGACACTTGGCACAACCGTCTGGCGTTTGCCAATTCAAGGCAGTCATCAGTGCGGGTAAGGTTTGCAAACTCTGCTTTGTGATCGCTGCACGAATCTCGTCATGCGTCGCATCGGTACAGGCACAGATAGATTTTTTGCTGGTCTTGGTGGAGTAATCGCCGCCCAAAGTGTTTGCCAGAATAGACTCAACCAGCCCAGTACAGGAGCCGCACGAACTGGAGGCTTTGGTATGCGCGCGCACCTCCTCCAAGGTGAATAATTTTTTATCTACGATGGCTTTGACAATCGCACCTTTGCACACGCCATTGCAGCCGCAAACCTCGGTGCTATCCGCCATCAGCGCTACGCTGTCTGCACCGCCGCGTCCTGCATCGCCGAGATGCGCCTGACCAAATAAGATGTGCTCACGCAGTTCGCTGATGTCCGTACCGTCACGCAACATCTGGAAGTACCAAGGGCCATCCACGGTGTCGCCATACATCACCGCGCCGCGCAATTTGTTGTCACGCACCACCAGTTTTTTATACACGCCGCGCGCCGCGTCTTGCAGCAGCAATTCTTCATCTTCTGCGCCGGCATTGAAGTCGCCCGCCGAGAACAGGTCGATGCCGGTCACTTTCAGCTTGGTCGAGACCAGCGATCCTTCGTAACGCATGCGGCCATATTCTGCCAAGTGATTCGCGGCAACTTTGGCTTGCTCAAACAGCGGCGCGACCAAACCATAAGTTTGATTACGGTGCTGCACACATTCGCCTACCGAGTATATTTTCGGGTCGTAAGTTTGCATGGTGTCGTTCACCACGATGCCACGTTCGCAATGGATGCCAGCAGATTTTGCCAGCGCGATATTGGGACGGATGCCCACCGCCATCACCACTAAATCGGCAGCGATTTCTTCACCATCTTTGAAGCGCAGCCCAGTTACCTTTTCTGTACCGATAATGGCTTCAGTTTGGCGTGCCATATAAAACTTCAGGCCGCGCTTTTCCAGTTCGCTTTGCAGTAATCCACCACCGACTTTGTCGAGCTGACGCTCCATCGGCCAGTCGCACAGATGCACTACCGACACGGTCATGCCTTGCAAAGACAAGCCGTTAGCCGCTTCTAAGCCAAGCAAGCCACCGCCAATAACCACGGCATGTTTGCCCGTTTGCGCAGCCGCCAACATTTTTTCCACATCGTCTATGCTGCGATAGGCAATCACGCCGGGTAGATTCGCACCGGGCACAGGCAACACAATCGCGTTCGAACCCGTAGCTATCAGCAAGCGGTCATACGCCACTTCCACACCATCATCGGTTGCCACAACGCGACGCTGGCGGTCAATTTTGCTAATCAGCTTGCCCGTGTGCAGAGTGATTTTATTGTCCGTATACCAACTCCAATCATTGAGCACGGTGTCCTGAAATTTCATCTCACCCGATAACACCGGCGACAATAAAATGCGGTTGTAATTCGGCTGCGGCTCTGCGCCAAATACGGTGATTTCATATTCGTTAGGCGACATTTTGAGCAGCTCTTCCAAGGTACGGATGCCTGCCATACCGTTGCCGATTACCACCAAGCGCATTTTATTTTTTACCATTTTCAGCTCCTTTAATTAAATCATTCGAGCTATCGTCAAGTGAAAAACGATAGCCTCGACCTCTGACGGTTTGCACCAAGTGACTGGTGCGACTGGCTGCCATTGCCACGCGTAAGCGGCGTATATGCACATCCACGGTGCGAATTCCTACCACGATGTTAGAACCCCAAATACGCGCTAATAATTCGCCGCGGCTATGCACGGTTTCGGGATGCGCCATAAAAAAATACAAGATTCGATACTCGGTGGGATTGAGCGCGATTTCCTTGCCATGTGCTGCCACTCGACAGGTCTCATCATTCAAAACCAGTCCGCCTAAACTCAATGTTACGCGAGCTTTGATGAGCGGCTTTGTTAGCACTGCGTCTTCCACCTTGAACTCCTTTTGTTGCTGCTGAGGCAGCTTAAAGCTCACACATTGAGCGCATCGAAAACACGCCAATTTCATTGCCATCGGCAATCAGCGCAGACAAGTTTTGCGCCTGCCCATCCACCGTACACAGCACATGTCCATCAGCTAACTCATACGCCCAAGCCGCACCGCGCTGGCGCAATTGCCCTAACACTTTAGCCAGCGTATTCACTTGCTCGGTGAGCACTAAACGCTCCGATGTCATCATCAAGAACTCACTGGTGCGACCAAAATACAGCAGCTCAATTTGCATCACCGTCACCCCCTCACTAAGCGGCTTTTTTGGCGTGCTTTTGATACAAAAATTCCAGCACCGCACCGCGCAGACTGTGATATTTCGCATCATTCGCCAGAGCCAAACGGTTACGCGGTTTGGGCAAATCAACGGTGAGAATTTCGCCTATGGTGGCGGACGGACCATTGGTCATCATCACGATGCGATCCGACAGCAACACTGCCTCATCCACATCGTGCGTCACCATCACCACCGTGCTGTTCGTGCTAGCTACAATCTTCATCAATTCATCTTGCAAATGCGCGCGAGTCAAGGCATCCAGCGCGCCGAATGGCTCGTCCATCAACAACACTTTAGGCTGCATAGACAAGGCGCGCGCGATACCGACGCGTTGTTTCATACCGCCCGAAATTTCATGCGGATGTTTGTGTTCGGCGTGCGTTAAATCCACCAAGGCCAATGCCGCACGGGTGCGTTCCTTGAGCTGTGCCACGCTCTCATGCGCACCGAATACGCGCTCGACGGCTAAATAAACATTGTCGAAACAGGTCAGCCAAGGCAGCAGTGAATGGTTTTGAAACACCACGCCCCGCTCAGGACCTGGCCCTGCAATTTCCCTATCCGCGCATAACATCACGCCATCCGTCGGCATCAGCAATCCCGCAATCAAATTCAGCAAAGTCGATTTGCCGCAACCAGAGTGACCAATCAGCGTAATAAATTCACCGCCTTGGATTTTCAGGTTGATGTCTTTGAGCGCGACGAATGTGCCGTGCTTGGTCTCAAACGACATTTGCACATCTTCAATTTGTACATAACTTTTCATGGTCATCACACCTAATAACTAAAGCGTTTGGCGATATTCACCAGCAGCATTTCTAATAACAAACCGACAATTCCCACCACAAAAATCGCGATGATGATGTGCTCAACATTTAGGTTGTTCCATTCATCCCACACCCAGAAGCCGATGCCCACGCCGCCCGTCAACATTTCTGCAGCAACAATCACCAACCATGCCGTACCGATGGCAAGCCTGATGCCCGTGAGCATGTAAGGCAGCGTTGCGGGGAAAAGTATCTTGGTGAACACTTTCCATTCCGACAGATTCAGCACCCGCGCCACATTCAAATAATCTTGTGGCAACTGCCGCACGCCCATCGCAGTATTGATAATCATTGGCCAAATACTGGAAATAAAAATCACCCAAATCGCCGCAGGATTGGCGGCATGAAACACCAACAAACCAATCGGCAACCAAGCCAGCGGCGACACAGGACGCAACATACTCACGATAGGCGAAGTCATTTTGTCGAGGAAATCAAAGCGTCCCACCATGAAGCCGAGCGGAATACCAATCAAGGCGGCCAAGCTAAAACCAATGCCCACGCGACCGAGTGAATTGAGAATGTTCCAACCGATGCCTTGGTCGTTCGGGCCTTTTTGGTAGAACGGATTGCTGAACAATTGCACCGCCGAATCCCATGTTTTAAGCGGACTCGGCAAGCTATCGTTAGTGAGCGCTATAACTGCCCAGAGCAAAATAAAAAAGCCTATGCCCAACAACGGCGGCATCAGATTTTCGGTCAGATATTTTTTGGTCTTGCTCATGCTTTCACCTTAAAACTCGCCGCATATTTTTTCGGATCTTTACCGTCCCACACCGTGCCATCCATCAGCTTGGAAGTGCGCATCACGTCTTTAGGTACAGATACTTTGACTTGTGAGGCGGCTTGTTTGTACAGCTCGATTTGATTGATTTTTTTCGCCACGCCCAAATAATCAGGATCAGTTTTGAGCAAGCCCCAGCGTTTGTGCTGCGTCATAAACCACATACCATCCGACAAGTACGGGAAGTTGACTGCGCCGTCATTGCAAAATTTCATCAAGTTAGGATCAGTCCATTTTTTGCCCAAGCCATCTTCATACTTGCCTTCCAAGCGTTGATCGATGACATCGACAGGGCAATTCACAAAAGATTTATCCGCGATGATTTCGGCAACTTTATGGCGATTCGCCATGTTGTCGATGTACTGTGAAGCTTCCAAAACAGCCATGATTAACGCGCGTGCAGTGTTGGGATATTTATGCGCAAATTCAGCGGTCGTACCCAACACTTTTTCAGGATGATCTTTCCAAATATCTTGCGTGGTGGTCGCGGTAAATCCCAGCTTGTCGTAGATGGCGCGGTTGTTCCACGGCTCACCCACGCAGAAACCATCCATGTTGCCGACGCGCATATTGGCGACCATTTGTGGTGGTGGAACGGTGATATTTTTAACGTCCGTGAGCGGGTTAATGTCGTGGCTGGCGAGCCAATAATTCAGCCACATCGCGTGCGTGCCAGTCGGGAAAGTTTGCGCAAAGGTGTAGTCGCGCTTTTCGCTACCGACTAATTTTTTCAACGCCTCACCCGTAGTCACACCCTTGTCTTTAAGCTGATTGGAAAGCGTAATCGCCTGCCCGTTATTGTTCAGCGTCATCAACACCGCTAGGTCTTTTTGTTGCCCCCCAATACCGAGCTGCACGCCATACACCAAGCCATATAAAACATGGGCTGCGTGCAGTTCGCCATTGACCAATTTATCGCGCACCCCCGCCCAAGAAGCCTCTTTAGATAAGGTAATTTTGATGCCATATTTTTCATCCAATTTCAGCACCGAAGCCATCACCAAAGACGCACAATCGGTCAGCGGAATAAAGCCGACTTTGACTTCTTTAATTTCAGGTGCATCCGAACCCGCCGCCCACGCTGAGCTGCGTGTCCCCATCGGCACTAAAGACATCAAGCTGGCAACCGCCACCCCACCCGTGACTTTCTTCATAAAATCTCTCCGACTATTTTGCTCAGGGGCAGCAGCGTCTAACACGATGCTTGTTGCAGATGTTGCGATTTCAATTTTGGAATTTTCCATGACGACTCTTCCTTCAATAATTAAGCTAAAAATTCCCAATAAAAAAAGACGCTCGACTGCGCGACTGCGCAGTGGAACGTCTTTGTCCGGTGTTGCTATTTCACGAATCGCCGTTGATGCATGAATGATTTACTTAAAGCAATTGCTGTGCCAAACTACATAAATAATTTTTAATTCAATTAAATCAATAAGTTAATAGTCTATCTAACGCGGTCGTTAAGCCCTCCATGACTGTTCTTGGTGCAAAGCCATGCCAAAACAGTGCAGGTCTTACGCGCTCAACTCCTTCGCCATAATAATTGCCTCGGCAATTTCTACCAGTCGCTTGCCTTTACTCATCGCCATGCTGCGCATTCGTTTATAGGCATCGGGCTCGCTGTAGCCATGATCGCTCATCAAAATTCCTTTGGCTTGATCGACCAATTTACGCTCGACCAACTGCCCTTTTGCCTCTTTCAATTCGTCGCGTAATTTTTTGTGCTCGGCAAAGCGCGCTGCCGCAACTTGGATAATGCCGCTCAGGTCTTCACCTTGTATCGAGTGCGACACATAGGCACTCACGCCTGCGCGCATCGCCGCCTGAATACTGACTTGATCTTTCTGCGCGCCCAATACCACCACGGGTTTTTCTAAGGTGGTGGACATCAAGCTGATTTGCTCCAAGGTGTCGCGCCCTGGCGCATTGGCATCCACAATAATCACGTCCGCCAAGGCGCGTTGTATGGATTGCTCGTTCACTTGCTCCCATGCCAACACGCCCACCACCACAAAATCAGCCAATTCAAGACTGGCTTTGAGCCAAGCAGCACGGTCTTTTACATCATCAATAATCAAAATTCTTTGCACATTCGCCTCGCAATAAAAACGTATCCAGCCCGCTCAAACCAACTGTTTAATCGCCACTAACTGCTGCAAAATCGGCTCAGGTATAGCGATGTCTCCCGCCAACATGGCGCGAATTAAAGCGGCACTGGCGAGGTTGTCCGCGCCATCCTGCCACTCGTCCGCGAGCGTGCTGCTGGCCTCGTCCGCAAGACAGGCAATGCGTTGATTGCCTGCCACAAACGCCTCCATTTGGGGGCGGCGTTTCGGGTTGGCATACGCCTCGCCTTCTGTGCCGCGCAGCAACAAAGCGTGCGCCGCGTCGCGACACAAAAACTCACGCATCTTGCTGAGATATTCAGGATGGGTCACCGCAACGATGCGCACACTGGCAGCGCGCAAGGGATCGAGTAATTTAACTAGGGTATGCCCACTGTTGCGCAACCCTAGCCTGCTACGCAAAGCCAGCAAGGCATCCAAACGAGGCAGCAACACCGACAAATCTATACAGGCAATACGCTGCTGATTGAGCAATTCATTTGCCGCTGCAAGGCTGCTTGCACAGGGAATGTTTAAGGCAGCAAACAAGGCTGCGGGATTCACTCGTGTGGCGAAGTCATAACGGCTGTGGATGAGTACTGGTATGCCCTCACGCACTAACAGACAGGCGAGTAAAGGCATTAAATTGGCATGACGGCGCGCGCCGTTGTAACTAGGAATCACCACTAAACGCGGCTGCGGCGCAGCTAATAAAAGTTGCGGCGTGCGTGCATCCAAGGCGGCTTTGAAACCGATTAGCTCTTCGTTTGACTCACCTTTGATGCGCATTCCTATCAGTAATGCGCCCAGTTGCAACTCGTCTATAACCCCGTCTAGCATTGCGCCAAACAGCAGTTGCGCATCGTCTCGTGATAAATCGCGTGCGCCTTTTGCACCACGACCAATGTCGCGCAACCAGTGACTTGCGTCGATTGTTATGCCAGTTGGATTAAGCATGAGCAGCGGTTAAATAAAATTCTGCGGGTAAATTTTCCACCGCCATGCTGCGCAGCACTTCACCCAAAATAATCAGCGTAGGCGCACCAGTATGTTGCGTCGCGTGAGGTAATTGTGCGAGGGTGGTGCGCGTTTTTTGCTGATTAGGCAAAGAGGCATTGCTCATCAGCAAGGCGGGCGTACTAGCCGCCAAACCTCGCTGCATTAAGGTTGCCGCAATCTCACTTGCCTGCCCAGAGGCCATGTACAGCACGGCTGTGTCGGCCGCCAAAATACATTGCACCCAATCGCTACTCGCTTCGTTGTCGCCTACGCGTGGGGTGACAAACACCACGTTGCGACTCACCCCGCGCTGTGTAAGCGACACGCCTAACTCCGCTGCCGCTGCCAATGCCGAAGTAATGCCCGGCACAATTTCATAATCTATACCCGCCGCTTGCAGCGCGCTCAACTCCTCTTGCGCACGCCCAAATATCATCGGGTCACCGCCTTTGAGCCGCACCACCAGCGCGTGTCGTTGTGCTGTTTCCACCAGGCTGCGATTGATAAAACGCTGGTCAGTCGAAACCTGTCGGCAGCGTTTTCCCACGTCGATTAACTGCGCATCGCTGCGCACCATCGCCAATAATTCAGGTTGCACCAACGCGTCATACAACACCGCATCGGCTTGCGCCAACAAGCGCGCACCGCGCAGCGTAATTAAATCCGCCGCCCCAGGCCCCGCACCGATTAAATAAACTTTGCCCATCAGCATCCCTCTTTAGTTCGTAATTACACAACGCAATTATTTTGCTTTCAGAAGGTGTTAAGCAATATTTAAGCCACAATTATGTTTCTGTAGTTACTGAGTATCCTTGAGAGTCAATCCCCATGCATTTAATAGCAGAACACGCGAGCAGGAAGTTTGCCACTTACGCTGGGATTGGGAGATTGAAGTGCCGGAACTGGGTACGAATGTTTTTCTAATTCCTTCAGACTTTGGTGGACGAACAGCAAAATCAGGCGTGAAGAACGGCGAGGACAGAGTAATAGTGTTGAATGACGTGGCGCGTTCGGTTATCGAGAGTTGTCGCGGGTTACATCCCGAACGTGTTTTTACTTTTGAGAGCGAGCCAATTGGCAGCATCAACAATTCGGCATGGGGTAAAGCAAGAGTCAGGGCTGCGATGAAGTTGTATGCAGATTCTGGCAAAAGCATACCGTCTGAATTATTGAAGGAAGGACAACGGGGAATACTGATTACCGATGAATTAAAGAAATTCATGGAGTCAGTCATGCCAGGGTTAGCTAATGTCAGGGTGCACGATTTGAAACATACATTTGGTCGAAGGCTCAGGGCAATGGATGTTTCGCTTGAAATACGGAAGGTTTTGCTGGGGCACAAGAATGGTGACATCACATCGCACTATTCTTCGCCTGAGATTTCCGAGTTGCTTGAAGCGGCTAATCGTGTGTGCGGGAGTGAGTCCCGCAAAAGTCCCGCAATGACTTTGCTGAAAAGAAAAATCGCCTAGCGATTTAACACTAGGCGATTGATTTTACAGCTATATTTGGTAGGCACGAGCAGATTCGAACTGCTGACCTCTTGGATGTCGACCAAGCGCTCTAACCAACTGAGCTACGCGCCTAAATTTAGGACGTGCATTGTATCTGAAAGCGTTGCTTTGACCAATCAAATTGCACTCAAATTGCATTACACTTTTTGCCGCAACTCGAATGCTTATTCTTGCAAGCTGGTACGCACACTGTCGCGTTGTTGCATACGCCCAAACCATGCAGCTAAATTTACGTGTGTACTGCGCCAATCGCGTTCGGCTTGACGTAAATCCAAATAAATTAACGCACTCACCAAGGCTAAATCCGCCAAGCTAATCGCCTCCCCAGCGCAATAATTTTGCTCGCCTAATTGCTCTGACATAAAGTTCAAGGCGCGCGTAATGGCTAAATTCTGGCGCGTGATACTCGCCGCATCTTGCTTGTCAGCATCACGCAACATTTCGTTGCGCACCAGCACCGCCGAGTCCATCACACCATCCGCCAAGGCTTCCCAACGCTTGATACGCATACGTTGCAAGGCGTTATCGCGCGGAATTAAAATTGGCGCGTCGTTTAAGCTATCGGCATATTCGGCAATCACGGGCGAGTCGAACACGCAAGTTTGATCGTCTAAAATTAACGCCGGAATGCGCGCTAAGGGGTTGGCGAGTGCCACCTGACTACCGGCCTCGCGCGGCGCATCGACCAGATAGCTATGTGCGATATTTTTTTCCAACAACACCAAGCGCACTTTGCGCACATAAGGGCTGGTGTTGGTGCCGAGTAATTTCATGTTGACCTCACTTCGCTTGAGTTAAAAATTTATGCGGCTGGAGGCTGCTCAAAGCGCACTGGCTCAGGCGCGCCGCTATGCGTGCGGATTACCACCGTACCTGCCAATTTGTCGTGCCAACCTTGTTTTTTGCTATCGAAGGCAATCCAAATAAATCCCAGACCCAAAGGAATTGTCGAGACAAAGTAAGCGAAGTAACGACCTATCGCTTGCCCGACCGAGAGCGCATTACCTGTGCGCGCATCCACTACCTTAAGCGACACCGCCATCTTGCCTGGTGTGGCTTGCAGCTTGACCCAAAACCACACAACCGCCACGAGAGGGAACACCCAAGAAATTAAAAAATCGGCTGGCCCCGCAATGAAATTTGCTCTTTCTACGGTGTAGTAATCCCAGCCATAAATCAAAATTAACAGCGGCACAATAATAATCAGCTCTAATAAAGAGTCGATTATCGTGGCTCCCGTACGCACCCAAAATCCCGCATATTGCATTTGCTCTGTGTTCATTTTCAGCTCCTCTTTATGATTAAAAAAACATACACAAACATCATGCTAATTTTTTGCGCAAGGCAATCAAAATTGCCCAGCCTGCCAAGCCTAAATAACACAGCAGCGACCATTCCGGTATGCCCAACGTCAAAAACGTCCAGCCGTGTGCGGCGCATTCGCCTGAGCCGTGCAACAACTCTTTCAGCACATGCGCCATCGGCATCGTTTCTAACATGTAGTCCAAGCCAGGTCCGCAAGCGGGCACAAGCTCTGGCGGCAAATGTTGTATCCAGATATGCCGTGCGGCAACTGCCACGCCAGACAAGGCGAGCAGGCTAATTAGCACGGCATAAACGCGCTCACCAACACGCTTTGTGCCATGCACGGCGGCAATCGCAAACAGCACCAAAATCGCGATAAAAATGACGCGTTGCACCATGCACAACGGGCACGGATCTTGATGTTTAACGTATTGCAAATACAGTCCAAACCCCATTAAGCCGCTGGCAAATAACGCACCCAGCAGATACAGCCAACGATTAGAAATACTTTGCCAAATTTTGCACATATTCGCTCCTATTCGTTCTCTTCTATCCAGGCGGCTTGAATGGCTTCGAGAATTTTTTCACCGCTGTGCTTGGGGTCGTCATTGAAGTCTGGTAACGCCATCACCCAGTTACGCAAATCCACGAAATTCACATAACGTGGGTCGGTGTCGGGCTTGCTGTCGGCGAGTGAAATTGCGATTTGATGTATGTCGGTCCATTTCATGTTAATGCCCTTCTTTCACCATGTTAATCGTGTACTTTGGAATCTCCACCACTAAGTTGGTAGCACCCACCAAAGCCTGACAGGACAAGCGCGAATTGGGTTCTAAGCCCCACGCTTTATCGAGCAAATCGTCTTCTAATTCGTCGGATGGCGCCAGTGAGTTAAAGCCTTCACGCAAGATGATGTGGCAAGTGGTACAAGCGCACGATTTTTCGCAAGCGTGCTCGATGGCGATGCCGTTTTGCAGCAGCGTATCGCACAACGACACGCCAACTTTGCCTTCGATAAGCGCGCCGTTGGGACACAACTCGACATGCGGCAGAACAATAATTTGCGTCATATTTTTCCTTAGAATCAGATGTCTAAATCTGAAATTTTCTTACCTGCCAACGCGCTCGCCACGCTTTTATCCATACGCGCTTGAGCGAAATTAAGCGTTGCGTCATTCAATGCAGCGATGCCACGTTTAAGCAGCACGGTATCGCTGCCTAACACTAGCTGTTGCAAACTTTGTAGCGGTGCGGCAAGGGCGGCGCGCTGCGTGGCCGTGAGTAATTCGCCATCTTGCGCCACAGCATTTTGCACCGCATCTAACAACTGATTTGCCTCGGTTTGCAGCTCCCGCAAAGCACGCGCCTGCATATCCTCCTGAGCAAATTGCCCTGATTCTTGCAACATGCGCGCGATGTCGGCATCCGCTAAACCGTAAGAAGGTTTCACCTCGATGGTCGCTTCCACGCCACTCGTCATCTCACGCGCCGCCACGCTCAACAAGCCATCGGCATCCACCTGAAAAGTCACGCGGATGCGCGCTGCGCCCGCCACCATCGCAGGGATGCCGCGCAACTCAAATTTTGCTAAGGAACGACAGTCGCTAATCAACTCGCGTTCGCCTTGCACCACGTGAATGCTCATGGCAGTTTGCCCGTCTTTGTAGGTGGTAAATTCCTGCGCGCGCGCGGTCGGAATGGTGCTGTTGCGCGGGATCACTTTTTCCGCCAAGCCGCCCATGGTTTCCAAACCCAACGACAAGGGAATCACGTCTAACAATAACCACTCATCCTCGCCGCGATTCCCTGCCAATAAATTCGCTTGTATCGCCGCACCGAGTGCTACAACTTTGTCGGGATCAAGATTAGTCAGCGGCGTTTGTGCAAAAAATTCACCTACTGCGCGTTGCACTTGCGGCATCCGCGTCGCGCCGCCCACCATCACCACACCGTTAATATCGACCACTTTCAAAGCCGCATCGCGTAAGGCGCGGCGCAGCGGTTGCAAAGTGCGTTGCAACAAATTATTCGACATCTCGTGAAATTGCGCTTGGCTCAACACGCTGTCGATTACGCGACCATCCGACAACATCGCGGTAATCCGCGTTTCGTTATGCTCGGTGAGTTGTTCTTTGGCGGTACGCGCGTGCGTCAGCAGCAAACGCATATCGGCGGCAGGTAAAGCGGACAAAGAATTTTGCTCTAACAACCAGCAAAAAATACGCTGATCAAAATCATCGCCGCCCAATGCAGAATCGCCATTGGTTGCCAGCACTTCAAACACGCCACGTGACAGACGCAAAATGGAAATATCGAACGTGCCGCCGCCCAAGTCATACACGGCGTAAACACCTTCTGCGCCGTTGTCCAGCCCATAAGCAATCGCGGCGGCCGTTGGTTCATTAAGCAAACGCAACACGTTCAAACCCGCCAAACGCGCGGCATCTTTAGTCGCTTGACGTTGCGCGTCATCAAAATAGGCGGGCACGGTAATCACCGCGCCGACAAGCTCGCCGCCGAGAGAAAGCTCAGCGCGCGTGCGTAGTTCTTTCAGAATTTCGGCGGACACTTCGACTGGACTTTTCGCGCCCGCCACGGTGCGCAGTTGCACTGTTTGCGTATTCGCATCAGTAATAAAACGATACGGGAAACGACTAGTGTCGCCGAGGTCAGCAAGCCCCCGTCCCATAAAGCGTTTCACCGAGCTGATGGTATTGAGAGGGTCATCATTTTGGCCACGTTGCGCGATCTCACCCACTAAGATTTTTTGTGCGTCCACATAACGCACCACTGACGGCAACATCCCGCGCCCTTGTGCATCGTTCAGCACCGAGCTGATCCCGTTACGCACCGTTGCCACCAACGAATTAGTTGTGCCCAAGTCGATGCCGACCGCCAAGCGATGTTGATGCGGCGCGGTGCTCATGCCAGGTTCAGAAATTTGTAAAAGTGCCATTGGGAATGCTGGTAGCTGGTAGCCCGTAGCTTGTAGCTACCAGCCACACGCCACACGCTACAAGCTCTCTCCTTAATTATCTATTTCATCGTAAGCGGCATGAATTTCTTCCGCGAGTTTTTCCATAAAACGCAGCTTGCGCACCAACTCTGCGGCGGCAAGGTAATTCTTTTCGCCATCAATTTTAGCGGCAACTTGTGCTTCCAACTCACGCGTCTCAAGCTGCATACACCTTGCCAACTCATCCAGTGCAGCAACATCGCGCTGTTGTTGCGCCGCTATCACCGCTTCGCGCCAATCCATTTGCGCCATTAAGAAATCCAACGGCATCCCTGTATTAGTTTCTTCTTGGGTATCCACGTCGTTTAATTTGAGTAGATAACGCGCACGGCGCAGCGGACTGCGCAACGTCTGATAAGCCTCATTCACAAAAGTAGCTTGTTGCAGAGCAAGGCGTTGCTGAATATCAGGTAAGTGTGCGGCTTGATCGGGATGAACTTGCAATTGCAGCGCGCGGTAGCGTTGTTCAAGCGCCGAAACGTTCAACTCAAATGACTGCGCCAATCCGAACAACTGGAAAAAATTTTGCTTGAAATCGAGAGTAATGGCGGACATGCGAGAGAAATGAGAAAGAGAGGGAAATGCGAGGCGTGCGACAACTCAACGCGCATGAGTCGTCACACTAAACTTGGAAACTTTCACCACACCCGCATTCATTTTTGACATTCGGATTGTTGAACTTGAAACCTTCGTTTAAGCCTTCGCGCTGAAAATCTAGCTCCATGCCGTCGATATATGGCAGGCTTTTGGGGTCAACCAATAAGGTCACGCCGTGACTTTGAAATTGCAAATCTTCATCGCTCAACACATCGGCGAACTCTAATTTATACGCCATGCCAGAGCAGCCTGTGGTGCGCACACCAATGCGCAGCCCCAAGCCTTTACCGCGCTTAGCGATAAAATTTTGCACATGCTTAGCCGCCGCTTCAGTCATGGAAATACTCACGATGCTCTCCTGTTAGTGCGCTGCTTGCTTAGCTTTGTAATCCGCCACAGCTGCTTTAATCGCATCTTCCGCCAAAATAGAGCAATGAATTTTCACGGGCGGCAAAGCCAGCTCTTCGGCGATTTGGGTGTTTTTAATTTGCAGAGCTTGATCAACGGTTTTACCCTTGACCCATTCAGTCACCAACGAGCTAGACGCAATCGCAGAACCGCAGCCATACGTCTTAAATTTAGCATCTTCGATGATGCCGTCTTTACCGACTTTGATTTGCAATTTCATCACGTCGCCACACGCGGGCGCTCCCACCATGCCAGTGCCTAAGCCTTCTGCATCTTTGGCAAATGAACCCACGTTGCGTGGATTTTCGTAATGATCTAAAAGTTTTTCGCTGTATGCCATGATAGTTCTCCTTAAGCTGGTGGCTGGTAATCAGTAGCTAGTAGCAAAATCGGGTTCGCTACAAGCTAATGGATAACAAGCTAGTTAGTGTGCCGCCCATTGCACAGTGTTGAGGTCAACACCGTCTTGATACATTTCCCAAAGCGGGGAAAGCTCACGCAATTTGCCGATTTTCTGCTTCATCAAGTCGATGACAAAATCAACTTCTTCGACGGTGGTAAAACGTCCAATTGAGAAGCGGATTGAGCTATGCGCCAACTCATCGCTGCGCCCCAAAGCGCGCAACACATACGACGGCTCTAAACTCGCCGAAGTACATGCCGAACCGCTAGACACGGCAACATCTTTAATCGCCATAATTAACGATTCGCCTTCGACAAAGTTAAAGCTTAAATTCAAATTGTGCGGCACGCGTTGCTCAATATCGCCATTCAGATGCACTTCTTCCATGACCATCAAACCCGCCATCAGGCGATCACGCAACATGCGCACGCGCTCGTTTTCGCTCGTCATTTCTTCTTGCGCGATACGGAACGCTTCGCCCATACCGACAATTTGATGCGTCGCTAAAGTACCAGAACGCATACCACGCTCGTGACCGCCGCCGTGCATTTGCGCTTCCAAACGCACGCGTGGCTTGCGTTGCACATACAGCGCGCCGATGCCTTTTGGACCATAAGTTTTATGCGCTGAAAACGACATCAAATCGACTTTGAGCTGCTGCATATCAATCACGACTTTGCCTGTGGCTTGCGCCGCATCAACGTGGAAAATAATGCCGCGTTCACGGCAAATCTCACCAATCGCCGCGATGTCTTGCACCACGCCGATTTCATTATTAACCATCATAATCGACACCAAAACGGTGTCAGGACGCAGCGCAGCTTTGAACACTTCTAAGTCCAACAAGCCGTTAATTTGTGGATCGAGATACGTCGCGCTAAAGCCTTCACGCTCTAGTTCACGGAAGGTATCAATTACAGCCTTATGCTCGATGCGCATAGTGACTAAATGCTTGCCCTTGCCTTGATAAAAATGCGCCGCACCTTTAATCGCCAAGTTGTTCGACTCAGTCGCGCCGGAAGTCCACACGATCTCTTTGGGATCGGCATTCACCAGTGCCGCAACTTGCGCACGCGCCAACTCAACCGCTTCTTCAGCCTCCCAACCGTAATGGTGAGAACGACTGGCGGGATTGCCGTATTGCTCGGTCAAATAGGGAATCATTTTGGCTGCCACGCGCGCGTCAACGGGAGTAGTCGCGGAGTAGTCCATGTAAATGGGTAGTTTCATAAATACTTTCTAAGTGTTTCGTTACATCGCCAAAGCTTTAGCCGTAGGCTTGCTCAATTTAATCGGCGACAAACCTGATTGATTATTGTTATTGGCATGATTGTCGAGCAAGGTTTGCAAATTGATCTGCGCCAAATACTCATAAATTTTCTCGTTTAAGCCCATCCATAAATCATGCGTCAAACAATGATGTCCATCGCGACAATCGCCTTTTTCGCCGCAGTTAGTCGCATCCAAAGGCTCATCAACCGCAATCACAATCTCCGCAATGGTAATTTTGCCTGCCACCCGCGCCAAACAATATCCACCACCTGGCCCGCGCACGCTATCCACAATGCCATTGCGACGCAGCTTGCCGAACAATTGCTCCAAATAAGATAAAGAAATGCTTTGCCTCTCACTAATCGCAGCCAACGTCACTGGACCTTTACCGCCACGCATCGCTAAATCCACCATCGCGGTCACCGCAAAACGTCCTTTAGTGGTTAATCGCATTTGCCTCTCCTTGCTCTCAAGCTAAAATAATATCGTTTCTGCAATGACCGTCATTTTAGAATACCCGATTATTTTAATCAACTATTTTATTCAGATGATTTGGGTCAAATTTTTCGGCGGTGGCGCGCTCTTCATCGACAGGCACACCCATTTTTTCTAGCTGCTGCAAAATAAACTCGATGCGCTGATCGACCGTTACGCTATGTCCTATCAAGCCATGCAAGGCTTTATTGACGGGGTCGTTATGGTCGTTGCCAATGGCGTAAGCATTAAAGCCCGCTTTGCCTTTACGCTCCTCATCCAAAATCCGCGCGGGGATGCCCGCAGCGGTCGCCCCTGCTGGAACATCTTTTACTACCACCGCATTCGAGCCGATTTTTGCCCCCGCGCCGATCGTAATCGGGCCTAGTATTTTCGCGCCTGCACCGACCACCACCCCATTCGCCAAAGTCGGATGACGCTTGCCTTCTTTCCACGACGTACCGCCCAAGGTCACACCGTGATACAACGTCACGTCATCGCCAATTTCGGCCGTTTCGCCTATCACAACGCCCATGCCGTGGTCGATAAAAAAGCGTCGTCCTATCGTCGCACCTGGATGAATTTCAATTCCCGTCAAACCACGCCCGATATGCGATACAAAGCGCGCCAACCATTTGAAATTTGCGTGCCATAAAGTATTGGCGAGGCGGTGAAACATGCGCGCGTGCAACCCCGGATAACAGGTCAACACTTCAAACGTACTGCGCGCCGCAGGATCGCGCGCAAAAACGCTGGCAATATCTTCTTTAATGTTTTTGAACATGCTTTACTCTGACGGAGGCGTCTCTTGGCTGTAACGATTTTTGAGCCGCGCATTGTACTCGGTGGTCACACTTAACATACCGCGCAGAATATTGATTTCGTCTTGCTCCAGCCGCGCACGCGCGTATAAACGGCGTAATCGTTGCATCATTCGACTCGGATTTTGCGTGGTAAAAAAGCCAATTTCGAAGAGAGTTTTTTCTAAATGCACAAAAAAACCTTCGATTTGCTCATGGCGAGCCGGCTGCATTGCGGGCAGTTGCGGCACAAAACTTTGCGCCGCAACGCTTAATTCATACGCCATTACTTGCACCGCTGCCGCAAGATTCAGCGAAGAAAAATCAGGATTCGCAGGAATATTCACCAACAACTGCGAACGCCCCGTTTCTTCGTTGGTTAAACCCGACATTTCTGTGCCAAACAATAACGCAACCGCTTGGCTGCTCGCTTCCTGCACCACCAATGGCATCGCTTCACGCGGAGTTTTCACCTCAATCGAAATATCACGCAAGCGCGCCGTCATGCCAACGGTATAAACCACGCCGTGCAAAGCTTCGTCGATAGACGCGCACACCACTGCGTTCGCCAAAATATCGTCCGCGCCCGCCGCCATCGCGCTGGCTTGTGCATCAGGGAAATGACGGGGATTGATGAGATATAAATGCTGCAACCCCATAGTTTTCATCGCGCGCGCCGCCGCGCCGATATTGCCCGGATGGGTGGTATGACTGAGTACAACTCGAATGTTATTTAGCATATTTTTTGTCCGCAGATTATGCAGAAGAACACCGATTAAAAGCTAAAACAGCCGCTAATCGTTATGTTTTTTTGGGAGTTAATCGGTATGAATTTACGTAATCTGAGGAAGATAGATTTTTATCGGTTTATACAAAGCGCGATTGCCATTAGAATGCGCGCCGAATTTCTTAGCTCATTAACATAAAAGGTTTCCTATGCATCCCATGCTCAACATCGCGGTGAAGGCCGCACGCCGCGCCGGTAATTTAATTTATCGCTCTACCGACAAAATCGACCACCTCACGGTGACAAAAAAATCTCATGCGGATTTTGTAACAGAAGTCGATCGCGCTGCGGAACAAGTCATCATGGAAACCTTGCTGGAAGCCTATCCCAGCCATGCAATTTTAGCAGAAGAGAGCGGCTCTCATGGCGAGTCTGAATATCTTTGGATTATCGACCCGCTCGATGGAACGACTAATTTCTTACACGGCTTCCCACAATTCGCCGTCTCTATCGCTTTGGAACACAAAGGCGTATTAACCCAAGCTGTCATCTACGACCCCGTGCGCAACGAACTGTTTACCGCCACGCGCGGACAAGGTGCTTACCTGAACGACAAACGCATCCGTGTCAGCAAACGCTTACACATGGCAGATGCGCTAATCGGCACGGGCTTTCCTTACAGCAACTTCCAACATATCGATGCGTACATGGCGATTCTCAAAGACGTGATGCAAAAGTCATCTGGCTTACGTCGCCCTGGCTCTGCCGCGTTGGATTTAGCGTGGATGGCAGCGGGTCGTTACGACGGCTTTTTTGAAACAGGCTTGAAAGCGTGGGACATCGCCGCAGGTTGTTTGCTGATTACCGAAGCAGGCGGCATGGTCAGTGATTTAGTGGGTAAAGATAGCTACATCAAAACTGGCCACATCTGCACGGGCAACCCAGAAATTCATCCGCAATTACTCAAGCTCATGGCACCGCATTTGAGCGACGCACTGAAAGGTTAAGCTCGCGTGAGTGCCGCATCTGCGCCTAAACACACGCCGATGATGGCGCAATACTGGGGCATCAAAGCCGACTATCCCGACATGTTGCTGTTCTATCGCATGGGCGACTTTTACGAGTTGTTCCATGACGATGCAGCGCGCGCCGCCAAGCTGCTCGACATTACCCTCACACAACGCGGTAGCAGCAACGGCACGCCCATCAAAATGGCGGGCGTGCCGTATCACGCGGCCGAGCAATACCTTGCGCGCTTGGTCAAGTTGGGCGAATCAATTGCGATTTGCGAGCAAATTGGCGATCCCGCCACTAGCAAAGGCCCAGTGGATCGCAAAGTCGTACGCATCGTCACGCCCGGCACAGTCACTGACTCCGCATTACAAGATGAGAAGCGCGACACTTTGCTGTTGGCTTTGCATCCGCGTCACAACAAAGTCGGCTTGGCTTGGCTGAACTTAGCCTCGGGGCAATTTTTTGTGTGCGAAACCACACCCGAAAATTTGCCCGCCGAACTCGAACGCTTACAAGCCGCCGAAATTCTGCATGCCGAAAACCTCGCACCTGAAGCGTCTGCTCATGCCGCCTTAAAAGCCTTGCCCGATTGGTATTTCGAGCGCGACACCGCACGGCGCAGCTTATGCCAACAATTTTCCACGCTCGATTTAGCAGGCTTTGGTTGCGACGCTTTCACGGTCGGATTAGAAGCGGCGGGCGCATTACTGGGCTACGCCAAACTCACGCAAGGTCAAGCAATTAGCCACATCCGCAGCATTCAGGTGTACAGCGCGGATCGCTATGTGCGCATGGACGCAGCGACGCGGCGCAATCTGGAAATCACCCAAACCCTGCGCGGCGAAACTGCCCCGACGCTGCTCTCGCTGCTCGACACCTGCGCCACCAATATGGGCAGCCGTTTGCTGGCGAATTGGCTGCATCACCCGCTGCGCGACCGCGCGATTTTAAATGCGCGTTTGTACGCCGTTGTCGCACTCAATGACATCTATCGCGAGCTCAATCAACAACTCAAACCGAGCGTCGATGTAGAACGCATCACCGCGCGCATCGCCCTGCGTTCCGCTAGACCACGCGATTTGTCTGGGCTGCGCGATACGCTGCTAACATTGCCGCAACTGTACACAACACTAAGTAGGGTGGGAAAAACTGACCACGCGAAGGACGATTATGCGCAAGCCGTGGGCAATGAAACTTGCCCACCCTACCTGCTGCAAACACTCGCCGATGCCTTGCAAAGCGACACTAACTTAGCCGCGTTACTGCAAAAAACCCTCAAGCCCGAACCCGCTTCCGTGTTGCGTGAAGGCTCTGTTATCGCCGATGGGTTTGATGCCGAACTCGATGAATTGCGCGGCATCCAAACCAACTGCGGCGACTTTTTATTAGCTCTCGAAACACGCGAACGCGAGCGCACTGGCATCACCACTTTGAAGGTGGAATACAACCGTGTACACGGTTTTTATATTGAAGTGAGTGCCGCGCAATCGGTGCATGTGCCCGACAATTATCGTCGTCGCCAAACGCTGAAAAATGCCGAGCGTTACATCACACCAGAGCTGAAAGCCTTTGAGGATAAGGCGTTGTCGGCGAACGACCGCGCACTGGCGCGTGAAAAATTGCTCTACGAACAATTATTGGACGCGCTCACGCCCTTCATCGCGCAACTGCAAAATATCGCCGCCGCCATCGCCGAACTAGACGTACTCGCCACCTTCGCCGAGCGCGCCGCCACGCTGAATTTTTGCGCACCGCAATTTTGCAATGAGGCAGAAATTCGCATCACGCAAGGTCGTCATCCCGTGGTTGCCGCGCAAGTCGAAGGCAACGGTGGACGCTTCACGCCCAACGACACCGAGCTTAGCGATGCACGGCAAATGCTGCTGATAACAGGCCCAAATATGGGCGGTAAATCCACCTATATGCGCCAAGTCGCCATCATCGCCCTGCTCGCGCATGTCGGCAGTTTTGTGCCTGCACAAGCCGCAACCCTGGGCGAAATCGACCAGATTTTTACCCGCATCGGCGCGTCAGACGACTTAGCTTCAGGGCGTTCCACCTTCATGGTTGAGATGACCGAGGCTGCCAATATTTTGCATAACGCCACAGCAAAAAGTTTGGTGTTAGTCGATGAAATCGGACGCGGCACCTCGACCTTCGATGGTCTCGCCCTCGCCTACGCCATCGCGCGCCACCTGCTGGAAAAGAACCGCAGCTACACTTTATTTGCAACACACTATTTCGAGCTCACTCGCTTGGCCGAAGAATTCGCGCAACTCGCCAACGTGCACCTTGCCGCCATCGAACACCAGCACAGCATCGTGTTCCTGCACTCGGTTAACGAAGGGGCAGCCAGCCAAAGCTACGGCCTGCAAGTCGCCGCGCTCGCGGGCGTACCCAACGAAGTCATCAGGGCTGCAAAGAAGCAACTGCGCAAACTGGAACAGAACAGCGCAGCGCAGCATCCGCAAGGCGATCTGTTTGCAGCAATACCCGATGTGCCGGAGCCGGAAGAACATCCGCTGCTGTCGGCGCTACGTGATCTGCAACCGGATGAGATGAGTCCGAAGGAAGCTTTAGAGCAGATGTATCAATTGAAGAAGTTAGTGTAGGATTCGCGCGAAAATGTCCCCAGTCCATAGCCAACCTATGACACAAAAGTATTTCATCGATTTATTTGCGGGATGTGGCGGCCTATCTCTCGGACTAAAAAATGCTGGGTGGAGAGGTTTGTTTGCCATTGAGCGCACACCTGACGCTTTCGAAACGCTGAAGCACAATCTCATCGAAAAAGAAGTTGTACCTAGCTTTCAATGGCCTGAGTGGCTGCCCTGCAGGCATATGACAACGTCCGAGCTTATTGACGGATATTCAAAACAACTCAAAACATTACGCGGCAAAGTTGACCTCATTGCTGGGGGCCCGCCATGCCAAGGCTTCTCATTTGCAGGGCGTCGAAATCCAAATGACCCCAGAAACCGCCTTACCGAAGAGTACATTCAAATTGTCGAAATGGTTCAGCCTAGGTATTTGCTACTTGAAAATGTGCGAGGTTTTAAGGCGGCATTCAAACAAAATGGGCCAGATGAGAAAAAGGTATATGCCGAGGTCGTAAAACAAAAGCTGGAAGAAATTGGTTACCAAGTTTTCCACCAAATAGTAAACGCTTCCAAATTTGGCGTCCCTCAACCACGCGCACGCTTCATTATGATTGCCGTTCGAAAAGGACAAGAAATAGAAATATCACCATTTGAGCTATTGGATAAATTTTTGCCTGAATATCGCAAAGCGAAAGGTCTCTCACCAGTCAAAGACATAAGCGCGCACGATGCCATCTCGGATTTAGAAATTGCTGGCACTACACTCATTCCCAGTGTTGATACAAAGGGATTTCAACAAATCGAATATACAAAAAGAACACTGAGTCAGTATCAAAAGCTCATGCGCGCTAAATGCCCCAAAAATAGCAAACCCAATAGCCTGCGCCTTGCGCGACACAACGATGAAACCCTCAAGCGTTTCAATAATATTTTGGCCAACTATAAAAAAGGTAAAAGCCTAACAAAAGCTGAGCTGGAGGAATTAGGCACAAAGAAACAGTGCTTCACACCGCTTCATCCCGATATGCTCTCAAGAACAATTACTACCTTACCTGATGACCTATTGCATTACAGCGAGCCAAGAATACTCACTGTCCGTGAAAATGCGCGCATCCAGTCCTTTCCAGACTGGTTCGACTTTAAAGGAAAATACACAACAGGGGGCGCACGCAGAAAAGAAGAGTGCCCGCGTTATAGCCAGGTTGGCAACGCAGTACCACCACTCATGGCGGAAGCACTTGGAATAATCATCCAGAATTTGGAGGGTGTAAGAAATTTTGTGTAAACGGTCATTTGGCAGGAAACTGCCGCCACTTTGAAAGGAGTCGCCATGACCGTAGCAAAAGCCTTACCGAAAGACCTGATCGACAGCTTGCTGTCTAACTATAAAAAAC
>JBJORQ010000013.1:0-25577 GCA_046049345.1 Pseudomonadota bacterium | reverse complement strand
AAGAATGGTTTGAAAAACATGACTGATTATAAAAATACCCTGAATTTACCCGATACCACTTTTCCGATGCGCGGCGACATGGCGAAGCGCGAGCCGCAACTGTTGGCGCGTTGGCAAGAGCAGCAACGCTACAAAAAATTGCGCGCCGCAAAAAAAGGCAAAGCCCTGTTCATCCTGCATGACGGCCCGCCGTATGCGAATGGCGATATTCACATCGGCCACGCGGTGAACAAAATCCTCAAAGACATCATCATCAAGAGCAAGAGCTTGAGCGGCTTCGACGCGCCTTATGTGCCGGGCTGGGATTGCCACGGACTGCCGATTGAATTGATGGTGGAAAAGACCCACGGCAAGGCGATTCCTGCTGCCGAATTTCGCCAACTGTGCCGCGATTACGCGAAAGAACAAGTTGAACGGCAGAAAAAAGATTTCATTCGTTTGGGTGTGTCGGGCGAGTGGGACCATCCGTATTTGACGATGGATTTTAAGACCGAAGCCGACATCATTCGCGCGCTCGGAACAATCTACGAAAACGGTTATTTGTACCAAGGTTATAAGCCAGTGAACTGGTGTTTGGATTGCCAATCCGCACTCGCTGAAGCCGAAGTGGAATACGAAGACAAGACTTCATCGGCGGTGGATGTGGCGTTTGAGGTGGTCGATAAAGCCGCTCTGGCAAAGGCGTTTGGCGTGTTGCTAGATGATGGCGCAAGCGCATCGGTGGTGATTTGGACGACCACGCCGTGGACGTTGCCCGCTAACCAAGCGGTGAGTGTGCATCCCGATTTTGAATATGTGTTGGTGCAAACTTCGCGCGGTTATTTGGTGTTGGTTGCCGAGCTATTTGAAAGCGGTTTGGCGCGTTACGAGCTGAGCGGCGAAGCCGTGGCACGTTGTAAAGGCAATGCATTGGAAATGCTGCAATTACAACATCCGTTTATCGAACGTGTTGTGCCGATTATTTGCGGCGACCACGTCACGCTGGAAGCGGGTACAGGCTTGGTGCACACCGCGCCTGCGCACGGTTTGGACGATTATTTTGTTGGTCAGAAATATGGCTTACCTACTGACAGTCCCGTTGCCGACGACGGAAAATTCGTCGCTGCCGTGCCGTTGGTGGGCGGCTTGTTTGTGTGGAAAGCCAACGACGTGGTGGTTAACGCGTTGCAAGAAAGCGGTCATTTGTTGTGTTTGAAAAAAATCCAGCACAGCTATCCACATTGCTGGCGACATAAAACGCCGATTATTTTCCGCTCCACGCCGCAGTGGTTTATCGGCATGACGCAAACCGATAAACGAGAAACTGGCAGTGGTAAATCGTTGCGTGAGTTGGCAAACAGCGCGGTTGATGCCACCGAATTTTTCCCGTCATGGGGACGCGCGCGTTTGGAGGCGATGATTAAAAGTCGTCCTGATTGGTGCGTGTCGCGTCAGCGTAATTGGGGCGTGCCAATGACGTTTTTTGTGCATAAAGAAACGGGCGAGTTGCATCCGAATACTCCCGCATTGTTGGAGCAAGTCGCTAAGTTGGTTGAACAATCTGGCATCGAAGCGTGGTTCAGTTTGGAGGCGGCAACGCTGTTGGGCGCGGATGCGCAACACTACAAAAAACTGACGCATACTTTGGATGTTTGGTTCGATTCAGGCGTGACACACGCGTCGGTTTTAGCGCGTCGCGAAGAGTTGCAAGCCCCCGCCGATTTGTATTTGGAAGGTTCGGATCAGCATCGTGGTTGGTTTCAATCATCACTCTTGACGGGCTGCGCCATCAATGGCCGCGCACCGTTCAATGCCTTGCTGACACACGGTTTCGTGGTGGATGGCAAAGGTCACAAAATGTCGAAATCCAAAGGCAATGTCATCGCGCCGCAAAAGATTTTCGACACTTTGGGCGCAGATATTTTGCGCTTGTGGACGGCGACTACTGACTACTCTGGCGAGCTGACTATCTCGGATGAAATTCTCAAACGCGTGGTGGAAAGTTATCGCCGTATCCGCAACACGCTGAAATTTTTGCTGGCAAATATTTCCGATTTCGATATTGAAAAACACGCGCTGCCAGTGAGTGACTGGTTGGAAATCGACCGCTACGCGCTGGCGATGACGCACACGCTGCAAGCCGAGATTACGGCGGCTTATGCGGCTTATGATTTTCACGCCGTCACGCAAAAATTGCAGGCATTTTGCTCAGAAGATCTGGGCGGATTTTATTTGGATATTCTCAAAGATCGCCTTTACACCGCAGGTGAAAACTCGGCTGCGCGTCGCTCCGCGCAAAACGCGCTGTATCACATCACACAATGTTTACATCGTTTGATGGCGCCGATTTTGAGCTTCACCGCTGAAGAAGTGCATGAAGTGTTGACGGGCAAAAATGACGCGAGTGTGTTTATCGGTGAGTGGTACGCGTTGCCAGCATTGGAAAATTCAGCTGACATCGCAACGCGTTGGAATGCCTTGCGCAGCGTGCGCGCCGAGGTGCAAAAGCGTCTGGAAGAATTGCGCGCGGCGGGAGCTATCGGTTCGTCACTGCAAGCCGAAGTGGATGTGTTCGTTAGCACTGCAACGTATCGAGCGTTGAGCGTGTTAGGCGATGATTTGAAATTTGTGCTGATTACTTCGGCTGCGACTTTGCATAACGATAATCATGTCAGCGATGCAATTCGCATCGAAGCAAACCCTTCTACGCACACCAAGTGCGAACGCTGCTGGCACTATCGCGCCGATGTCGGTAGCGATAAAAATCATGCAACGATTTGCGCCCGTTGCGTAAGCAATTTGTACGGTGAAGGCGAGGTTAGAAAATATGCTTAAGCGTTGGTTGGCACTTGCCGGACTGGTGATTGTCCTCGACCAATGCAGCAAACTTTACATCGCCAGTCATTTTGTTTACGGCGAAAGTCTGCCCGTGCTGAACGTGTTTAGTTTGGTGTTGTGGCACAACGAAGGCGCGGCGTATGGCTTTCTCAATGACTTCGGCGGTTTGCAGCGTTGGCTGTTTAGCGGCATCGCGGTGGGTGCGTCTGGCTGGATGATTTGGTTGTTACGCAAACACGCAAATCAGACTTTATTCCCACTGGCTTTGAGCTTAATTTTGGGCGGCGCGCTGGGCAACTTAATCGACCGGATCGCTTATGGTTACGTCGTCGATTTTTTATTGTTTCATTGGGATGCGCATACCTTTCCAGCTTTCAACGTGGCGGATTCGGCGATTACGTGCGGCGCAGCGTTGTTGATTTGGGAAAGTTTCACGGAGAAAAAACATGCAACTACTGTTAGCTAATCCGCGCGGATTTTGTGCCGGGGTCGATCGCGCCATCGAGATTGTCGAACGCGCATTAACGCTGCACGGCGCGCCGATTTATGTGCGTCACGAAGTCGTGCACAACAAATTTGTGGTGGATGGATTACGCGCTAAAGGTGCGGTATTTATTGAAGAATTAAGCGATGTGCCGAGCGGCAGCATTTTGATTTTCAGTGCGCATGGTGTGCCGCAAGCGGTGCGCCGCGAGGCGGAAGCGCGTGGACTGACGGTGTTCGACGCGACCTGTCCGCTGGTCACCAAAGTACATATCGAAGTGTCGCGTTTGCGCGAGCAGCACAAAGAAATCGTGATGATAGGTCACAAGGGTCACCCCGAAGTCGAAGGCACGATGGGGCAATCGGACGGTGGTATGTATTTGGTGGAATCGCCTGCCGATGTGGCCACGTTGCAAGTGAGTGATGAGCAAAATCTCGCCTACGTCACGCAAACCACGCTGTCGGTGGACGACGCGGCGAGCATCGTCACCGCCTTAAAAAATCGTTTTCCGTTTATCACCGGCCCGAAAAAAGACGACATCTGTTACGCCACACAAAATCGTCAAGACGCGATGAAGATGCTGGTGAAAAAATGCGATGTGGTGCTGGTGGTTGGCTCACCCAGCAGTTCAAATTCCAACCGCCTGCGCGAAGTCGCCGCGAATGTTGGTTTGCCTGCTTACCTAGTGGATAACGCAGATGAGTTGCGCGACGAGTGGTTCGTGGGCAAACAATCTATCGGCATCAGCGCGGGTGCATCCGCCCCCGAAGTCTTGGTGCAAGGTGTGATTGCGCGCTTGGAAAAACTAGGGGGCGCAAAAGTAGTCGAGTTAGACGGCATCATCGAAAACGTGGTATTCCCTTTACCAAAATCCTTAGTGATACCCATCGTCGCAAAATAAATGAGCACGAAAATCATCATTGTCGGCTGTGGCGCAGTCGGCTTGACCAGCGCGATACGCTTGCTAGCAGCGGGCTATCGCGTCACTTTGTTAGAGCGCGGTGCGGTCGGGCAAGAGGCGAGTTGGGCGGGAGGTGGGATCTTGTCGCCGCTGTGTTCGTGGGACTATTCCGAGCCTGTTACGCGCCTCGCGCATCGCGGCATGGCGATGTTTGGCGAGGCGGCACAAGCCTTGCAGCAGCACACCAACATCGACCCAGAATATCAACGCAACGGTATGTTGGTGTTGCCGCCATTTGAGATTGAAGCTGCAAAAAACTGGTGTGCGCAACATTCATTCGCCGCACAAACGGTCAATGCGCCAGACTATTTACCCGCACACCAGCCGCTCGAAAATTCCAGCGCATTGCTGTTGCCCGAAGTCGCGCAAGTGCGCAATCCCCGCCTATTGCAAGCCTTACGCGCACGCGTGGCAATGTTGGGTGGCGAAATTTTAGAGCAATGCGAAGTACAAAATTTTGTACAACAGGGTGAGCAAATCAGCACGTTGCAAACTTCACGCGGCGAGTTCAGCGCGGATATTTTCGTTATCACCGCTGGCGCATGGAGCAAACAGTTATTGGGTGAGCACGCTTTGTCTTTGGAGGTGAAGCCGATACGCGGACAAATTCTATTGCTCAAATTCGATGCGCCACCGCTGCAAAACATCGTGCTGCAACAAGACCTGTATTTGATTCCGCGCCGCGATGGGCATGTGCTGATTGGCAGCACGCTAGAGGATGTCGGCTTCGATAAATCCACCACGCAAACCGCGCGCGAAAGTTTGTTGCGCCGCACCCGCGAACTTTTCCCCGCTTGGAAAAATATCGAACCGATTCAGCATTGGGCAGGTTTTCGTCCCGCCTCGCCCGACAACATTCCCACCATCAGCCGCCATCCGCAGCTGAACAATCTGTACGCCAACACCGGACATTTTCGCTACGGCGTGACCATGTCGTTTGCCAGTGCCGAGCTGTTGCAAAATGAAATTGAAAATCGTGCGCCGCCGCTGCCGATGGACGCATATCGTTGGCATTAACGTAGTTTTTTTAGTGTTGCTATGGTTTAATCGCGCCCATGAAATTTCCCTTCCAAACTATCGCGCTGATTGGCAAATATAAGGCTCCAGAAATTGCGGAGCCTTTATTACGTCTGGCTCATTTTTTAAGTGCGCAAGGCGTGCAAGTGGTGGTCGATAGCCTCACCGCCGAGCATCTTGGCAATCATGCTTATCAAACCTTAACGCTAGATGAAATCGGCCCTGTGGCGGATTTGGCGGTGGTGATGGGCGGTGATGGCACGATGTTGAATATCACGCGCACCTTGTCGCCGTATGGCGTGCCGCTGGTGGGGGTGAATCAGGGACGGCTAGGCTTTATCACCGACTTGACTTTGGAGAATATGCAAGCGCAATTGACTGCGATGTTGGCGGGCAAATTTATTGTTGAAGAACGCGTGTTGATTGCGGCGCGGGTGGTGCGCAATGAAGTGGAAGTGTTCCGCGCTTTGGCGTTTAACGAAGTGGTGGTGCATCGCAGCCAAGTCGGCAGCCTGATTGAGTTTGAAGTGTATGTGGATGGCGAATATGTTTCCAATCAGCGCGCCGATGGGCTGATAGTCGCGACCCCGACCGGCTCGACGGCGTACGCCTTGTCAGCGGGTGCGCCGATTTTGCATCCGAGTTTGAATGTGTTGGAACTGGTGCCGATTTGCGCACACACCTTGAGCAATCGTCCCATCGTGGTGAGCGGTTCATCGGTGCTGGAAATTTTGATGCATCGCGCCAGCGACCTGCGCGTGCGCTTGGATAGTCACACTGATTTTGATTTGCAAGCCAACGATAAAATTGTTGTGACAGGTCATCCGCAACGCGCCTTGTTGCTGCATCCAGAAGGGCATAGTTATTACCATACGCTGCGCGAAAAACTGCTCTGGAATCAGACGTTGTGATGAGCTTGTCGCGACTAGCGGGTAGCTTGTAGGACGCCGATTTTAGCAACGACTTGTGGCTTGCCCTTAGTCGATGCTTATGCAAAGTGTATCGGGCGATAGCTACATTAAAATAATCGCTCGATAAATCGAACTCCCACAGGCTAGGTGTAGCTACCGACTACTCGCTACTAGCCAAATTCCCCACTCAAATGGACTTTCCCTTATGTTGAAATTTTTAAGTATCCGCGATTTTGTCATCGTCGCTACTCTTGAGCTGGATTTTGCGGCGGGCTTTACTGCGCTGACGGGCGAAACGGGGGCGGGGAAATCTATTTTGATTGATGCGCTATCGCTGGCTTTAGGCGAACGCGGCGATGCGGCTATGGTGCGGGCGGGCTGCGAGCGCGCCGAAATTTGTGCTGAATTTGATGCGGATGCGGCAGCGCAAAGTTGGCTGGTCGCACAAGATTTAGCGGGCGATGACGGCGTGTGTTTGCTGCGCCGCGTGTTGGAGGCGGGTGGACGTTCACGCGGCTTTATCAATGGTCGTCCCGCCACTTTGCAGCAGTTGCGCGAGCTCGGTGAAATGCTGTTGGCGATACATGGGCAACATGCGCATCAAGCCTTGTTGCGCGCCGATGCACAACGCGAATTATTGGATAGTTATGCGGGGATTTTGGCGGAGGCGGCGCAAGTTGCTACGCATTACCAAGGCTGGCAAGCCATACGCAGCAAGCGTTTGCTGCTCACCGAAAATGCCGCAGCGGTGGTTGCCGAGCGCGAACTGTTGCAATTCCAATGCGAAGAATTAGTCGGCTTAAATTTTAATTTGGTCGATTGGCAAACCGAACAAGCCGATTACGCGCGGCTCTCACACAGTGCCAGCTTGTTAGAAACTGCCGAGTTTGGTATCGACATTTTGAGCGAAGCCGACAACGCGTGTTTGACGCAGTTGTCCAGTTTGACCACGCGGATGCGCGATGCGCTTGAACACGATGCAAACTTATCCGACACGCTAAAAATGTTGGAAAGCGCGCAAGCCGAATTGCAAGAATCGGTGTACGCCTTGCGCCATTACCAACAGCATTTAGACAGCGATCCGCAGGCGTTGCAAAGTTTGGAAACGCGCATTCAAAACGTCATGGATGCGGCGCGCAAATATCGTGTTACGCCCGAAAATTTAGCCGAGGTATTGCAGCGTAATCGCCTGCGTTTAGACGAGTTAGGCGGCGATGCTGATTTGGCAGAATTGGAAAAACAAGAGCACGCCGCGCAAAAAATTTATCAGCAAGCCGCGCAAAAATTAAGCCTCGCACGACAAAAATCCGCAACGAAATTGTCCGCAGAAATTACCGCTGCGATGCAAACATTGGCGATGCAAGGCGGTGCGTTTAGCGTGGCGTTACAGCCCTTAAAAGAAGGCAATGCGCATGGGCTGGAGAGCATCGACCTACAGGTTGCCGCCAATCCTGGCGTGCCCGCGCGCAGCTTAGCGAAGGTCGCTTCGGGCGGCGAATTGTCGCGGATTAGCTTGGCGATACAGGTTGCGACTTCAAAGTTGGCGAGCGTGCCGACTTTGATTTTTGATGAGGTCGATAGCGGTATTGGCGGACGCGTCGCCGAAATTGTCGGGCAGTTATTGCGCCAGTTGGGCACGCATTATCAAGTGCTGTGCGTGACACATTTGCCGCAAGTCGCCGCGTGTGCGAATCAACAATGGCAAGTCAGCAAAGCCGTCGAGCAAGGCGTGACTTTGAGCCATATCGCGGTGCTAGATGAGGCTTTGCGTGTGGAAGAAATCGCGCGCATGTTGGGCGGTACCACGCTGACCGACATCACCCGCAAACACGCCACTGAGATGTTGGCGCAATCAGCAAAATCCGCGCATCGGGTATGATGCGCGCCGCGAAAAATCCACCTTCAGAAAGTTTTAATCATGCGTAACAAAATTATTTTATTGACCCTATTGTTGGCGGCGTGTGGACACATGACTCCCTACAAAATGGACATCCGCCAAGGCAATTTAATCACCGCCGAAATGCGCGAAAAACTCAAGCTGGGTATGAGCAAACAGCAAGTGCGCTATGTAATGGGCACGCCCTTATTGGCGGATGCTTTTCATGAAAATCGTTGGGACTATGCCTATAGCCTCGCGCAGCGCGGTAAACCCGTTGAACAACAAAGTATGACCTTGTATTTTGAGGCGGACAGTTTGGTCAAAATTGACGATGCGGCAATGCCTGCGTTAAGCAACAGCACAAAGGAAGAAAAATGAGCCAAATTAAAATCGCCATCGCAGGCAGTAGCGGACGCATGGGTCGCGTATTGTTGGAGTGCGTAGCTCTTGCCGATGACTTGGTGTTACACGCCGCGTTAGAACACACCGGCAGCGAATTTATCGGACGCAACGCGGGCGAATTATTTGCCGCGAAATCGTCTATCACCATTAGCGACGACATTGAAAACTCATTGCGCGGCGCAGATGTGTTAATCGACTTCACGCGCCCCGAAGGCACGCTGCATCACCTCGAAATTTGCCGTCGTTTAGGTGTTGCGATGGTTATCGGTACAACGGGATTCACGGCGCAACAAAAAGCGATGTTGGGCGCAGGCGCGCAAGATATCGGCATCGTATTTGCACCGAATATGAGCGTGGGTGTGAATCTGGTTTTCAAACTTTTGGAGACCGCCTCGCGCGTATTGAGCCATGGCTACGACATTGAAATTATCGAAGCGCATCACCGCCATAAAGTTGACGCGCCTTCTGGCACGGCACTGGGCTTGGGCGAAGTGGTGGCGCGCACCTTGGGACGCGATTTAGAACAATGCGCCGTGTATGGCCGCGAAGGCGTGACGGGTGAACGCGATCCGTCCACCATAGGCTTCGCCACCGTGCGCGGCGGCGACATCGTCGGTGACCATACCGTGTTGTACGCAGGCATAGGCGAGCGTATCGAGATCACCCACAAAGCCAGCAGCCGCGCCACCTTCGCGTTAGGTGCGCTACGTGCCGCAAGATTTTTGAAAGCCAATCCAGCGGGGATGTACGACATGCAGGATGTGTTGGATTTGAAGGCGTAAGTAGTCATTGCGGTAGTTTTGTTGTAACGCATTTATCGTGCGCGAGTTAATTTTAAGAGTCAGTAGTTAGAATCTTTGTGCGAGTAGCTCGTCATGAAAATTATTTTTAATTAAATATACTGAATTTTCGTTGACAAAAAAACGCTAATCAGTATAATTCGCGCTCCTTTCAAGGGGTCGATAGCTCAGTCGGTAGAGCAGCGGACTTTTAATCCGTTGGTCGCGAGTTCGAATCTCGCTCGACCCACCAGTTTTAGTTGTAATCGTTTCAAATGCCGCCTTAGCTCAGTTGGTAGAGCAACCGCCTTGTAAGCGGTAGGTCATCAGTTCGAATCCGATAGGCGGCACCAATTAGAAGAAGCCTCGCAGCGATGCGGGGCTTTTTCGTTTCCATTTATAAGGAGTAATACCCGTGACCAACGCACAACGTAAAGCACTCAGCCGCTTGGCTGCAATGAATTCATCAAGTACCCCAGCTGCGCCAACGCAAAGTAGCGGGTTCTGCCCGCATGAGGCTGGCACTTATTACCTTGCAACGGTGGGGACGGCCGCCAAGGTCATCAATTTATTTGCCAAGGAAATCGAGCCGCCTGTTTACACCTACGCCATCACCAGCGTTCAATTTGAACAGGATGCCGAAACAGGCAGATGGGTCTGGTTTGATGGTAAGGAGAAACTATCGCCACGCAAAAACCAGAATGATTGGCGGCTTGGTAGCAAGACCTTGTATGACACGCGTACCGCCGCAGAGGCTGAGCTTCAGCGCGTGATGGTCAAAAATGGTGATCGCGTGACTAAGGTGCATGATTTGCCTGACTGTATGACGACATTGAAAAAAATTCGTAGCGCGCATCATCCAGATCGCAACAACCCTGATTCCGACCATGATCTCTATCAGGCTGCTATTGAGAAAATTGACCGGATGCGTGCCGTGACTCAGTGAGTTAACTGGGAATACGAGTGTGTTGCGGCATTATAAGTTTGACGTGGGAAAAATAGAGTTTGCATTGTCGAAGTGCAGGACATCCAGCCATAAAATAACGGTCGGATACGACGAGCTCGATTCTAGAAGCGCAAAATTTTGACGCGGAGTCAATTAAACTCATAGCGAACAGCACACGCAGCAACTAAAAAACCACCAATCCATTGAGGATTGGTGGTTTTTTTATGTGTGTACAAACGAGTCTAAACGTAGGCGTAAAAGATTTCCGGTAAACGGTCAATTGGCTAGACACAGATTTCGCTTTGTAAGCAGTACCGCCTCACTCTATAAATGATAATAACGATAAAGCGTATTGAATTAGTTTTTTAATGTGCTGTTTAAGCCACATACCTGGCTTGATATCTCATGTTTGATAATTCAAATAGCGCTTGCTTAAGCCATAAATTAAACCTGCGTAAAGCACCACAAAATTAATTTATGTTAAATAAAACAAATATATAGTGTTTTTTTGGTGTCGTAATACGGTTGTTTAGCGCATTTAAAAGCGCGCTAACCTGCTTGCTTACACGCTATCTTTTTATGGTTGTTTGACAGAATCGAAAATAACTATAAAATATGATAATAATTGAATATGCGAGCGCTTATGAATGCAAGGGATGCGGACTATTGCTCTACACGTGAGGCTTCAGAAAGCCTAGGTATTTCGTTGCGCACCGTACAACTGTGGGTCGAGAGCGGTGCCTTGCAAGCTTGGAAGACCCCTGGTGGGCATCGTAGGGTGAGTCGAGCCTCAGTGCGCTTGATGTTGCAGGAGAGGCGGCGTGTCGCCTTATCCGTGAGCGAGAGTAGTGCGACGGTGCTGGATATTTTGATTGTCGATGGCGGTGTGGAGATTGTGAGGTATTGCCATCAGAATTTACCGGCTATGGGAATCCCTTTTTCCATCAGGCATCTGGGCAGTCTTACGGATGCGCAGCGTTATATGAATGATGCGGATGTGTTCATCGTCGCGCAGCAGGGATTGAGTGTGGATGATGTGGCGAATCTCCAGCGTTTCTGCGAAGCCCGTAAGGACTTTAATCTGGCGTTGATTGTGGTGGTGGATGTGCAGATGTTGCTGGGTAAGGAGATGCAGGAAATTTGCAATGGTGTGACGGTCTATGCGCATCCGCCGCCATTGCATCTCATCCGCTCACGAATACAGCATTTGGCCAACAGCATCTTGGATGCTAGTAACTAGCTTGAAAATTTATCCTGTTTTGCAGTCATGCCATTTGTGGGCGGAAAGTATGGTTGGTCGTGATGAAAAAAATACTGATTGTTGATGACGAAGAGAATCTTAGGAAGTTGCTATTGGTGGTTCTGAGTTATGCGGACTACAAATTATATTTCGCCAGTTCTGGCGAAGAGGCACTCGAAATGGCTGCGAGAATCAGGCCAGATGTGGTGATTTTAGACGTGCTGATGCCGGGTAAGCTGAATGGCTTGGAGGTGTGTCGCAAGATCAAATCCATCGCGAATCTAAAGCATGCATTCGTGATACTGCTGACTGGATTGACGCAGCAAGCCGATAAGGAAGCGGGCGCAGAAACGGGGGCAAATGCCTATGTGGAGAAACCGTTTTCGCCTATGCGTCTGATTGAGCTGATCGAGAGCCGATTACATCCGTTCAAAGGGAGTTGAAGTGGTGAATACATCATCTGGATCAATAGACAGTGTTGCCTCATTGCAAGCTTTGCTCGATAAGCAAGAGCAGGAGTTATTTATGGCGCGTAAGCAGTTGGAGATTTTTGCTGAAGATTTTCGCAGGCTGCTCAGCGCGGACGATGAGTCGATTAAGCCTGAATATGTGGCGAGCCAAATTGCGTTGAGTTCGAGAATGGGTAAAAAGCTTGAGCTTTGTCAGGTCAAAAGTGAGATTGAGATTGGCGAGTTGTGTGCCTTGTTGGCTTGGCGCAGCGATAAGGAGAGCGGCTATTGCGTAGCGTTTCGCGATGCTGCCAGAGCAGTATTTGGTGTCGCGGCGATTGAGGCGGCAATGGCTCAGCAAATCTCGCAGTCGCGTAGCGAGTGGTTCAATGGTCAAGGTATCCCCGCAAAATTGAGTGGTGAGCAGATACCGTTGTGTGCACGCATCTATGCCTTGGTTGAGTATGTGCTGCCGCTGATAGACCCGCGTTCCTCCTCCAGCAAAAATGGCCCGCCGTTCACCTTCTACGAAGTACAAGAGTTGCTGAGGCGTGTGAGTGGACGGCAATTTGATCCGGTGCTGATTGAGCATCTGTTGCCTGAGATTAGAAGGCTCATGGGCTTAAGTCTGATTTGCTAACCCCCTTCTTGGGGTATGAAGTTTATTAGTTTTTTTAGTCGTCTATATAAGGTGCACGTTATGTTGAAAGTATTAATCGTTGACGATCATTCTGATATCCGTCGTTTGCTGACGGTTACGCTGGGAGCCGAGTTCAACGTACTAGAGGCCGAGGATGGTGAAATCGCGCTCAATGTGATTGGCAAGGAGTCGCCTGATGTTGTGCTGCTGGACATCATGATGCCAGGGAAATTCGATGGCTTGCAGGTTTTGGATGAGATTCGTCGCTCACCTGAGATGATGAACACCAAGGTCGCCATGCTCACTGCGCGCGGTCAAGCTTATGACGTAGAAGAAGGCAATAGTCGTGGTGCTGATGCCTATTTCATCAAGCCGTTCAGTCCGCTGCAAGTCATCAATTGGGTGCGCAGTCAGCGTCAATAAGCGCGGAAGCGTGAGGCAGATGAGTTGGCGTTGGGCATCTGCCGCTGGACTGTGCGCAATCCCGAAAGTGTCGGACGGATGGCATAAGGAATGAGTCAAGTGTGGCAGTGAAAATCGGATGGTAGATAGCATGAGCGTGATTAAAAAATTAGAAGAGGCCAGCGTGAGCGGCAGACTGATAGCGGTGTTTGTTATCGTCTGGTTGCTGTTCTTGAGTATCGTCATTAGCGAAATTTTGGTGATGCGCAGCCATTCGACCGAGATGGATAAGCTCTATTCCCAGCAAATGACTACCTTGTTCCACGCGCAAGAAGCGGAAATAGATGTGATGTTCATCGAAAAATCCTTGCAGAAAATCATCCTCAGTAACGATATAGACAAGCAACAGCTCCTGGTGTCCAGCGTCTCCGACAGAGCTGAGTCTTTGCGCGAACATGTGAGTAGTCTAAATATTGGCGGGCCACATCCTGAGCTTAAGCTGAGGCTATTAAACGATGTGGAAAACTTCAACCAAGTTCTGACACTCGTGCTGGGTTCTTACGAAAACACCAAAAAATCCGAAGAGCTCTTGGTACAGCACCAGAATGAGTCAGTCCTGTCTGGATTGAACGCTGACTTAACGATGCTTGCAGAACTATCCCGTCATGATGCTGATAGTGGCTTTAAAGCCCTGCAGGTCCAGTCCAATGCGTATCGGAAACTCAAGACCACGCTCTCCATTGGTGCGTTGCTCTTGTTGAGTCTGGTGAGCTGGTTGGTCATTGCGACCATACGTCGACCGATGCATCACTTGTTTGAAGCGGTTCGTCGCGTCAGTCAAGGCAAGCTGGACGAGCCGCTACCCTATGTGAATATCTCCAATGAAATAGGGCGGTTGGCAACTTCCATCCAGTTAATGCAAGGTGTCGCACTGGAATTCTCAACCGCATCCACCTTGAGTGCCAAGCTCAATAAGCTGGCCAAGATCTACCAATCCGCTGCCGATATAGATGAGCTGTGCGCGCTCAATCTGCAAATGATGTTGGAGTTTTCCGGTGGCCAAATAGGGCTGCTGTATCTCGCCGAAGAGCAGAGTGACCGCTATGTGTTGCGCGCCAAGTTGGGCAATGGTGAATCGGCATCTGTCCTTACCCACTTCCGTTTGGGTGAAGGACAGCTTGGTATGTGCGCGCGCAACAATCGCATCGAACTGTTGCGCGATATCGACGCGTTGTACGTTAGGACTGGATCGTGTCAAATCGAGCCGGCTGTGATTGCGCTCATCCCGATCAGTGATTCTGCTGCCCAAACGGGTGTGCTGGCACTGTTGGAGATAGTCTCGATACATGAACTCTCGCCTGATTTTTTGGAATTGGTGACCCGTTCCAGTCCGTACTTCTTTTCCAAGCTAGCGTTGCTCAAGCATGCCAATGCCGCGTCAGCAATGATCGAAACATTGCGTCTGCAATCCAATGAGCTACAGGAGCAAAAGCGCACCTTGCGCCAGCATCAGTTTGAGTTGCTAGAGAAGCAAGTGGTGTTGGGGCAGTTAAACGGTAATCTTGAAGCGGCGCGTCTGGTGGCTGAGCAATCGGTCGAGGTGAAGGGGCAGTTTTTGGCCAATATGAGCCATGAGATACGCACGCCGATGAACGCCATCATTGGCATGACGCAACTTGCCATGCGCCAGGAGGCGAATCCGAAACAGCGCGATTATCTGAAGAAAATCGATGTCGCCTCCAAAGGCTTATTGGTATTGATCAATGACATCCTCGACTTTTCCAAAATCGACGCAGATAGGTTGACACTGGAGAACGTCCCGTTCCGTCTCGCGGATGTCATTTTGAACGTCACCGCCATCCTTTCCGACAACGCGCATCAAAAGATGCTCGAGTTCCTCATCAAGGTGGACGACGATGTGCCTGAATTCTTGAGCGGTGATCCCACTAGGCTGGGGCAGATACTCATCAATATTCTGGGTAATGCGATCAAGTTCACCGAGTTCGGAGAAGTGCTCATGAGCATTTCGTGCGCGCAACGCGCTGAGGGGCGCACGCAGTTACGCATCACCGTGCGCGATACGGGGATAGGCATGACGGTCGAACAGATTGCGCAGTTGTTCAAACCTTTCGTGCAGGCCGATGCCACGGTGACGCGGCGTTTTGGCGGGACGGGTCTGGGGCTGAGCATCTCTAAGCATTTGATCGAGATGATGACTGGGGAGGTGACGGTTAGCTCTGAGCCTGGTCTAGGTTCGACCTTCGATTTCACGCTCTGGTTTGATGCGACCACGGTCAGCTCGAATGTGGATGTCAGCAGAGCCTCGTTGCGAGGCAAGCGCGTATTGGTGGTTGACGACAATCGCGGTGCCAGAGAGATTCTCGCCGCCTTGTTGCATAAATTGGGGATGCGGGTCGAGCTTCAAGATTCAGCACAACATTGCTTTGTCGCCTTGCAGGAGGCGGACGCATTAGATCCTTATGAAATGGTATTCATGGATTGGCGCATGCCCGAAGAGGATGGCATCTTCGCCGCGAAGACGATTCTGCATGAGCTGACGTTGAGTAATGTCCCCCAGCTAGTAATCGTGACGGCAGCCAGTGCGGTGGAGATTGAAGCGCAAGCTACCGCAGTGGGGGTGAAAGCGATATTGGAAAAACCGGTCAATCAGTCTTCTGTCTGTGATGTCCTCACGAGCTTGTTGTCGGAGGTTTCCGTCATGCCAGCAGAGCTGATGCACGCCACGCCAATCTACGCGGCACTAAAAGGCATGCAGGTATTGGTCGCGGAGGACAATTCCATCAATCAGCAAATCGTAGCCGAACTACTGGATGCGGTCGGGGTGCGTGTCACGCTGGCGAACAATGGCAAGGAGGCACTCGAATTACTACTGAGTGCTGTACCACCCATACCTTGGGCGGTGGTGTTGATGGATGTGCAGATGCCAGTGATGGATGGTTATGAAGCCACCGCTTTGATTCATGCGCAGCCGCATCTGTCCGATCTGCCCATCATCGCGCTGACCGCGCACGCCTTGTCTAGTGATTATGCGAAGAGCTTGGCTGCGGGTATGCAGGCGCATCTAACCAAGCCGCTCAATCCGACCGAACTATATGGTTGTTTGCTGGGCTTTGTGGCCAATGCGCAGCCTCATGTGCAGCCCCTCGAAACGTGTTCTTCATCTGCTGATGGCAGTGCGATAGTGCTAGGGGATGAGTGCGCAAGCTTTGCGACGATACGCGGACTCGATGTTCAAGCTGGTCTGCACTATTCGGGCGACAGTACACGTCTGTATCTCTCCATATTGCGGCAGTTCCTGCTCTATGAGAACACGGATTTGCGCATACGCGAGGCGATGCTGGCAAACGATGCGAAGACGGCCGAACGCCTGGTGCATACCTTGAAAGGCATCGCTGCGAATATCGGTGCCGATGACATCACCGCAATTAGTGGCGCGATTGAAACAGCCCTGCGCAATGGGGCTGAGCTGCAAGTCTTAGAGGCCGATCTCATCAGCTTGGGCAGCTTGATGCACGAACTGGTCAGCGCGCTGCGCGCTAGCTTGGCGGTCAGCCCGCCGCAGCTAGCTGGCGAGTCGCCAGTAGCAGACAAAGAGCGACTCTCGGTGCTGTGCAAACGCTTGTCCTATCTGCTGGCCAGCAACGATGTCGAAGCCGTCACGGTATTCGATCGCAATCGCGCCATCTTCAAGGAGTTCCTTGGGGATTCCTATGAGGCTTGTGCGGATGACATGCAGTCCTATGACTTGGAATCGGCCTATGTCAGATTCCAAGATGTAATCGACGAACAATTTGAATGGATGTGACATGGATGTATTTTCTCCCGTAAAACCGACCGTCTTGCTGATTGATGATTCATCCTCGAATCTGGCTCAGCTCTCAGCTCTGCTAAAAGAACACTATCGGGTCTTGGTGGCGAACTCCGGTAGTAAAGGCATTAGCATCGCTGGCTCGCAACAGCCCGACATCATTTTGTTGGATGTGGTCATGCCCGATTTAGATGGTTACGAGGTGTGTGCCTATCTCAAGCACTCCCCATCCACCCGCAACATACCAGTGTTGTTCCTCACCTCGCGCTCCGATGTGCAGGATGAGAAGCGCGGCTTTGAGCTGGGCGCGGTCGATTACATCGTCAGGCCGGTTAGTGCGCCGATATTGTTGGCGCGCTTGCATACCCAGTTGCATCTGCTCGGTATTGATCATCAGTTGCGCACCAACAACGAGTATCTGGAGCTGGAAGTCAATAAGCGCACAGCAGAGATCAAGGCGATACAGGAGATGACCATACTGGCACTCGCTAGCTTGGCCGAGACTCGTGATACCGAGACGGGCAACCACCTGATTCGCACTCAGTTATATGTGAAGGCATTGGCGCAGCAACTGCGCTCACATCCGCGCTACAGCGAGTGTCTGACGCAGGAAAATATTGATTACATCTACAGGCTCGCGCCCTTGCATGACATTGGCAAAGTGGGCATACCAGATCGCATCCTGCTCAAGCCGGGCAAGTATGTGGCGGACGAGTTCGAGGTGATGAAATCCCATCCGACCTTGGGACGCGATGCGATTGCCAAAGCCCAAGCGATCATCCCAGGAGCTCACACCGACTTCTTCACAATTGCCATGGAGATTATTTATTCCCACCATGAGAAGTGGGATGGGTCGGGTTATCCGCTCGGCCTGCAAGGTGAGCAGATACCGATTCCGGCACGCTTGATGGCACTCGCCGATGTCTATGACGCACTCATCAGCCGCCGTGTTTACAAAGAGGGGATGCCGCACGAACAGGCTTATGCGTTGATATGTGAAGGACGCGATAAGCATTTCGATCCCGCTGTGGTCGATGCTTTCATCGCGATCGAACAACAGTTCATTGATATCGCAGAGCGTTTCGGTGATAGCGAGCAAGCCATCAAAATTAAAGCGCAATCACTGTCTGGCATTCTTGCGGGTGTTCAAGAGGCTCGCTATGAAAGCTAATCAGGCGTTGTTGAGTGCCGCCGTTGAGGTGGAGCGGCTGGAGCTTGAATTGCAGCTTGCTTATAAGCAATTATTCGCCTTTGCCGAGGATTACAAAGTGATGAATCTCGCCATGCAGAACAAGCGACTTGAAGTCGAATTCTTACGGGAAAGATTGAGCAAGCAGATTGAGTTAAACAACTCGACGAACAGCGATTGAGTGAATGATGACGTCAGACGAACTGAGAGAAAGACTGATTGCCGCGAACGACATCCTGCGTACGGTGATTGACGAGAACCCCAACATCATCCTGATGAAGGATTGGGACGGACGCTTTTTGATAGGCAACCGCGCTTTGGCCAATCTGTATGGCACCACGCCTGATGAGTTGGTGGGCAAGGACGATGGCGCGTTCAATCCGAATCAGGAGCAAGTCGCTTTCTATCTGCAGAACGTGCGCGACATCATGCTCAATGGCGAGACGCAGATCGTGATGGAGGAATCCACCGATGTCGCAACGGGTGAGACGCGCTACTACCAATCCATCAAAAAGCCTTTGCTGACCAAGGATGGCAAGCGGCAGATCTTGGTCATCGCCAATGATGTGACCGACCTGAAGCACACCCAGCAGAAACTCGAGGCGAGCGAACATCGGCTGAACTATGTGCTGGATGCCACGCGCGAAGGCCTATGGGATTGGGATATTGCCAGCGGCAACGTCAGCCATAACTTGGAGTGGTGTCGCATCGTGGGCTTGGATGATGGCTATCTCAATCATCCGCTAGAGCATTTCGCCGCTTTGCTGCATGAAGATGACAAGCCGCTGGTGATGGCTAGGATCAATGCCTGTCTGGAACGAGGTGAGCCGTATCAGAGCGAGCATCGTATGCGCATGCCCAACGGGCAGGTGGCGTGGGTGTTAGATCGCGGCGATGTGGTGGAGCGCGATGCGGCGGGCATGGCCGTGCGCATGGTGGGCAGCTTCCTTAATATCGACGAGCGTAAAGGGGCCGAGATGGCCTTGGAGGTGCGCGAGAGTTATCTGCGTGCGACCTTGGATAACTTCCCCTTTCTTATCTGGCTCAAAGATAAAGACAGTCGCTTCATGGTGGTTAATCATGAATTTGCCAGCGCGGCCGGCAAGGCGCACCCCGCAGAGCTGGTGGGGCTGACTGACCTAGATGTCTGGCCTAGCGAGTTGGCGGAAGCTTATCGTGCTGATGATTTTGCTGTGATGAAATCAAAGCTGGATAAATCGACCGAAGAGTTGCTGGAGGTGGCGGGTAAACGTATTCATATCGAAACCTATAAGCATCCAGTCATCACTGCGGATGGCGAGGTAATCGGCACAGTCGGTTTCGCCCGTGACATCACTGAGCGGTACGAGAGCGAAGCCCGTTTGCAGGATCGCAACGAGCAATTGAATACGATCTTCTCGCTGAGCCCAGACGGACTGCTGGTATTCGATCAGGATCAGCGCGTGCGCTTCGCCAATGAGGCCTTCTTCCGCATTACCCAGCTCAGCGAAGAGGATGTGGATACGTTGAATGAGATGACCTTCCGCGATTTGATGTTGTCGCTGTGCACAGTCAAGACCCGTTTCCCCAGCTTAGCCGAGATGGAAAAGCGGGCACTGCTCGCCGACGGGGACAAACAGTCCGTCATCCTGCATTTGATACGCGGATCGCGCATCGTCGAGGTATTCATCAAAAGCAGTAATGCCGCGAGCGTCTCCAAAATTTGGTACTTCCGCGACATCACCCATGAGTGGGAGGTGGCGCAGATGAAGAGCGAGTTCCTGTCCACGGCGGCGCATGAGCTGAGGACACCGATGGCTTCCATCTACGGTTATGCCGAGCTGTTGTACCATCGTGAGTTCGATGCTGAACAGCAAAAGGAGATGCTCTCAGTCATCCTCGATCAGTCGCAGATGGTCAACTCCATCATCAATGAGCTGCTAGACCTGTCGCGTATCGAGGCACGTCGTGGCAAGGATTTCATCTATGAGAAGTTCAACCTGTGCAAATTGCTGCAAAGCATTGTTGAGCATGTAGGGGTGCAATGTCCGCATCGTTTGCAATTGACGCTGCTGCCGCAGAGCGCGACCTTGCGCGCGGATCGCAAGAAGATCACCCAAGCGGTGAACAACGTGCTGAGCAATGCTTTGAAGTATTCCGATGCGACGCAGCTGGTCGAGGTGACGTTGGACGCGGGGGTGATGGACGGCGTGGGATTTTTGGTGATCAAGGTGGTCGATCGCGGCATCGGTATGACGGCAGACGAGTCAGCCAAGATTTTCGATCGTTTCTATCGCGCCGACAAATCCGGCAAGGTGCCCGGCACGGGCTTGGGCATGAGCATCGTGAAGGAAATCATCGAACTGCATCTGGGCAAGGTGATGGTCAGTAGCGAGTTTGGCAAAGGCACCACCGTCGAGTTGTGGTTGCCGGATTACTGAGCTGTAGCGGTGCACGATCGTCGCAGTGCGCGCTAAGCCAGCGTCGTCATCATTTGGAGTCATTACACAGTTATGAATCGTTCGGAACTCATAGAGAAGCTCACCCAAGCTCATCCTTATCTGACCAAGCAGGATATCGAGTTAAGTGTGCGGCTGTTGCAACAGGCAATCATGGATGGGATCGCCGCAGGGAGGCGGGTAGAAGTCAGAGGATTTGGCAGCTTCGAGCTGCGGTGTCGCAGCGCGCGGAAGGCGCGTAATCCCAAGACGGGTGCCACGGTGCTGCTGGGGGAGAGGTGGGTACCGCATTTCAAGCCGGGGCGCGAGTTGCGCTTTCGTGTGGAGGAGTCACGCGCCGAATGCGGCATTCAGGATGGAGAACAAGATGCCTAAGCTTGGGTATGGAAGGTTGCAGCAGTGCTGTGTGTGGCTAATGTTGTTAGCGTGGTCGGTCTCAGGCGTGCGCGCAGAACCGTCTGCTGCGATGACGAGCTACGAGTTTGGCGTGGTGCCGCAACAGTCCGCCAGGCAGCTCGCTGAGGATTGGGGGCCGCTGCTGGCTGAGGTTGGTCGGCGTGCTGGTGTGACGCTGGTTTTTCATACCACCGCGAATATTCCGTTGTTCGAGGAGCATCTGGGAAAGAAGGAGTATGACTTCGCCTATATGAATCCTTATCACTATGTGGTGTTTCATAAGGCCGCCGGCTATCTGGCATACGCCAAGGAAAAAGATCGCAAAATCAAGGGGGTCATCGTGGTGCGCAAGGACAGTGCCTATAAGCATCTGCAAGACTTGCGTGGTAAAGAGGTGGCGTTCCCTGCGCCCGCTGCATTCGCGGCCAGCATCATGACGCAGGCGGAATTCGGACGGCACACCATCGCGATCAAGAGCAAATTCGTCTCATCGCATGACTCGGTCTATCGCGCCGTCGCGGCGGGGTTGGCCGAGGCGGGGGGCGGCATACCACGCACTTTCGAGGCGATGCCGGCGGAAATCCATGACCAGTTGCGAGTGCTGGTCGAGACACCGTCCTTCACCCCCCATGCGTTTGCCGCACAGCAGCGTGTGCCCAAAGCAGTCGTCGCGCGCGTCTCAGCCGCATTGCTTTCACTGTCTGACGACGAAGTCGGGCGTACTTTGCTCGCAGCCGTTTCTTTTAAGAATGGCATGGCCGCCGCGCAGGACCGCGATTGGAACGATATCCGCCAACTCGATATAAAACTGTTGGCCCGATACACGCGCGAATAAATGCTGATCACTCCTCACTCATCAGGCGGCTAGATGCGCTTCAGAACCAAGACCATATTGGGCGTTGCGCTGATCGAGACCGTGCTATTGGCCATCTTGGTCGGCACCACGTTGTCTATCCTGCGTGACTCGAACGAGCATGAAATCGAGCGGCGCGCGCAGTTAGGCGCGAAGTTGATCGCTTCTGCCGCCAAGGATGCGATTATCGCCGAGGATGTTGCGACGCTGCATAGCCTGACCGAGGAGGCCTTGTCGTCTGGCCAGATCGCCTATCTGCGCATCTTGGACCGACAGGGCCATGTGCTCGCCGAGCAAGGCAGTGCGGACTTGTTGGCGCGCGTATTCACGATTGATAGCGATATTAGAAATGTCGATGACGGTATCTACGACTGGTCATCTGCGGTCACAGTGGGCGGCATACGCTATGGCGAGGTCAGACTGGGTATTTCCGTCGCGCCGTTGCAGGCCTTGCTGATCTCATCACAGCGTTGGGCGGGCGGTGTGGCACTGGTTGAACTGTTACTCGTCGGGTTGTTCTCGTGGTTGTTGGGCAGCTATCTGACGCGCCAGTTGCGCGCCTTCCGTGCAGCCAGTGACATGTTCGCCGCCGGACAGTTGGCGCATCGCATCCCCGTCACGGGCAACGATGAACTGGCGGAGACCGCGATCTCGCTGAATGAGATGGCTAGACGATTATCTGAAAACCTAGCCTTGTTGGCTCAAGAAGAGCAGTTGCGTATCGCGGCACAGGCCGACCTTGAGTTTGCCTTGGCTGCCGTGGAAGATCGCAACGAGCAATTGAACAGCATCTTCGAGTTGAGTCCGCATGGCTTCGTCTCGTTTGATCAGCAAAGTCGGGTCAAGTATCTCAACACGGCTTTCATTCGAATGACTGGCCTTGATCTGAAAAGATTGATCGGTATGAGTGAGAGCGAGTTCATCACGACACTGGCCAAACTATGCGTGGATAAAAATGGGCAATCCAGCTTGGACGAGCTGCGTGAACTGCTGCAAAAGAGCGATATTAATCGCGCTGCGGCAAGTAGCAGCCAACCTGAGGATAAGGCGATACTCAAGATAGGCGCACCGTATGCACATAGTCTGGAGGTGCGGGCACGTCGCGCCCATGCCAAGACGGTGAGTCGTATCTTTTATTGTCGCGATGTCAGCTATGAGTATGAGGTTGACCGAATGAAGACGGAATTCCTCTCCACCGCTGCGCATGAGTTGCGTACACCGATGTCGAGCATCTACGGCTTTTCCGAGCTGTTACTCAACTGTCAGTTCAGCGAGCCAGAAAGACGTGAGTATCTACAAATCATCCACAAGCAATCGCAACTCATCGATGCCATCATTAGTGACCTGCTCGATCTCGCCCGAATCGACGCGCGACAGGGTAAGGATATCGTCCTGCAACCGTTGCAGTTGGGGGCGTTCATCGAACACACGCTCAGCTCATTGAATATCCCTCAAGGGCGTATCCAGCCTAAGTGGCAGATGACACAAGACTATGCGGTTCTTGCAGACAGTCGCCGGCTCACGCAGGCGTTGTTCAACGTGCTTTCCAATGCTTATAAATATTCACCGCATGGCGGAGATATACACATCTCTTTGCATAAGCAGCGCAGAGGTGATAGCGACTATGTCGGTATCCGTGTCCAAGACAGCGGCATCGGCATGACACCAGAGCAGGTGCTGCGCGTGTTCGAGCGTTTTTATCGTGCCGACAGTTCGGGCAACATCCCCGGCACCGGCTTAGGCATGAGTATCACCAAGGAAATCATCGAGCTGCATCACGGCAGTATCGAGGTGTATAGCAAGCCTGGCGAGGGTTGTACGGTGACGATATGGTTACCGCAGCGGAGTAAGTTAGCGTAAAAAATTGGCTAGCGGTCGTGCTAAAGCCCAGTCAATTCGATGTGTTTGATGATATGATAAATATGATAAATATCTAAAGGTCATTGTCGAATGTCAGTTGATGCAACCTCACAGGAAGTCTGCTCCACACGGGATGCCGCAGCGTTGTTGGGCGTGTCATTAAGAACCGTGCAGTTATGGGTGGAGAGTGGCGTATTGGATGCGTGGAAAACCCCAGGTGGACATCGTCGCGTCAGCATGAAGTCCATCCAGGAGGTCGTTACCAGTCGTCAATTCGACCATGGACACCAGCCCCCCCCAGATAATGCCATCGCTGTGTTGATTGTCGAAGACGATAGAATGCTGCGTCGCCTGTACGAGCTGGTCATGCAGAAGTGGCACATCAAGATCAATATCATCACGGTTGAGGATGGTTTCGAGGCACTGGTGGAAATCGGCAAGAAGAAGCCTGACATCATCATTACCGACATCAATATGCAGGGGATGGATGGCATCACCTTATTGCGTAAATTACGCGAGAACCCACGCTATGATGATGTTGAGATTATCGTCGTTACAGGCTTGGATGCCGCCAAGCTCGATGAGATGGGCGGAGTGCCAGAAGGTATCAGCGTGTTCATCAAGCCCGCCCCATTTGCCCTGATACAGTCTTGCATCCAGAACCTTGCGAATAAAAAGCTGCAACAGCGGCATGCGCAATAATCACAGTCGTTAATCGTGGTAAACGCTTTACCCAGCGATTTAGAGCGTCACCTGTTTGCTCAAACAGGCAAGGGTTGAAAATGCGGGGGTGTCAGAATCTCTAGGGGCAGTATAAAAAGCGTTGCACACCAGTTGTTGATGCGCTTGTTGCCTGGCACATTTTTAATTGTGTTTTGGTGGCGCAGAAAACAGCGGATTTTTCATCACCAGATTCATACGCTCGCCAAATTCTTGGGCGAAATTACGCATCGCTTTGGCAGCGTCTTTTTCGCCTGTGGCACGCTCTAACGTGTCCGCCATCGACAATAAATTTTGGTGATAAAACTGTTTCATTTCATCAACCATCATCTCGCGCGTCCACAAATCTATGCGCAAGGTGTTTTTCGCCTCGCTATCCCACACCGACAACATAATTGCTTTACTGGTGCTATCCACGCCACCATCCGACGCGCTCCAGTCGATTTTTTGCGGCATATTTTTGTCGTCTAGCGTGACGGTAAATTTAATTTCTGAGGTTTTCATTAGCGTGCTTTCCTTGGTAATTTTGAGCATAAAAAATCGCGCCATGCGCGACTCAGGTTGAATGTAGCTTTAAGCCACTAAATGGTATCATGCGCGCCTTTTTTGGCGGCTAATAAAATCGCCAGTTCGTATCGTTTTACTTTGGAAATCTCCCCCATGAAAAGTAGTGAAATCCGCCAAACATTCCTCGATTTTTTCGCGTCAAAAGGTCACACCATCGTAGCAAGCAGTTCACTCGTGCCACACGAAGACCCCACCTTGTTGTTTACCAACGCGGGCATGAACCAATTCAAAGATGTGTTTTTGGGTTTTGATAAACGTCATTACGCGCGTGCGGCTTCTTCGCAAAAATGTGTGCGTGCGGGCGGTAAACATAACGACTTAGAAAACAACGACTTAGAAAACGTTGGCTACACCGCGCGTCACCACACTTTTTTCGAGATGCTGGGCAATTTTAGTTTCGGCGATTATTTCAAACGCGATGCGATTAGCTATGCCTGGGAATTGCTGACCAAAGTTTATAAATTGCCAGTGGATAAGCTCTACGTCACTGTGTATGCCGAGGACGATGAGGCTTACGACATTTGGACGAAAGAGATGGGACTCGCGCCTGAGCGCGTGATACGCATCGGCGATAACAAAGGAGCGCGTTACGCGTCGGACAATTTTTGGATGATGGGCGACACCGGTCCTTGCGGTCCTTGCACCGAAATTTTTTACGATCATGGCGCGCATATTCCCGGTGGTTTGCCCGGTACGCCAGAAGAAGACGGCGACCGTTTTATCGAAATTTGGAACAACGTGTTTATGCAATACAACCGCGACGAAGCGGGCGTGATGCACTTGCTGCCCAAGCCCTCG
>JBJORQ010000012.1:0-25274 GCA_046049345.1 Pseudomonadota bacterium | reverse complement strand
TGCTGCCAGCTTCTTTGAATGCCACCGCTTTTGCCGCGATAACGTGCATCAACGGACCGCCTTGCAAGGCTGGGAAAATTGCCGAATTCAAAGCTTTTTCATGTTCGGCTTTTGCCAAAATCAGCCCACCGCGCGGGCCGCGCAACGTTTTATGCGTTGTCGTCGTAACAAAATCAGCAATGCCCACGGGTGATGGATAAACACCCGCCGCAATCAGACCCGCGTAATGTGCCATATCGACGAACAAATACGCGCCGACGCTGTCGGCAATGGCGCGGAAACGTTTCCAGTCAATCACCAGCGCGTAAGCCGATGCGCCCGCGACGATCATTTTCGGTTTGTGTTCATTTGCCAACGCTTGCACTTGGTCGTAGTCGATTTCTTCTTTGTCGTTCAAGCCATATTGAATCGCGTTGTACAACTTGCCGCTGATGTTCACCGACGCGCCATGCGTCAAGTGTCCGCCATGCGCCAAAGACATGCCCAAAATTGTGTCGCCCGGCTTCAAGACCGAAACGTAAACCGCTTGATTCGCTTGCGAACCCGAATGCGGCTGCACGTTGGCGTATTCCGCGCCGAACAAAGCCTTCGCGCGATCAATCGCCAATTGTTCCGCCACGTCCACGAATTCGCAGCCGCCGTAGTAACGCTTGCCCGGATAACCTTCGGCGTATTTGTTAGTCAACTTGCTGCCTTGCGCTTCCATCACTGCTGGGCTGGTGTAGTTTTCCGACGCAATCAGTTCGATGTGATCTTCTTGACGCTGATTTTCAGCAACGATAGCTGCCCACACTTCTGGGTCGGTATGGGCGATGGTGTTTTGGCTTGAGAACATGGCAAGTTTCCTAAAGTATTTAAATTGGGCAGGCATCGCGCAGATTCGATGCCCCTAAAAAAGGCGCGGATTCTATCACGAGCGCGCCAACAAAAAACCCTCGCCAGCTACTTCGACGAGGGTTGTAAAGAAAAAACTCAATGGGTTTAAGGAACGCTAAACGTCACAGGTTCACACCAGTGCCCCACACGACCTTGCGCATCGAGTAAGCGCAAACGCAACCAATAATTACCTGATACAGGGGTCGCAAATGTCCAAAAATCTTCTTTACGCGTGACGTTTTGCAAGGTCGGCGTAAAATTAGCGGCAGCAGCAATTTGCACTTGGTATTGATAACCGTGTATGTCGCTCCAGCCGGTCAACATTTGCCCGCCACTCACAATCGGACGTGATGGTGTAACGATAGGAAAGTCTGCAGGAGGGGTTGGCGGAATCACCACAGGCGGCAATTTCACCACAATCGTTTGCAGTGCTTGCAAACCCTGTAGCCCGTTACCATCCACAGCGCGCAAACGCAAACTATAAGTACCAACGCTTAAATTATTCAGCTTGACGTGAGTGCCTTCAGCGGACACCGGCGCGATGATGTTTTGAAACCCTGCATCACTGGCAAGTTCGCCGCGATAGCCGATTGCGCCCACCATGACAGGTATATCAAAACTCACCGCATCAGGAGCAAAGTCCGCTGGTAACGCAGGGAACCTCGGCGCAGCCAGCAGTGGAATCACAGCGGGGGCGTGCACACCATCCGAAACCGAGCCCTCACCCGCAGCGAGCGCAATAGACTTGGCTTTAGCGTCATCGCCAAAACTGACCAGCCCATTTTCAATTTCCGCCAAAGTATTACCGCCTTCTTGTCCCATCCGGAAATGCGTACCGCGCACACCAATGGTCGCCGTCATGGCTTGAATGCGGAGCGGCGCTTGACCTTCAGGATATTTATGTTTGATCGCGTCGATACGTCCTGTGATTAAACGAAACACAGCATTAAAAAAATCACCCTGTTTTTTTTGCTCTAGCTGCTTGGTATGAATTTGCGTTTTTTCCAACAGGCTTAAGCTCGAATGATCGGGCAAACTCAAGCGCGCACTCGCCGCACTCGCGGTTTCCAAGTTGTCTCCCGTCGTGACCAAATCACCCACCTGTGCCGCTTTGCCATTGAGCTTAACGTCACCCGTGACAGCTTCAATGCGCGCTTGTGCAGGGTAATTTTTCAGCCACGCTAAGGGGATATGTAAAATCTGGCTGGGCTGTACTAAGTTTGCATTACGCAACTGGTTATAGCGCGCCACTTCGCTCCAACGCGCTGGGCTATCTAACAACTCACGGGTCAATTTAGATAAGTTATCACCAGGCTTAACTTGATATACCAAATCCGCTACAGCCATATCGGCCGCAATCACAGCACTGCTTGCGACCCCCAACACCATGACGAATACTGCTTTTTTTAAACTCATTTTTTTGCTCCTGTAGTTATTAAATAGATACACAAAAAAAACACTTGGGCTGCTAGCTTATGGGAGCCTGATTTATCGCCATCCGAACCCCCTCTAGCCACCGACTACTTTGCCACTCACTTCACCTTGAAACTCATCACCTCGCTCCAACTATTTGCAATTGCATCGCCGTTAATCGCACGCACCCGCATCCAATATGTACCCGCAGCGGGGCTAGGAATACTCAGCATTGGCTTATCTAACAACACATTAACCAGCGGGAATTTAAAATCTGGATTACTGGCAACTTGACACTCGTAAGACACATTGGACTCACCCGCCCAATCGACTTGCATACGATCCGACACAATGTTCAACGCAGTCGGTCGCAATTCAATAGGCAAAGGTATCGAGATGTTTTTAACCTGAATTTCGGTCACGCCTTCTATACCCTGCAAGCCATGTTCATCCAGCGCGCGTAACCGTAACCAATAACGACCTATGCTAAGGCCGAGCAATTTAATCGTCGCACTATCCGCGCTGACAGGTGCAAGCAGATGCGAGAAGCTGGCATCACTCGCCAACTCCCCGCGATACCCTTTAGCCGCCAGCAATTCAGGCAACAAAAATTCCACTTTGGCAGGAGAAAATGCCTCATTGAACAGCGGAAATTTAGGCGCGGGCAATAATGGAATCATGACGGGGTTGTGTACCCCATCTCCAACCGATCCTTGTGCCGCCGCCAACGCAATCGGTGCTGCTTTAGCCTCATCACCAAAACTCACCAAGCCATTTTCAATTTCAGCCAAAGTGTTGCCGTTTTCTTGCCCCATGCGGAAATGTGTACCACGCACACCAATCACAGCGTGCATCGCCTGTATGCGTAAAGGAGCTTGCCCTTCTGGATATTTTTGTTTAATCGCGTCGATACGACCGGTCACTAAACGAAACACACTGCTAAAAAAATTACCTTGCTTTTTCTGCTCCAAGCTCGTTGCGACCAGCTGCGTTTTCTCCAACATATTCAGCGTCGATCCATCCGCCAAACTCATACGCACACTGCCACCCGTAGGCGTTTCAAGCTGATCACCCGTTGCAACTTTGTCGCCCACTTGGGCGGGCTTACCGTTCAGCATCACGGCACCCGTAATTGACTCAATTTTTGCCTGAGCTGGGAAATTTTTTAGCCAAGCCAACTTAATGCGCAACACCTGTCCAGGCGTAATCACTTGCGCATTCTTAAGCTGGTTGTATTGAGCAACCTCGCCCCAACGCTTGGTCGTATCGAGAATTTTTGAGGAGAAATGACTCAGATTGTCGCCTGATTGAACCGTGTAAAGATAATCAGCTTGTGCAACAGTCTCCTCAGCTGCAAACAACGACGAACTAGCCAAACACGTCACCAGCAGCAACACACTTAATTTGCTTTTCATACCCAACATCCTAGCCATAGCCATCGTTATTTTATTGACCCGCAATGGTCATACCATCGACCAAAATCGAACCGCACTGACGCGAGCCTTGTACTAATACGTCATTACCGACTGCGACAATATTGCGATACATATCCGCTAAATTTCCCGCGATGGTGATTTCTTCTACGGGATATTGAATCTCGCCGTTCTCGACCCAAAACCCCGCCGCTCCGCGTGAATAGTCGCCTGTCACGGCATTTACGCCACTGCCCAACAATTCCGTCACTAACAAGCCGCGCGACAAAGTGCGCAACATGCCCGCGAAATCCAGCACGCCCGATTGCAAAATTAAATTGTGATTACCACCCGCGTTACCCGTGGTTTGCAAACCTAATTTGCGTGCCGAATAACTACCTAAAAAATAATCTTGCAGCACGCCATCTTTAACAATGTCGCGATTACGCGTTTGCACGCCTTCATCATCAAACGGGCTGGATGCCAAGCCTTTACGCACATCGGCAACGTCCGTGATGTTGATGTGCGGGGCAAAAATTTGCTGACCTTTTTTGTCCAACAAAAATGACGACTTGCGATACAAACTGCCACCGCTCACCGCACCCACGAAATGCCCTAACAAGCTCGCCGCGATTGGTGCTTCAAATAACACAGGCACTTGCATCGTCGGAATTTGGCGCGCATTCAAGCGACGCACACAGCGTTCCGCCGCCAGTTTGCCGACGTGCTGCGCACTCAATAAATCGCGGGCATCACGCGCCACCGAATACCAATAGTCGCGCTCCATGCTGTCCTCACTGCCCGCAATCACCGCGCAACTCAAGCTGTGTCGCGAAGTCGGAAAGCCGCCCATAAAGCCCGCACTATTCGCCGAAACAAACAATGATTCACTTAAGTTGACCGTCGCGCCTTCAGAATTACTAATGCGTTTGTCCGTCGCCAAGGCGGTCTGCTCGCACTGTTGCGCCAAACTAATCGCGGCATCCACCGACAAATCCCACGGATGATACAAATCTAAATCAGCGTGATTTTTGGCCAATAACTCCGCGTCGGGCAAGCCTGAACAATCATCTTGAGCGGTGTAACGCGCAATCGACAATGCCGCATCCACGCTGTCTTTAATCGCTTGTAGCGAAAAATCTGAGGTGCTCGCGCTGCCGCGTTGTTGCCCCAAATAAACCGTGATGCCGACACCTTTGTCACGGTTATATTCGATGGTTTCCACTTCACCTTGGCGCACTGTGACCGCCTGACCAAATCCAACTGAAACATCCACCGCAGCAGCAGTCGCGCCACGCATTTTGGCGTAGCTCAACATATCGCTGGCAATGTTACGTAAATCGTCGGGGGAATGAGAGAAACGGGCAGTTTGAGCGACTAAATCATTCATGTAATAAACGGCAAAATTGTGAAAGGCGGTATCATAGCAGCATCAATCAGACACACACTTCAAAAATGAATCCGCACAATCCTAAACAAACACCCGCAGAAAACCCTGAATTAGAAAAAGATTACGACGAGCTAGACGATGCTTATGAGGATGATGAGTCCTTAGACCGAGACGATAGCGATGGCGAAGATTACGTTGAATCTGAAGACGAAAGCGCAAGTTTCCCTACCCGCAAAAAGCCCGCCGCACCGACTACACGCGGGCGCGGCTTACGCAATCACGTCAGTGATGAGGAAGAGGAGGAAGACACGGGGCCTAGCAAAACTAAAATCAAAAAACAGATGCACGAACTGCGCGACTTAGGTGAAGAACTCACCGAGTTAAGCAAAGATCAAGTATCGCAACTGGATTTACCTGAAAACTTAAAAGACGCAATACGCGACATGCGTAACATCCCATCCTTTGGCGCAAAGCGTCGCCAAGTTCAATATATCGGCAAACTGATGCGCAACATTGATCCCGCGCCCATCATCGCCAAATTGGACGCATGGAAAGGCAAGTCACAAGGTCACACCGCGTATATGCACCAACTGGAACGCTGGCGCGACCGTTTGTTAGAAGACGACAGCGCGTTTACCGACTTGCTCGCAGCCCACCCACAAGCCGATGCGCAACGCTTACGCAGCTTAATTCGTAACGCGAAAAAAGAACGCGAACTGGGCAAGCCGCCGAAAAATTTCCGTGACATCTTTCAAGTATTGCGTGAAATTTTGCCTGAGCCCGTATGAGCGAATTAATGCCGCACATCGCCCTAGATTCCGGCGAAAATCCGCAATACAGCATTATCTGGCTACACGGTTTAGGCGCGGATGGGCATGATTTTGTGCCTATGATGGATGAGCTAAAGCTACCTGTCGCAGTGCGTTACATTTTTCCGCATGCCAACAAAATCCCGGTCACCATTAACAATGGTTTTGTGATGCGTGCTTGGTACGACATCAAACAATCCGCCATAGCAGCCATGCCAGATGAAGCAGGTATTCGCAGCAGCATTAAGCAAATCGAGGCTTTCATCGCTGCAGAGATGGCGCGCGGCATTCAGTCCGAACATATTTTTGTCGCGGGATTTTCGCAAGGTGGGGCAATCGCATTAGAACTCGGTTTGCGCATCGCTACCCCCTTAGCGGGAATTTTGGCTTTATCGACTTATTTGCCACTAGCAAAATTCGCCACGCAAGAAATATCGCCTGCCGCCAAGCTCACCCCCATTTTTATGGCACACGGCAAGCATGATGAGGTTGTGCCCTACAGCTTAGGCGATGCTGCTAGAAGCCAATTAGCGCAACTGAACTGTCGTCTAACATGGCAAGAGTATGCTATGCAACACAGCGTATGTGCCGCTGAAATTATGGATATTCAACATTGGCTGAGCAAAAAAATAACGGCTTGTTAGCCGTTATTTTCTCTAGTAACTCACTCATCAACCTTGACCGCTATTGTTCTTCTACTTCGGAGGCTTGCTGCTCCACCACACGAAAGCGCACTAAATCACAATCTACATTTTTTTGTAGTACACCTTGCGGTAAAAGCAATAAGTGCTTACCGCCCACTTCAGCCTGATAACTACAGTTATTCTGGTAAGCATCAGATTTCATCAACAAATTGATTTCTGCGCCATCGTCCTCGCCCGCTTTCGGATAAAGCCATAAGGCTTGTTGTTCCATAGCCGCCCCCGCACCGCTCATATGCAAGGACACACCCGAAATTTGATTGGAAATAATTTCGGCTCCGACATGAACTTGATGGTTCTCGCCACGCATCAAACGACGTACCACCGCAACGCCCCAATGCCTAACACCTTCAGCTTGTATGCCTAAGACCTGACCTATACTCACCTCTCGATTACCTTGCTCTGGCAAAATGGCATGGAATCCTATCGAGCTAATATCTTGTATTTGCCAATCGACCGACTGACTAGGATGAAAGTCCAAATTTATCTGAGTGGTATCAACAATTTTATTGTAACCACTCACCACTTTGATGCTGATATTGATGGCTCGACGAGGCACACGACGTTGCGGCAATGTCTTAATGAATTTGTACAAATACTGAGCTGACTGCTGCACCACGGCCGCCTCATACTCGCCGCCCAACAGCAAATCATCAGGGACAATGTCTTTATCGAGGATTTTCAGAAGGTGTTCAAGCGCAGGTAGCATCGCTGCCAGTCCAACAAAACGCATATAAGGATGCAGCGTGGCATCAACATTGACACGGTGCGGCGGCGTTGCGCCATTCAAATCAAAGCCTAATAAACTCTGACTCGAAGGTTGGCTGTGTACCGACACCAACACATAATGCTGAGCGATAATACGCTCGGTAATATGCATACCCAATGGGGGCAGTGAACTCACACCACAGCCATACCAAGCCAACAAACACCCCGCTTCTAACTTCACACTCGTTGCTTGCGGCATCGCTGGATACAAAGCAACCGCTGTATCTAAAAACAGCTCACGCTCCGCATGCTTATACAGTTTGGCTAACATCATCCAATAGCCTCGGTCTATCGCCCCATAACGCACACAAATATATTTCAACTCTAAAGTCATGGCGCGTAAGGTGCGCGCGGCTAATAAAGGAAGCTTTGCCTTCATCGCGGACGAGACTTTATCGCCGTCACAATAGCGAGTGAACACATGGTAGTAGCCTTCACGAGAGCGGCGATACCAGTTGCCTAACACCAACCACAAACGATTTTCTTGGAACTGGCTCAGCTCGTGCTCAACAAAGTATTCACGCGTTAACTTACGCGTATGCACATAAGCGGCTTCGTCTATCATGAAGATTAAGGCCAATTGATGATCTAACTTAAACTCGGTACTTGAACTCACCGACTCCATCCAATCCGTGAGTTCCATCAAAGATTTGTAGTCATCATTTTTAGGCAATTCGTCTAATAGACCTTGCGCAGACTTCAGGTCTGACATGGGATGATCAGACTTTTTTCCAAATAGCTTTGCTAACATGTCACGCCTCGTTCTAAACGATTAAATATATTTCTAAAACTGTTCGCATCTAACCATAAAAAGCCTTGATCTCACAACCATTACGACGAGCTAGATAATTGTTGCCCTACCTAACCCCACTCACGCCCTTTCCCTCACTCATTCACGCACTGCAATCACCCAATGGCTTGTTAGCAGCAGGTGCAGATTTGTCGCCAGCACGCTTAGTGACGGCCTATCGCGCAGGCATTTTTCCTTGGTTCAATGCGGGCGAACCGATTTTGTGGTGGAGTCCCGATCCCCGCATGGTGCTGATTCCCAGCCAATTTCAAGTCTCGCATTCGCTGCAAAAAGTGCTGCGCCAGCACGAATTTGAAGTTCGTTTTGATACGCAATTTGCACAAGTGATGCGCGCCTGTGCTGCGCCACGCAAGGGGCTAGCGGGCACTTGGATACATGAAGACATGGTTGCTGCTTATCGCGAATTACACCAACAATGTTATGCGCACAGCGTGGAAGTTTGGCAAGGCGACAATTTAATTGGCGGCTTGTATGGCATGGCAATCGGGCGGATGTTTTATGGCGAGTCGATGTTTAGCGCACAGCCGAATGGTTCAAAAATCGCATTGGCATATTTATGCAAACAACTGGCGCGCTGGCAATTCACCCTAATTGATTGCCAAATGTACACAGCACATTTAGCCTCGCTAGGCGCGCATGAAATTCAGCGCGATGAATTCATCCGCCAGCTCGCAGAGTTGGTAAACTGCGCGCCCGTTTCTAACTGGCAATTCGATGCCGATTTATTGCCATGAGTCAGCTCAACGACCTCCCTCTTAGCACCTTGCACTTTTATTTGACCGCACCTTATGCGTGTAGTTATTTACCTAATTTGTCCGCGCATTCGCAAGTAGCAACGCCCGCCCACCTCATCACGCGCGGCATCTATTCCGAGCTGGTGCAGCAAGGCTTTCGCCGTAGTGGCACTTACACCTATCGGCCACGTTGCGACACTTGTCAGGCATGTAAAAGCATCCGCATTGTGGCGGCTGAATTTTTACCGTCGCGCTCACAACGCCGCGCTTGGCAGCAGCACAATGCGTTGCAAACGTCCTTGCATACGCTAGACGACAAGCCTGAGTATTACGCCCTGTATCAACGCTATCAGGCGGCGCGCCACAAAAATGGCGGCATGGATAACGATGATCACGAAGCCTACGAAAAGTTTTTACTGCGTAGCGATATAGAGAGTTTCATCGTCGAATTTCGCGAGCCATGTGAGCCCAATGCAGCGGGCATTTTACGGATGGTGAGCGTGATTGATTTACTCGCCGATGGACTCTCTGCGGTCTATACCTTTTTTGAACCCGATCTCGCGCATAGCAGTTTTGGCGTTTATAACGTGCTGTGGCAAATTGATTTATGTCGCCAGCTCAAGCTCGACTTTGTCTATCTCGGTTACTGGATTAAAGACAGCGCCAAGATGACTTACAAAACCCAATATCAACCCGCCCAAGTGCTGCAAAACGGCACTTGGCAACCCTACCTAAAGGACGCCGCATGAAAACTCGCTTAAGCATTTTTGTTGTCAGTTTGCTGCTGCTACCGCTCACCGGCATTTATTTAAGTGGCGGCAATTGGAGCGATGTTGCGCCGCTCAGTCTGAATGAGCGCGGCGATGCGGGCATCGTCAATTTACCAGCGGTGTTGCTCACCACGCTGATGCTGGCGGGCTATATTGTGCTCATCAACCACCTCAACAAAATTCTCACGGGCAATAAAATTTTCGCTACGCAACAACGCTTTTTTATCTGGATGAGTGGCGCCAGCGTAGTGTTGGCTTGGTTAGTTTGTTACCTGAATTTATTCGTCGGCAGTTGGATTAACCAAACTGAAAATCCTATCCTACAAGCCCTGCTCTACAGCCCTTTATTCGCCTTATTAGCGCCTGCGGTGTTGTGTACACGCGCGCTGATTGCCGCCCTGCCAGGGCTACTCAAGCATTTAAGTAATCGGCTGTTTTTCAGCCCGCCCGCCGCGTCAACTTTAGCTGCTATTTTTATCGCATTAGCCACTGTAGGCTTGCTCGGCGGCGCGTTGTGGACGACACAATTACTGACTTTATTTTGGTGTGCGCCACTGCTGTTGTTGATGGGTTTGCAATGTTTATGGCACGAAAGCACCATTTTTTCAGGGCTGAAAACAGGCGACAACGGTCGCATTGTTTGCAGCGCACTCGCGGGACTGTTAGTCGGTAACTTTGTGCTATTCGCCTATCAAAATAATGGCGGCATTTTTAGCATCAACCTCAATACTTTCTTAACTCAAGCGGGCTTCGTTATCTTCGCCTGGACATGTATGCAGTTAGGCGATGTGGTCGCCGAAAATTTTCGTGGCAAACCACGCACTGAACTGTTCAAAGCTAAGAAAAAATTCCCCATTCCCGTCGTCGTACAAAATAAATAGGTCTTAATTATGTATGCACTGCTGCGCCCCGCGCTGTTCCAACTCTCGCCCGAAACCGCACATCACCTCACACTCAACAGCCTGAATGCCGCTTACTCATTGGGCTTGAGCGGGTTACTTGCGCCGCGTATTCCGTCCGATGCGCGCACCGTGATGGGCATTACTTTCCCGAATCCTGTCGGTCTGGCAGCGGGCTTGGATAAAAATGGCGACTGCATCAACGGCTTGGCCGCACTCGGTTTTGGCAGCATCGAAATCGGCACAATTACGCCGTTGGCGCAAGCCGGTAATCCGCAGCCGCGCTTATTCCGTTTGCCCAAAGCTGCCGCCATCATCAATCGTATGGGCTTCAATAACGATGGCGTGGACAAGCTGATTGCTAATGTGCAAGCGGCAAACTTCAAAGGTGTGTTGGGCATCAACATCGGTAAAAATGCAGCAACACCGATCGAAAATGCCGCTGATGATTATTTAATTTGCCTGCGTAAAGTGTATGCGCACGCCAGCTATATCACCGTCAACATTTCTTCGCCCAACACTAAAAATCTGCGTCAATTACAGAACGATGAGGCTCTGGATAAATTGCTCGCGACGCTCAAAGCCGAGCAAGAAAAACTCGCCGATGCGCATGGAAAATATGTCCCCATCGCATTGAAAATCGCCCCAGATATGGAAGCCGATCAGATTGCGCAAATCGCGCGCTTGCTGATGCAACATCGCATCGACGGCGTGATTGCCACCAACACCACGCTGGCGCGCGACGCGGTAGCGAACCTGCAATATGGCAATGAGGCTGGTGGTTTGAGCGGCGCGCCCGTGCGTGAAAAATCCACCACCGTGATACGCGCGCTCGCTGCCGAATTGCAAGGCGCGCTGCCCATCATCGGTGTGGGCGGCATTTTGAGCGGCGCAGATGCAGTGGAAAAAATCGCAGCGGGCGCGAGCTTGGTGCAGATTTACAGCGGCTTAATTTATCGCGGCCCCGCGCTGGTGGGCGAATGTTGTGCTGCGCTACGAGCAAGCCACTAAGCCATGCCTAGTCTCGCTTTAAGCACACGCCTACTAGCACTTTATCCGATGCTAGCCACGCTCGATTTAGCCGCGTTATTAGCCGATACCGCCGTCATGCAATTACCCGTGGGCACACTGGTGTTCGATGAAAATCAACCCTGCCAGGGCTTTCCGCTGATTTTGACGGGCAGCATTCGCGTCATCAAAGCTGCTGCCAGTGGACGCGAGTTGCAGTTGTACCGCGTACAACCTGGCGAGAGCTGCATCCTCACCAGCAGTTGTTTACTCGGACACACGCGTTATCAAGCGCGTGGCATCGTCGATGAAAGCTTAGAAATGCTGGTATTGCCTGCGACTATTTTTCATCAGTTGTTAGCGCAAAACGCAGCCTTTCGCAGCTATGTATTCAGCTTATTTTCTGACCGCCTCACCGACTTGATGACGCTGGTCTCGGCGGTGGCATTTCAAAAGCTCGATCAACGTCTCGCCGCCCTGCTGATTAGCAAAGTATCGCCCTTACACAGTACTCACCAAGCCTTAGCCGACGAGCTCGGCAGCGCGCGCGAAATCGTCAGCCGCCTTCTCAAAAATTTTGCCGAACAAGGCTGGGTCAAACTCGGTCGCGAGCAAATTGACCTCATCGACTTAGCGGCACTGCAACGCTACGCAGCGCTTTAATCGCTATGTGATTTTTGTCACAGACAAACCCGCCCCATCGTTTTATTCTGCCCTCCTCAACCACCCACTTAGGAGCTCAAAATGAAATGCAACTCAGGAACAATTGACCGCGCACTGCGCGTCATCGCAGGTCTGGTGTTAATCGGTTTAGCCGCAACTGGCGTGATTGGCATGTGGGGTTATATCGGTGTTGTTGCCGTATTAACTGGCGCAATCGGCTTTTGCCCCGCGTACACCTTGCTCGGCATGAACACTTGCGGCCTTAAAAAATAAGCCCCATTTAATTTAAGCAGTAATTTGCCCGATAGTTTGCTATTGGGCATTTTTTTACCTTGAGGAATCTCGCCATGAAAAAAATCATATTGTTTATTACTTGCGCTTTCGTCACCAGCAGCGCGCTGGCGGATGAGTTAAGCCAATATCAAAGCGAAGCCCGCGCCGTTGCCACGCCCTTCTTGAAAAAACTCGGTGCTGCTAATCAGCAAGCCGTCAGCGCAGGCGGTCACGACTCTGCGGTTCAAGTGTGCGAAGACATCGCACCCGCCATGGCGGGTGACATATCGCGACAAACGGGCTGGAAGCTCACGCGCGTGAGTTTGCAAGTGCGCAATCCGCTGCTCGGTACGCCTGACGCATGGGAACAAAAACAGTTGCAAGACTTTGCTGTGCGCGCGGCTCAAGGCGAAAAAGCAGAAACCATCGAAGCCTCCGAAATCGTCTCCGAACCTGCTGGAAAATCGTATCGTTTTATGAAAGCCATTGCCTTGCAACCCGGCTGCGTTGCCTGTCACGGCACGGCGATTCCCGATGATGTCAAAGCGCGTTTGCATAGCGACTATCCACACGACCAAGCAACGGGCTACAGCGTGGGGCAAATACGCGGCGCAGTCAGCATCAAACGCCCGCTCTAAACCGCTTCATCGCCTCACTATTTTTAAGGAAAAATCATGAAATTTATCACTAGCAAAATGCACTGGATACTCGTCGCTGTGTTCGTCGCGCTGTTCAGCTGGAATCAACTGCAAGCAGCGCAAGGCATCGATGTCAAACAAGCGCACACCATGCAGCAACAAGGTGCGTTGCTGTTAGATGTACGCGAAGCCAGTGAGTATGCAGAAGTCCATGCGCCTAACGTCACCTTGATTCCGCTCGGCGAACTCAGCGCGCGTCTCAATGAAGTCGCGCCCTTCAAGGACAAGCCTATCGCCGTCATGTGTCGCTCAGGCAAGCGTTCCGCCAAAGCCGTCGCCTTACTCGAAGCAGAAGGTTATAGCCAAGTCAGCAACGTCAGTGGCGGCATGAATGCGTGGGAAAGTGCGGGGCTGGAAGTCGTGCGCGCCAAATGATAAAGATTCATAAACTCACGCTGTTGGCTCTCGCACTTTGGGTTGTCACCATCGTCGTGTTGGCTTGGGTTTTTGTGCATGGCAACACCCGCTCAGGAACAGATGGGCGCACCGCGATTGTGCTTAAAAGTACCGAACGAAATTTGATTTTGGCTGAGATGCGTACTTTTTTATCCAGCACACAAGGCATTTTGGAGGGCGCGAATCAAGGCAATCGAGACTTGGTTTTTCAGGCGGCGAGTGCTTCAGCGATGCCCGAAACGGATGATGAAAAATTGGTATTGATGGCAAAGCTGCCGATGGATTTCAAAATGCTCGGCATGAGTGTACGTAGCGATATGGCAGCGATTGCGGCGGCGGCAAAAAGCACCACGCCCACACCAGAAATTTTGCAAATGACGGCCAACACTCTGACCAAATGCGTCGCCTGTCATGCAACTTGGCAGCTCCAAAGCAATCCCTAAATATCCTCAAGGAATACTGATGAAACGCCTATTACTAAAAATAAAATCATTCTTCGCCGTCCCGCACAATCAGCCTAGCGCAGCCGCACGGCACGCGACCATCAATGTCCGCCAAGCGCAAGCCTTACAGCAACAAGGCGGGCTATTGCTAGACGTGCGCGAAGCACACGAATACGCGCTGATTCATGCGCCTCATTCCACTCATATTCCGTTGGCGCAACTGAGCCAACGACTGAATAAAATCGCCGCGTATCAAGACCAACCCCTCGCAGTGATGTGTCGCTCCGGGATGCGCTCCGCTCAAGCGGTCAAGCTGTTGCAAGCAGCGGGCTATCGCCAAGTGAGTAATGTCAGCGGCGGCATCATGGCGTGGGAAAGTGCAGGGCTGGACGTGCTGCGCGGCAAATAATTGTTACCGCTGTGTGAGAAAAGTCACTGAGTTTTTAGTCGCGCTGCTCTATCGTGCGACTCCCTGCAACTAAATTAGGAAATTATGATGCAACGTACTTTATTAAACACGCTGCTTGGTCTCGGTTTGACAACTCTTGCTGCGACCGCTGTAGCGGATGAATGGAAGTTTTTACCTGTTATGGAGGCGGGCTATAAAGCCAATGTCACCGCCTCTTTGGTCGGCGGCGTATTGAACGGCACGCCTGCGCGTAGTGGTAACTATACGGGCGCAGAAGTTGCGTTTAATTGCCTCGCGTTGCAACCGCCTAAAGGCATTATCCGCAGCAAAATTTCGTATGGTCAGTTTGATCACAATGGTTTGAAACTCAGCAGCTTTGAAGTCAACCCACGTTGGACGACCAGCCTCGCGCAAGACCTGACGATAGGCGCGGGTCCTGGCATTGGTTTGGTGCAAACCACGGTCGCGGGTGTGACCACCAGCATGATGGCAATGCAAATCGGCGCGGACTTGGATTACCGCATCGGGCAGATGAATTTGGGCTTAGGCGCACGCTGGCAAAACACCGCCAACAAAACCATTGCCGCAGGCGTACAAGGGGCAAACAACACGCTGGTGCAAGCTAAAATTGGTTTTAATTTCTAACAAAAAAGTTTTCTTTTTGTCATACCTCATGCCCGATACTCCCCTATCGGGCTTTTTCCTTTTGACCTAATCAAGACTAAAAGATGTTACTTGGCACACTCACTTTAGGCGCACTGATCGGCTTAGTCCTTGGTCTCACGGGCGCGGGCGGCGGCATACTCGCCGTGCCAGCCTTGACGCTGGTGTTGGGCTGGTCGATGACACAAGCCGCACCGATTGCGCTGCTGGCAGTGGGCGGCGCGGCGGCAATAGGAGCGTTGCAGGGTTTACGGGTTGGCTTGGTGCGCTATCGCGCCGCGAGCTTAATTGCCGCAACGGGCATGTTGCTCGTACCACTCGGTCAACACTGGGCGCGCAGCTTAGATGAACGCTATTTAATCGCAGGTTTTGCGGCGGTGATGTTGCTCGTCGCGCGCCGCGTGTGGCGCAAGGCAAGTGGCGTGAGTGTGGATGAAGAAGCGGTGTCGCGCGTACGAAAAATACAAGTCGAAACAGGCTATATCGTTTGGAATCTGAGCTCTTTTTTGACACTCACCGTCATCGGAATTCTGACGGGTTTGACCACGGGACTGCTAGGTGTGGGCGGCGGCTTTATCATCGTGCCCGCGCTGTTGCGCTGTAGCAACATCCGCTTAGACGGCATCGTCGCCACCTCGTTAATGGTCATCGCGCTGGTGTCAGGTGGCGCATTTTTGTCGGCTTGGACAACAGGTCAGGTGGTATTTTCCAGCAGCGCGGGACTGTTTGTTGCGGGTGCATCCATCGGCATGTTGCTCGCTCGCCATTACGCCACTCACCTGCCAAAACACTATGTGCTACGGGCTTTCGCGGGACTGATTGTGCTTGTGTCGCTGGCACTGCTGTACAAAATTGTGTGAGTGATTTTCGGCTTATAGTTATTGCGCGATACCGCCCAATAAATTTGCAGGCACAGCTTCGTGAATGCGCTTAGGCGTGGCGAGATTTAGACCTTGCATGATGGCGACAAATTCTGTGCAGCTTTTGCCCGCGATGCGGGTGTTGAGTAACTTCTCCTCGCCTATGCAACTCACGCGCCGACCTTTGTAGTCGTGGCCGGGATAGAGCAGCGTTTCATCGGGCAAAGTAAATAATTTTTCGGTGATGCTGTGATACATCTGCTCGGCATTGCCACTTTGAAAATCGGTGCGTCCGCACGCGTTTATCATCAGCGTGTCGCCCGAAAATAAACGCTCGCGCCACAGGTAACACAAGCTGCCTAGCGTGTGTCCCGGCGTGGCGATCACGCGCAGTTGCTCCGCACCAAATTGAATAATTTCACCGTCGTTAAGTTGTCTGTCGTAACCCGTCGCACCGCAGTTTTTAGCAATCACGCTAATCGCCCCCGTGGCATTTTTCAGCGCGTTCGAGGCGGTGATGTGGTCAGCATGAACATGCGTGTCGAGCACAAAACTCAGCGTCAAATCCAGTGCTTGCAGCAACGCTAAATCACGCGGCAACTGCTCTAGCACGGGGTCGATCAGCACTGCGTGTCCGTCATCGCCCGCCAATAAATACGTCAGCGTGGATGAGTCATTATCAAAAAGTTGTTTGAATAACATCCCGTTTGTCTCCTTAAAATAAGAGTGAACAATAACATAAGCATGTGCTAATTCTACTTTCTTCGCAGTCCAATCCACCATTGATTAGCACAGCCTATAATCCGCACATGAAAACATCTCAGCACGGCACGCTTAATATCACGGGGATGCACTGCGCATCGTGTTCCACACGGCTAGAAAAAGTACTCAATCAGTTGCCCACCGTGCAAGCGCGCGTGAGCATCGCCACCGAAGTCGCTCAGCTCGATTTTCAGCCCGACATCACGCCGCTCGCAACCGTCATCAAAACCATACAAAACGCTGGCTTCGATGCACATATCCCACGCGATTTTGCCGCAGAAAAGTTGGCACGTAATGCACAACTTAAGCGCGAGCAACAGCATTTTTTCATCGCGGTGGCACTCACCGCGCCGCTGTTGCTCGGCATGATTTTGATGCTGTTCGATATTCATTTTATGTTGCCCATTAGTCTGCAGTTTTTGCTCGCCACCCCCGTGCAGTTTTGGCTGGGTCGCCGATTTTATGTAGGCGCGTGGGGCAGCTTGCGCAACCACAGCGCGAACATGGATGTGTTGGTCGCGCTCGGCACTAGTGCCGCGTATTTATTGAGCTGCGCGGTGTGGCTATTCGACTTGAATCAGGATTTATATTTTGAATCGAGTGCCACGCTGATTACGCTGGTGCTGCTGGGCAAATTATTGGAAGCGCGTGCCAAAGGTCGCGCATCCAGCGCGCTCGAAGCCTTGCTCAATCTACAACCCAAAACTGCGCAAGTCGAACGCAACGGCGTAGTCCAAACAGTGGCGATTGCGGAACTACAAGTGGATGATATTTTTTTAGTGCGTCCGTTTGAAAACATCGCGGTGGATGGCATCGTCATCGCAGGGGTATCCCGCGTCGATGAAGCCATGCTGACCGGCGAAAGCGTGGCGCGCAGCAAGCACGTCAACGACAAGGTATATGCCGCCACACAAAACCAAAGCGGTGCTTTGAAATGCCGCGCGCTGGCGGTCGGCAGCCATACACAACTCGCCGCAATCATTCGTTTAGTTGAGCAAGCACAAGGCTCTAAAGCCGCCATTCAAGCTCTCGCCGATAAAATTTCCGCCGTGTTCGTGCCCATCGTCATGCTCATCGCCCTCGCGACCTTCGCAGTCTGGCTGCTGCTGACACACGACTTCAGCACCGCCCTCATCAACGCCGTTGCGGTGTTAGTCATCGCCTGCCCCTGCGCACTGGGCTTGGCAACGCCGACCGCCTTGGTGGTAGCAACCGGGCGCGCTGCGCAAGCGGGCATTTTGGTGAAAGATGCAGCGGCACTGGAACGCGCACAACAGTTAGGCATTTTAGTGGTGGATAAAACGGGCACGATTACTGTCGGCAAACCCAGTGTGACCGAGGTGTTGCCCGCCGCCAATATCACCACGGGAGAACTGCTCACGCTGGCGGCGATGCTCACGCAAAGCTCAACCCATCCCTTGTCGCGCGCGATTTTTGCGCATACCCAACAGCTCAACATTCACGCCAGCACGGCTGTGATCACCGAGCTGCCTGGACAAGGACTAAGTGCCAACGCAGCAGGAAAAAATTATTTATTAGTCTCACCAAACGCCGCGCGGCAGCACGACATCAACCTCAATCAAGCCGCGATATTTGCCTTGGAGCAACAAGGCAAAACCGTGTTAGTGATGGCGCACGATAAAGTTTTACTCGGCTATATTGCCCTGCAAGATCAAGTGCGTGAGAGCAGCCGTGCGGCGGTGGCGAGGTTACAAAGTATGGGCATACGCGTGTTGATGTTGAGTGGCGACAATGCCGCTGCTACGCAAGCGATTGCCGCGCAAGTCGGCATCACAGAATTCATCGCTGAAGTGAGTCCACAAGACAAGGCGGCACAGGTGCAAACGCTAAAAAACACTGGCGATAAAATCTTGGTCGGGATGGTCGGCGACGGCATCAACGACGCGCCTGCTTTGGCGAATGCTGATGTGAGTTTCGCCATGCGCGCAGGCTCTGACATCGCGCTAGAAGCCGCCGACATCACCTTGATGCACAATGATTTGATGAGCGTGGTGGATGCGATAGATTTATCGCGTGCGACCTTGAGGAAAATTCGCCAAAATTTATTTTTTGCGTTCGCCTACAACGTGCTGGGCATTCCACTCGCAGCCTTCGGCATGCTCAATCCTGTCATCGCAGGGGCGGCGATGGCGATGAGCTCGGTGACCGTGGTGAGTAACGCGCTGTTACTAAAACGCTGGCGTTCCGCAACTTCATAAGCTCCGACAAACCACGTCAAGACGGCTGCGTTGCTGATTGTAAAATCCCTTGCGCCCCCTATAATGCGCGACCTCTAAACTAGGCTGGCAAAAACCACCCGCCTAGTTACCTCGCAGCGAACCACTCAAGAGCGGCTCATCCGCACTTTATTTTTGGAAACAATATGCCCGTTATTACTTTGCCAGATGGCTCAACACGCAGCTTTGAACAAGCCGTCACCATTGCCGATGTCGCACTCAGCATCGGTGCAGGACTGGCGCGCGCCGCCCTAGCAGGCAAGGTAAACGGTGAGTTAGTCGATACCTCATTCCTGATTACGCAAGATTCAGCTCTCGCCATCATTACCGACAAAGATGCAGACGGCTTGGAAGTCATTCGCCATTCGACTGCGCACTTATTGGCACACGCGGTAAAAGAACTATTTCCTGACGCGCAAGTCACTATCGGCCCCGTGATTGAAAACGGGTTTTTCTACGATTTTTCTTACAATCGTCCATTTACGCCAGAAGATTTAACGGCTATTGAAAAACGTATGGCGGAATTGGCGAAAAAAGATTTCCCCGTGACGCGCCGTGTGTTGCCACGCGACGAGGCGGTGAGTTATTTCAAGAGTATTAACGAACATTACAAAGCCGAAATTATCGAATCTATTCCCGCCGACCAAGCGGTGTCGCTTTATACCGAAGGCGAATTCACTGACCTATGTCGCGGCCCGCATGTGCCGTCCACTGGCAAACTCAAAGCCTTCAAGCTGATGAAACTGGCGGGCGCGTATTGGCGCGGCGATTCCAAAAACGAAATGTTGCAACGCATTTACGGCACAGCGTGGGCAAAGAAAGAAGAGCTAGACGCGCACTTGTTGCAAATCGAAGAAGCGGAAAAACGTGACCATCGCAAACTCGGCAAACAACTGGATTTATTCCACATGCAAGACGAAGCACCAGGCATGGTGTTTTGGCATCCCAAAGGGTGGGCGTTGTGGCAAGAAATTGAGCAATACATGCGCCGCGTGTATCGCGACAACGGCTACCAAGAAGTGCGTTGCCCGCAAATTATCGACCGCGTGTTGTGGGAAAAATCGGGGCATTGGGAACATTACAAAGCCAATATGTTCACCACCGAATCGGAAAAGCACGACTACGCGATTAAGCCGATGAACTGCCCAGGTCATGTGCAAGTGTTCAATGCGGACTTGCGTTCATATCGCGAGCTGCCGCTGCGTTACGGCGAGTTTGGTTCATGCCATCGCAACGAACCATCGGGCGGGTTGCACGGCTTATTGCGCGTACGTGGTTTTGTGCAAGACGACGGGCATATTTTCTGTACCGAAAATCAAATCGAAGCCGAAGTCACTGCCTTTAATGCCTTGGTACTCAAGGTCTATAAGGATTTTGGCTTTAACGAAGTCGCGGTGAAATTAGCCTTACGTCCAGAAAGTCGCGTCGGTTCAGATGAGATTTGGGATAAATCAGAAACCGCCTTGCGCGCCGCTTTGGCGGCATCTGGATTGGCTTGGACGGAGTTGCCCGGCGAAGGCGCGTTCTATGGTCCGAAGATCGAATTCCATATCAAAGATGCGATTGGTCGCTCGTGGCAATGCGGCACGATACAAGTCGATTTCTCTATGCCGGGTCGCTTGGGTGCGGAGTTCGTCGATGAAGACAACACGCGCAAAACGCCTGTGATGTTGCATCGCGCCATTTTGGGTTCGTTAGAACGCTTCATCGGTATGTTGATAGAAAATCACACAGGCGCGTTCCCGATGTGGTTAGCTCCCGTGCAGTTGGTGGTGATGAATATCTCGCAAGGACAAGCCGAATATGCCACTAAAGTGAGCGAGCAACTGCGTGCCGCAGGACTGCGTGTGCAATTGGATTTGCGCAATGAGAAGATTACCTATAAAATACGCGAACATAGCTTACAGAAATTACCCTATCAGTTGATTTTGGGTGATAAAGAAGTAGCAGCAGAATTGGTTGCCGTGCGGTCCCGTAGTGGTGAAGATCTCGGACAAATGACGTTACCAGCCTTGTTGGAACGTTTGCAAACCGAAATCAAAAACGGGTAGCACGGCTTAATTTTTTTAAGGAATACGGCGATAGCACAAGATAAATCACAACGCATCAATGAAATGATTAACGCACCACAAGTGCGTCTTATTGGTGTTGATAAAGAGCCTTTGGGCATTGTTACCATCGCGGAAGCATTGCGTTTAGCCGATGAAGCCGAGCTGGATTTGGTGGAAATTTCACCACTTGCAGCCCCCCCTGTATGTCGCATTATGGACATCGGCAAATTTAAATATGCCGAGGCTAAAAAGCTACACGAAGCCAAGCTCAAACAAAAACAAGTTCAAATCAAAGAAATCAAATTCCGTCCTGGCACGGATGATGGCGATTACAACATTAAGTTGCGTAATTTGATTAAGTTTTTGGAAGATGGCGACAAAACAAAAATCACCTTGCGTTTCCGTGGCCGTGAAATGGCTCACCAAGAAATTGGGATGGCGTTGATTCAACGTGTGCGTGCTGATTTGGAAGAGCATGGCGTGGTTGAACAATTCCCGAAAATGGAAGGTCGCCAAATGGTCATGGTGCTGTCACCTAAGGCTAAGAAAAAATAATTTTCGTCCACAGATTAACGCAGACTTTAACTGCGTAAGTTTTGCTTTTAATCTGTGCGAATCTGCCTAATTGGCGGACAAAGTTTTTGCAGTTAGCGAGTAAATTAAATTTTTTCTGAAGCAAGGGGATGGTCAGAAAGATGTTGTTAAAGTCCCCATTAAAAAGTGCTGCATGGGTTATCAAGTTGTTTCATGTCGAAACACACCTCGCACCATAACTTAAGGAGTTGTTATGCCTAAGATGAAAACAAAAAGCGGAGCAAAAAAACGCTTCGTCGTACGTGCTGGCGGCAGTATCAAGCGCGCAAGTGCGTTCAAACGCCACATCCTGACCAAGAAGACTACCAAGTGCAAACGTCAATTGCGCGGTACTTCTGAAGTTCACGCAACCAACAAAGCATCGGTTCGCGCCATGATGCCTTACGCATAAGGAGTAGCACATGCCAAGAGTAAAACGTGGGGTCGTCGCTCGTGCATCGCACAAAAAAATATTAGCTAAAGCCAAGGGTTACCGTGGTCGCCGCAAGAACGTCTATCGCGTCGCCAAACAGGCGGTAATGAAAGCGGGTCAATATGCTTACCGTGATCGTCGTCAGAAAAAACGCCAATTCCGTACTTTGTGGATTGCCCGTATCAACGCAGCGGCTCGTGAATTCGGTCTGCCATACAGCGTGTTTATGAACGGCCTGAAAAAAGCAGATATTCAAGTGGATCGTAAGGTTCTCTCTGACATCGCGATTTTCGACAAGGCAGCCTTTGCTCATTTCGTTGAGCAAGCTAAAGCCAGCCTCGGCAAGTAAGTCAGTCTCGCAGTTTAGATTTAAGCAACATCTAAACTAAGCTGCGAATTAAGAAGGAGGCTCCGGCCTCCTTTTTTGTTTGTGTATTTCTCCCTCAAGGGGACTGAATTAAAAATGGAACAACTCCAACAAATTTTAGATGACGCACTACAACAGTTTGCGCTCATCAACGACGAAGCTGAACTAGAGCAAGTCAAAGCAAAATATCTGGGCAAAGAAGGCAGCCTCACTGCCTTGCTTAAAGGCTTGGGCAAATTGTCCAATGAAGAACGCCCCGCCGCTGGCGCGAAAATCAACGTCGTTAAACAGCAAATCGAAGCTGCGCTACAAGCGCGCCGCGATGCTTTGCAACACGCTAAATTGGCGCAAAAACTTGCCGCTGAATCGCTGGATGTCACGCTGCCCGGACGCGGCGCAAGCACCGGCGGATTACATCCAATTACGCTGACTTTACAGCGCATCGAACAGCTATTTCACTCACTCGGTTTTGCGGTCACTTCCGGCCCTGAAATCGAACACGATTTTTATAATTTCACCGCGCTGAATATTCCCGACAATCATCCAGCGCGTGCCATGCACGACACGTTTTATCTCGATTCCGAACATGTGTTGCGCACCCACACTTCGCCGGTGCAAATTCGTTACATGGAAGCCAATCAACCACCGCTGAAAATCATCTCACCGGGTCGCGTATATCGCGTCGATTCCGATGCCACGCACTCGCCAATGTTCCACCAAGTCGAAGGGCTGTGGGTCGATGAAAATGTTAGCTTCGCCAATCTCAAAGGCGTGGTACAAGATTTTCTGCAACGTTTTTTTGAACAGGACGATTTGCAAGTGCGTTTCCGCCCTTCTTTCTTTCCCTTCACCGAACCCTCTGCCGAAATGGATATGAGCTGGAAAGGCGGCTGGCTAGAAATCGGCGGCTGCGGCATGGTGCATCCCAACGTGCTGAAAAACGTCAATATTGACAGCGAAAAATATCTCGGCTTCGCCTTCGGTTTGGGCGTGGAACGCTTGGCAATGTTGCGTTACGGCGTGAATGATTTACGTCTTTTCTTTGAAAGCGATTTACGCTTTTTGAAACAGTTTAACTAAAAAGCACCACTATGAAATTCTCTGAAAATTGGTTAAGAACTTTCGTCAATCCTGCGCTATCCAGCGCGGAACTTTCACATCTACTGACCATGGCAGGTCTGGAAGTTGAAGGCATGGACGCAGTCGCGCCTGCCTTTAATAATGTGGTCGTTGCGCAAGTGTTGGAAGTGGTTAAACACCCCAATGCAGACCGCCTCAACGTGTGCCAAGTGAATGTCGGTGAAGCGCAGCCCATCACGATAGTGTGTGGTGCAAGCAATGTCGCTGTTGGCGTAAAAGTGCCGTGCGCGCGCATCGGTGCAGTGTTGCCCGGCGACTTCAACATAAAGCAAGCCAAGGTACGCAGCATTGAGTCGTTCGGCATGTTGTGTTCGGCAAAAGAACTCGGTTTGGCGGAAACCAGCGACGGGCTTTGGTTGCTTCCAGACGACGCGCCTGTCGGCAAAACTATCCGCGAATATTTGGATTTGGATGACCAGTTATTCACGATTAAGCTCACGCCGAATCGCAGCGATTGCTCCAGTTTATTCGGTATCGCGCGCGAAGTTTCCGCGCTCACCGCCGCGCCTTGTCAGCCTTTAGATATAAAGGTTACCAGCGTTGCATCGAATGAAAAACTTAGCGTCAAAGTCGATGATGCCGCAGCGTGTCCCGCCTATTATGGTCGCTTAATTCGCAGCGTGAATGCGGCGGTTACCACACCTATTTGGATGCAGCGTCGCCTAGAGCGCAGCGGACTGCGCAGCATCAATGCGGTAGTGGACATCACCAATTATGTGATGCTGGAAATGGGTCAGCCCATGCACGCATTTGATGCGCAGAAACTATCCGGCGGCATCACCGTGCGCCACGCAAAATCAGGCGAATCGCTGACCTTGCTCAACGAGCAAGTCGCGCAACTAGATAGCGAAGTGTTGGTCATCGCGGATGATGCGCGCGTGCTGGCAATCGCCGGCATCATGGGCGGCAAAGACAGCGGCGTGGAAACTAGCAGCACCGATGTATTTTTAGAATCTGCGTTTTTCCACCCCGATACCATCGTCGGCAAAGCACGTCGTTTCGGTTTAACGACTGACTCCTCATTCCGTTTTGAACGCGGTGTAGATTTTGCAGCCACACAGCAAGCTATAGAACGCGCCACGCAATTGCTGGTGGAAATTTGTGGCGGCACTGTGGGTGAAATCAGCTCAGTGTGTGGCACTTTACCAACGCGTCCTGCCATTGCTTTGCGTCGCTCGCGTGTGGAAAGAATTTTGGGTATTGCCTTGAGCAATGAACAGATTGCAGAACTGCTGACGCGCTTGCAATTCGTCTTCACTTCTAATGGTGATGATTTCCGTGTTTCCCCGCCCAGTTTCCGTTTCGATATGACTATCGAAGCCGATCTGGTCGAAGAGTTGGCACGCTTGTATGGCTACGACAACATCCCCGCACTCGCACCGAAGACGTCGTTGACCATGTTGCCTTGCAGCGAGTCGCAACGCCCTTTAAACCGCGTCAAGCAAGTGCTGGTGTCGCGTGATTATCAGGAAATTGTCAGCTTGGCATTTTCGGCGGAACAGACCGAGCGCGACTTGTGCGGTAACGAAAATCCGCTGACTTTGCAAAACCCTATCGCGAGTAATTTGGCGGTGATGCGCAGCAGTTTGATCGGCGGATTAGTTGATGCACTGCGCTTTAATTTAAACCGCAAACAAACCCGCGTGCGCTTGTTTGAGGTCGGCGCGTGCTTCGCCAAGTCTGGCGAAGACTATGTGCAAACCTCACGTTTGTCA
>JBJORQ010000011.1:0-26530 GCA_046049345.1 Pseudomonadota bacterium | reverse complement strand
ACGGTTGAGCGCGACTAAAAATTGCATGGTGTAGTCCATCACGAGATGCGCCAACCAGAGCGGCACGTCCCACGGCAATGCCGCACCCAACAAGGCGAGCGGCACAACGATCAGGCTGACTAAGGGAATCGCGACCGCGTTGGCAAGCGGAGAAACCAATGAGACTTGTTGAAATAGTGCAAGCAACAGCGGCACTAAACCGATGGTCATTGCCCATTGCACGGTGGCGTATTCGCGTAACCAATGTGAGCGTCCCACGCGTTGCGCGGTGACATACAAAATCAACGCCACCGCGCCAAACGATAGCCAAAATCCTGCTGACAATACCGCCCACGGATCGGGAATCAACACGCCGAACAAGGCGAAACTTAAAATTTGTCCGAGTGAAAAATTGCGTTGCAACCATAACGCCGCCGCCACCGCTGCGACCATATACACCGTGCGTTGCGCCGGTACGCCGTAGCCCGATAACAGCGCGTAAGCGAGTGCTACTAACAGCGCAACCAGTGCAGCAGCGCGGCGCGCAGGCAGCCACAAGGTCAGCCGCACGCTGCGTCGCCATAAAAAATAACATAGCGCGAAACCGACGCTGGCCAGCATGGTGATATGCAAGCCTGAAATTGACATCAAATGATTCACGCCAGTGCGGGTAAAAACCTGCCATTGGCTCGCGGGAATACTGCTTTGGTCGCCGATGGCAAGCGCGCTTAATACCCCGATATAAGGCGCGTTACTCAGCGTGTGATTGAATTTATCGCGCACCGCTTCGCGCCATGTCTCGATGCGATACAGCAAGCCAGCGGCGCGAGCGTCCACTAGATGGTTGTCGCCTTTTTGATGCACATAACCGGTGGCGCGAATGCGATTTTCTAACGCCCAAATCCCGAAATCAAACGCGTGTGGATTGCTCGTGCCGTGGATTTGTTTGAGGCGCAAGGTGAGCTGCCAACGCTCGCCTGCGTGAAGATTCAACGGCGCAGTTTTTTCATCGAAATAAGTGCTTAGATAAACATGCGGCGGGGCGGTGATGGCGGGTGTCAGCGTGCGTTCCACATCGAAGCCAAAGCGCAGTCCGCGCTCATGTACACGCGGCAATTCCGCCACCACGCCGACCACCACGATGTCGCGTCCTTGCCAGTCGTCAGGCAAGCTAACGCTCAAGCGTTGCTTGGCTTGATAGGCGGCGTGATAAAAGCCTAAACCACCTGCGAATACGGCGATAAGTACGAAGCGTAAAAAGCTGCGTGCGAAGTTGGCAAAGCGATTCAGCGCAGGGGAGCGTAGTGTGAGAAAAAGCCATAACAATGGCGCGACAAGCAGCAGTTTCGTCCACACAAAATCAGGCAATGCCGCTTGCTGTTGCAGCAGCAACACACCGAAAGTAAATGAGAGCGTGAACAGAACCATGCGCGCAGCTTAACCCGCGCTTAGAATGCCGTCATGCGTAAACGCCTACAAAAACTCCTGCCTGATGCCGACACAATCAAAAACTATCGTTGGCTCAAACCTTTCGCTCATCTCTTGCAACATCCCAATTTATGGCATTTGCATCGCCGCTCGGTGGCGGGTGGCGTGGCAATCGGTTTGTTTTGCGGGCTGATTCCCGGCCCTTTACAAATGTTAGGCGCGGCACTTTTTGCGGTGTGGCTGCGGGTGAATTTACCTGTGGCGTTGTTCACCACGCTGTACACCAACCCCTTTACCATCCTGCCTTTGTACGCCTTGGCATATGAGCTAGGTTGCTGGGTGAGCGGCACACCCGCCCGCGCGATATTGCGCTTGCCAGAGCTACATAGTCATAGCTGGGTGGGCGCGTTATGGGCCTGGTTTGAGGCATTAGGCACACCGATTTTAATCGGCTTACCATTGTTAGCCTGCATCCTTGCTATCAGCGGCTACGCCTTGGTGCGTTTGGCTTGGCGGGTGAGGGTGCTGCTGCGCTGGCAGGCGCGTCAAGCCCGTCGAGCTCGCCAGCGTTAAATCCTCAGCCATGCAAACCTGCCGTAGGTAGTTGCACGTTTGGCCTGCATAAGCGATAGAATCGCGCCCGTTTTTTTGCCCTACTGTCTGTGCATTTTCTCTCGCTCTCGCTGGTCGAAACTGTCAAGGGCGTGTCTAGAAATTGAATATCGAAGTCCTGTTAGAAAGTCTGTTATGAGCCAACCCGTTTACGACGAATCATCCTTCAAAGTGTTGCGCGGACTCGATCCTGTGCGGCAGCGTCCGGGCATGTACACCAATTTGGAAAGTCCCACTCACCTCATCGCCGAGGTAGTTGATAACGCCTGTGATGAGGCTTTGGCGGGTTACGCCAAAAGTATTGCGGTGACGGCGTTTGAGGATGGTTCGATTGCGGTGTTGGACGACGGGCGCGGTATTCCTGTTGGGCTGCATCCTGAAGAGGGCGTGTCGGTGGTCGAGGTGGCATTTACCGTGCTGCATTCGGGCGGCAAATTCGATAAAGAATCGGACGGCGCGTATAAATTTTCGGGCGGGCTACATGGCGTGGGCGTGGCGGTGACGAACGCGTTGTCGCATAAAGTTGAGGTAACCGTGTGTCGCGATGGCGGCGAATACTTCATTCGTTTTTTGGATGGCGTGGCAGAAAAACCGCTTGCACAAATTGGCACTTGCCCGAAAAAACGCAGCAGCACCTTGGTGCGCGCTTGGCCGAACGGAAAGTATTTCGATACGCCGAATGTGCTGATGGCGGAGTTGGAGCGTTCTTTACGTTCGAAAGCGGTGTTGCTGCCCGGTGTGCAAGTGAGCTTGCTCACCATGAAGACGGGCGTGACGCAAACTTGGACGTATCCCGATGGGCTGCGCGGCTATTTGACACAAGCCTTGGGCGAACAAGAATGTGCGGTGCCGATTTTTCATGGCGAAAAATTTGTCGCGAAAGGCAGTGATAGCGGCTACGCGGCGGGCGAGGGGGCTGCATGGGCGTTTACTTGGACGGAAGAGGGCGCGCTGACGCGTGAGTCGTATGTGAATTTGATTCCCACGCTGAACGGCGGCACGCACGATGCGGGCTTGCGCGACGGGATTTTTGCGGCGGTAAAAAGTTTTATCGAGATGCACGGCTTAACGCCCAAAGGCGTGAAACTGGTCTCGGATGATGTGTTCTCGCGCGTCAGTTTAGTGCTCTCCGCCAAGGTGCTCGACCCGCAATTTCAAGGACAAACCAAAGATAAATTAGTGTCGCGTGACGCGTTGAAATTAGTCGCGTTGATGATTACCGATCCGCTGTTGTTGTGGCTCAACGAACACATTGAGTATGGCAAAAAAATCGCTGAAATCACCATCCGCCAAGCGCAAAGTCGGATGCGTTCGGCGCAAAAAGTAGAGAAGAAAAAAGGTTCTAGCGTCGCAGTTTTGCCAGGTAAGCTGACTGATTGCGCCAGCTCGGATGCGACGCGCAACGAGTTGTTTTTAGTCGAAGGCGATTCGGCGGGCGGCTCGGCGAAGCAAGGTCGCAACAAAGAATTTCAAGCGATTTTGCCGTTGCGCGGTAAGGTGCTCAACACTTGGGAAGTCGATCGCGACCGCTTATTTGCTAACGCCGAAGTGCACGACATTGCGGTCGCCATCGGCATCGACCCACATGGCATGAATGACACGATAGACCTTGCTGCGATGCGCTATGCCAGCGTTTACATCATGGCGGATGCGGACGTGGACGGCTCGCATATTTCGACTTTATTACTCACTTTATTCTTCAAACATTTTCCGCAAGTGGTCGCGGCGGGGCGCATTTTGGTGGCACAGCCGCCGTTGTTCCGCGTCGATGTGCCCGCTGTTGGCAAGAAGCCAATGCGCAAAATTTACGCGTTGAATGCGGCGGAATTAGCGGGCATCGAAGACCGCTTGCGCGGTGAAAAAATTCGCGAAGGGGCGTGGTCGGTATCGCGCTTCAAAGGCTTGGGCGAGATGAATGCGATTCAGTTGTGGGAAACCACTATGAATCCCGATACGCGGCGCGCGTTGCGCGTGCAGTTTGATGCGGCGAGTTTTAGCGATACGGAAAATATGATGACCATGTTGATGGGTAAACAAGAATCGAGTACGCGACGCGCTTGGTTGGAATTTCACGGTAATGAGGTAAATGGCGATGTCTAATCACCCCGAACACTATGTAGGCGAACTCGATTTAGACGACGTAAGTGCTGCTGAAATCGTCGAGGTTTTGCCTCTTGCCGCATCAGGAAAAAATGCCGCGCGCGTGTTTAGTGCTTTGCCGCCACCGCCAGAAGGCGATGTGGTGCCGCTGGCGCAATACGCCGAACGTGCTTATTTAGAATATGCCGTGTCGGTGGTGAAAGGGCGCGCTTTGCCTGATGTGTGCGACGGACAAAAACCTGTGCAGCGGCGCATCTTGTATGCCATGCGCGAGATGGGCTTAAGTGCCGTCAGTCGCCATGTGAAATCGGCGCGCGTGGTTGGCGAAGTGTTGGGTAAATTTCATCCGCACGGCGACTCGTCTGCTTATGAAGCGATGGTGCGTTTAGCGCAAAGTTTTTCGCTGCGCTATCCGCTGGTGGATGGGCAAGGTAATTTTGGTTCACGCGATGGCGACAACGCGGCGGCGATGCGTTACACGGAAAGTCGTTTAACGCCGATTGCTGAGTTATTGCTGTCCGAAATCAATATGGGCACGGTGGATTTCGAGCCCAATTACGACGGCGCGTTTATTGAACCCGCCTTGTTACCCGCACGCTTGCCGATGGTTTTATTGAACGGCGCGTCAGGCATTGCGGTGGGCATGGCGACCGAAATTCCCTCGCATAATTTGCGTGAAGTGGGCGCGGCGGCAGCAGCGGTGGTGCGCAATCCTGACCTCACGGCGGACGAATTATTGGCGCATGTGTTAGGCCCTGATTTGCCCGGTGGCGGACAGATTATTTCTTCGGCGGCGGAGATCCGCGAGTGTTATCGCACTGGGCGCGGCTCGTTAAAAATGCGTGCACGTTGGAACATTGAGGAGTTGGCGCGCGGCCAATGGCAAGTGGTGATTTACGAATTGCCGCATGGCGTTTCGACCAAAAAAATCCTCGAAGAAATCGAAGATTTAACCAACCCAAAAGTGCGCGCCAACAAAAAATCGTTGTCGTCCGATCAAGTGCAAAACAAAGCCTTGATGTTGTCGATGCTGGATAAAGTCGCCGATGAATCCGATAAAGATCAGGCGATACGTTTGGTGTTAGAGCCGAAATCCAGCCGCTTGGCGGTGGCGGACATGATGGCGGTGTTGCTCGCGCACACCAGCTTGGAATGCTCGCTGTCATTGAACATGGTGATGATTAGCTTGGACGGTCGTCCGCAGCAAAAACCGCTTGCGACGATTTTGCGTGAATGGGGGCAGTTCCGCGTCGCAACCGTATTTAGACGCGTGACGCATCGCCTCAGTCAGGTCAACGAGCGCATCCACATTTTAGAAGGACGCATGATTGTCTATCTGAATGTCGATGAGGTTATCAAGCTGATCCGCGAATCGGACGAGCCGAAAGCGGCGTTGATGGCGCGCTTTTCCTTGTCGGAACGCCAAGCCGAAGACATTTTAGAAATCCGTTTGCGTCAATTGGCGCGTTTGGAAGGCATCAAAATTGAGCGCGAATTAAACGCGCTTAAAGACGAACGCACCAAGTTGGAAAAACTTTTGGCAAGCGACAAAGCCTTGCGCACTTTGGTGGCGAATGAAATTGATGCGGATGTCAAAACGTTTGGCGATGAACGTCGCACCCTGATTGAAGCGGCGAGTCGCACTGTGTTGAGCGTGGCAGTGGTTGACGAAGCCGTGACCGTCATCGTGTCCAATAAACATTGGGTGCGCACGCGGCTCGGACACGGACAAGATTTGAGCACGCTGGCGTTCAAAGACGGCGACGGTTTGTGGGCGAGTTTCGAGTGTCGCAGCACGGATAGCTGCATCGTGATGTGTAGCAATGGTCGCGTGTGCAGCGTGCCTGTCTCGGCGTTGCCAGGCGGACGCGGCGATGGTGTGCCGCTGACCACTTTAATTGAGCTGGCGGCAGGTGCACGCATCGTGCAAGTGCTGTGCGGCAATAGTAGCCAAGCGGTGTTGTGGGCAACGACGGCGGGCTATGGTTTTAGTTGTACTTTGGGCGATATGCTGGGGCGCAACAAAGCGGGTAAGCAGTTTATTAGCGTAGAAAAAGAAGCGATTTTGCCGCCCGTATTGTTTACGCCTAGCGAGACAGCGCGTGTGTGTGCCTCCTCGAAACAAGGTCGCTTGTTAGTATTCTCGCTGTTGGAATTAAAAGCCTTGAGTGGTGGCGGTAAAGGCGTGATCGTACTGGGCTTGAGCGAGGGCGACGAACTCGCCGCAATGACGGTGATTCATCAAGGCAGTTTACAAGTGACGGTCAACGCGGGCACGCGTGAGCAGGTGATTAAATTTAGCCATGAGGCACTGCAAGTGTATGTTGGCAAACGCGCGCGCGGCGGCAAGGCCGTTTCAGTGAAGCCTAATTTGTGCGTGATAGCCATGAGTGCGGGCAATTAAGGAGAGCGCGATGAGCATTATCAAACAACAAGATTTTATCGACAGCGTGGCGGACGCGTTGCAATTCATTTCTTACTATCACCCCAAAGATTTTATCGAGCATCTCGCGCACGCTTACGCGCATGAACAATCGCCCGCCGCGAAGGATGCGATGGCGCAAATTCTAACGAATTCGCGCATGTGCGCTGAAGGGCATCGACCCATTTGTCAGGACACTGGCATCGTGGTGGCGTTCGTTAAAGTCGGCATGAGTGTGCGCTGGGAAGCCGCGTTGGACGTGGTTGAAATGGTCAACGCGGGCGTGCGTAAAGCCTATTTGCAGCCCGACAATGTGCTGCGCGCGTCGATTGTGAGCGACCCCGCTGGCAAGCGTAAAAACACGGGGGATAACACGCCAGCGGTGGTGCATATCGAGTTGGTGCAAGGCGATAAAGTCGAAGTGCGTATCGCGGCAAAAGGCGGTGGCTCGGAAAATAAAGCGGTGATGGAAATGCTCAATCCGGGCGACGACATTGTCGAGTGGGTGTTGCAACGCGTGCCTGAAATGGGCGCGGGTTGGTGTCCACCGGGAATGCTCGGCATCGGCATCGGTGGTACGGCGGAAAAGGCTGTGTTGCTGGCGAAAGAAGCCTTGATGGAGCCGATGGATATGCTCGAACTCAAGGCGCGTGGCGCACATACGCGTACGGAAGAATTACGCATTGAGCTGTATGACAAAATCAATGCGCTCGGCATTGGCGCACAAGGTTTGGGCGGCTTGACCACGGTGATGGACATCAAAATTTTGGACTATCCGACGCACGCGGCTTCCAAGCCTATCGCGATTATTCCGAATTGCGCCGCGACGCGACATATTGATTTTGAGCTGGATGGTTCGGGTGTGGCGCAATTTACCCCGCCTAGTTTGGCGGATTATCCCGATGTACATTGGCACGCGGCAGAAAATGCACGACGCGTTAATTTGGATACGTTGACGCGTGCGCAAATTGCCGAATGGCAGCCGGGTGAAACCGTTTTGTTGTCGGGGAAATTGCTGACGGGACGTGATGCCGCACATAAACGTATTACCGAAATGTTGGCGCGCGGTGAAAAATTGCCTGAAGGCGTGGATTTTAATGGTCGCTTCATTTATTATGTCGGGCCTGTTGATGCGGTGCGTGACGAAGCTGTAGGGCCCGCTGGACCGACCACTGCGACGCGTATGGATAAATACACCGAAGCGATGTTGGCACAAACAGGTTTGATGGGCATGATTGGTAAAGCAGAGCGCGGTGCAACCGCGATTCAGTCGATTAAAAATCACCAAGCGGTTTATTTAATTGCCATAGGCGGCGCAGCGTACTTGGTCTCAAAAGCCATACGCCACGCTAAAGTTGTTGCCTTTGCTGAGTTAGGCATGGAAGCAATTTACGAATTTGAAGTAGCAGATATGCCCGTTACCGTGGCGGTTGATACAAAAGGTAGGTCAGTGCATGACATTGGCCCAGCCGAATGGAAAAAACGTATCGGCATGATTCCGGTGAAGGCGATTTAGTTTAAAAAATTTTTATCCATCGCACAGGTCATTGAAGCGTGTGGTTTGAGAGTATTACAACCGTAGCGAACGACATGAGAGCAAGGCGCGCATGAAACGAAAACCCCGAATGTGCTGGTTTGCACATGAGGATTTTAAGTAATTGCGCAACGCCGCTTTCGTGGCGCGCAGTAGGTTGGAAGAATTGGCGGGTCTCCCCGCATTGCAAGGTAGTGAACCTGGTCAGGTCCGGAAGGAAGCAGCCACAGCTATTTATTGTAAGTGCCGGGGGTAAGGCTCGCCTCCTATTGAGGTATATGAATTTTTCATATACCTATCATCTGCAAAGTTTCAAGGAACCCTAGATATGTCAGCTAGCACGGTACTAGCCCGCAAATGGCGACCGAAGAACTTTGCCCAATTGGCAGGGCAGCAACACGTCGTTCAGGCGTTGAGTAATGCACTGTCGCAAAATCGTCTGCATCACGCGTATTTGTTCACTGGCACACGCGGCGTGGGCAAAACCACCCTCGCGCGCATCTTCGCAAAATCCCTGAATTGTTTAACGGGCATCACTGCCACGCCGTGCGGCGTGTGTAGCGCGTGTATTGACATTGATGCAGGGCGTTTTGTCGATTTGATTGAGCTGGATGCGGCATCCAATACGCAAGTTGACAGTATGCGTGAGCTGCTCGAAGGCGCGCTGTATGCGCCGACCAGTGCGCGCTTCAAGGTTTATATCATCGACGAAGTACATATGTTGTCGAAGTCGGCATTCAACGCGATGTTGAAGACTTTGGAAGAGCCGCCCGCGCATGTGAAATTTATTTTAGCGACCACTGATCCGCAAAAAATTCCCGTCACGGTGTTGTCACGTTGTCTGCAATTTAATCTCAAACAACTGCCGCCTGCGCTGATTGCGACGCATTTGCAATATGTTTTGGGCGAAGAAAAAATCGCCTTTGAAGCGGCGGCTGTGAATCTAGTGGCGCGCGCCGCGTCGGGCAGTATGCGCGACGCGCTGAGCCTGATGGATCAGGCGATTGCATTCTCGGCGGGCAGAGTGAATGAAGCGGTGGTGCGCAATATGTTGGGCGCAATCGACCAAACATATTTGTTTGATTTACTTAACGCCTTGCAGCAGCAAAACGGCGCGGCGTTGTTGGCGGTAGCCGACAGTATGTCTAGCCGCAGCATTGCGTTTGACGTGGCGTTGCAAGAATTAGCTAGTTTGTTGCATCGCATCGCGCTGGCGCAGACCGTGCCTGCCGCGATTGCTGAAGATGATCCACATGCTGCGGTGTTGTTGGAGTTGGCGCAATTGTTGATGGCGGTGGACGTGCAGTTGTATTACCAAATTGCGATTCATGGTCGCGATGAAATCGACTTAGCACCCGATGAATATGCAGGTTTTACCATGACGCTGCTGCGTATGTTGGCGTTCGCGCCGAGCAAGGGGCAAATTGGCACAAGCGCGCCATCCAGTGTGGTGATACCGCCTGCGGTGACGAGAACGGCACAACCTGCTGTTGCGCTCGCAGCACAAGCAGAAGCGGTTTACCGCGTGACAGAAGCCGCAGCCGTAACTCAGCCTGTGGTGACACCTCAGCCCAAAGCTATATCTCCCACACTTGCCGCAGGTGAGTTGCCCAATTGGGCGAACTTGTTGGCACAATTAAATTTGCAAGGACTTGCGGGGCAGTTGGCGAAAAACTGCGTGTTGGAAAGCCTAGAGGGCGAGCGCATGGTGTTGAGTTTGTCCGCTGAGCATAAAGGGCTGCAAAATAATAAGGTTGCTTTTGAACGCTTGCAAGCGGTGTTAAGCGACTATTTCGCTAAGCCGATGAAAGTGCAGATTGTGATTGGGCAAAATACCGTTGCAACCCCTGCCATTGTTGAGCAACAAATTAAATCAGATCGTCAGCAGCAAGCCAATGAGGCTATTGCGGCTGACGATTTTGTCATCGCTGCGCAAGCCGAATTGGGCGCGCAATTATTAAGTGATTCAATCAGAGCAATTTAGTTTTAGGAGAGACAAAAATGATGAAGGGCGGATTAGGCGGCTTGATGAAACAAGCGCAGCAAATGCAGCAAAACATGGAAAAAGCCAAAGCAGAGTTGGCAACCGTGGAAGTTGAAGGGCAAGCGGCATCGGGCATGGTTAAAGTGCTGATGACTTGCGCGCATGAGGTGCGTCGCGTGAATTTGGACGATAGCGTGTTGGGCGATGATAAAGAAATGTTGGAAGATTTATTGGTGTTAGCCATGAATGATGCGATGAAAAAAATCGCGGCAACCTCGGCGCAGCGCATGAGTGGTTTTTCTGCCAGCTTGCCGCCTGGCATGAAGCTGCCGTTTTAAGCTTATTCAAAAATTAACGCGTGAAAATCCCCTCGCATCTCGAAGCCTTAATTAGCGCATTGCGCTGTTTGCCAGGCGTGGGCCCTAAGTCCGCGCAACGCATGGCGTATCACCTGTTGCAGCGTGATCGTGAAGGGGCATTGTTATTAGCTAAATCACTCGCAGCCGCAGCACAAAATATCCAGCATTGCACGCGTTGCAATAACTTTTCGGAGCATAGCGTGTGCAATATGTGCGCGGCAGATGAGCGTGATGAGAGTTTGCTGTGCGTGGTGGAAATGCCAGCGGATTTGTTGATGATGGAGCAAACGCTGTGTTATCGCGGTCGCTACTATGTGTTGATGGGGCGGTTGTCGCCTTTGGATGGGATAGGCGCGAAAGAATTGCATTTAGACAGGCTGCAAAAGCGTGTACAAGAGCAGCCCTGTGAAGTGATTTTGGCGACTAACTTTACAGTTGAGGGTGATGCCACCGCACATTACTTAGCGGCAATGTTGCAAGCACAAGGAATTAAAGTCTCTCGTATTGCGCGAGGTTTGCCTGTTGGGGGTGAACTCGAACAAGTTGATGCGGGAACGCTGGCGCAAGCCGTAATGGAACGACGTGAAATGGTGATATGAAGAAAAAATTTGAAGCAGTAATCGAGCCAGAAACACCTGAGCGCGGCGAAAAATTACAAAAAGTCCTAGCGCAAGCAGGCTTTGGTTCACGCCGCACCATGGAAGAGTGGATTGCCAATGGCGGCGTGAGTGTCAATGGCGAACCTGCGACCCAAGGCATGCGCGTGGTGACGGGCGATTTAATTCGTACCGACCGCCGCACCATACGCGTGGGCGAGCGTGAACACGATGTGCGTATTTTGTTGTATCACAAACAAGAAGGTGAAATTGTCAGCCGCGACGATCCCGAAAAACGTACTACCGTTTTTGACAAATTGCCGAAACTGCGCGGGCAAAAATGGACGGCGATTGGACGCTTGGATTTCAACACCAGCGGCTTGCTGATTTTTACCACATCAGGTGAGCTAGCGAATCGCTTGATGCATCCACGTTTTGCTGTCGAGCGTGAATATGCTGTGCGCGTTCAAGGCAAACTCTCTGAAGAACAAATGGAGCAAATGCTTGGTGTCGGTATTGAGCTAGAAGATGGTCGCGTAAGCTTTGATAAACTGCTCGATGAAGGCGGTGAGGGTTTTAACCATTGGTATCGGGTGATGCTTAAAGAAGGGCGCAATCGCATTGTACGGCGTACTTTTGAGGCTCTAGGCTTAACCGTCAGTCGCTTAATCCGCGTGCGTTTTGGCTTGATTAACTTACCACCACGTTTGAAGCGGGGCATGACGGCTGAGTTAGGCACTGGCGAAGTCGAGCAAGTGTTGGAGTGGGTGGGGTTAGATCAAACACCCCTAGTCGAGTCTGACGAGATTCAAAATGTTGAGGTTGCCCCCATACCACCGGTATTTAAACCCCTGAGCAGTCCCAAAAAGCCAGTACAGCGAGGACGGGCGGGCGCAACGGGGCACGTCCAATCTAGGCAATTCAATAAGAATAAAACTAAGGCTGGTGTTAAACGTTAACTGGCACTAAAATTTAAGGATAGTTAAAACGTCAAATTAGCGGAGTGAATTAAGCCCCAAGCTTCTGAAAATAAAAATGGATCCATCCAGTAATAAAACCATCATGTGCAGCGTGTTTTTCTTGGATATTGTCGGATATTCCAAGCGCTCTGTTACGGGTCAGATTTCGCTGAAAGAACGTTTTAACAGCTACCTATCTGCTTCCATTCGCGATGTGCCTTTATCCGACCGTATTATTTTAGATACGGGTGATGGTGCCGCAATTAACTTCATGGGAGACATAGAGGACGCACTGAAAGCAGCTTTGAGTATGCGTGCCAGCATGTTGCACGAAGATCCCAATATCGAGCCGCCTTTGTTGGTGCGTATGGGGGTCAATTTAGGTCCTGTACGCTTAGTGCGTGATCTCAATGGTCTGCCTAATATCGTCGGTGATGGTATCAATGTAGCGCAGCGCGTAATGGGATTTGCTGATGCGAGTCAAATTTTGGTATCACGCTCTTACTATGATGCCGTGTCGCGCTTATCGCCTAAATACGCAGGTATGTTCCACTATCAAGGTGCGCGTACTGATAAACATGTGCGCGAACATGAAGTGTATGCCATTGGTTATCCTGGAGATAAAACAACTCGTCCCTTAGTGGTTCATGATGGTGCTGAGTTACCACAAACTCAATTGGCTAAGCTGCTTTCACCATTTACTCGTATGGTTACGAATGGGCTGGGGAAATTAGGGCAAGCTAGTGAGTTCCTATTAGATCAATATCGTAGTATTGATGCTAGAAGACGGCCTTTTTATGTCGCCTTGCTGGGCATTCCTTTGGTGTTGCTATTGGCATTTACACTTAAAAATTTAGTTCGAGAAGATGTGGCTGCTCAGCAAAAAATTGCGGCGCGTGCGGTAAAACCCAAAGTACCTAACTTTGCTGCTAATGCACTACCGGCACCACTCAATGCAGAAAGTGGGGTGGAACAATCCGTTGCGGCAACGGATGCTTTACGCGCGATGAAAATTAAAGCGGATAAATTAGCCAAAGAACTCGCTTTAGCGCAGAAGAAAGCAATTAAACGTCCAGCCCCTCTCACCGAAAAAGAGAAAGCGGCGCAAGCTGCTAATGTCAAAACCAGTCGTTTGTTAGGCTTTACCAAGCAGGATGATGAAACTGGGCAGGCAATGCTCGCTCTAAAGTGTTTAAAAGGCAGTTTGTTGTTTATTGACGGTAGCCAAAAAGGACGTGTCGCAGATGGTGAGCTAAGCGTAGCGACAACAGCTGGAAAGCACGTCGTGATTGTCATTTTGCCGAATCAAAAACTATTTACTCACACAGTAAAAATTGCGGCAAATAAACGAGTCGAACTGAATCCTGAGATTTGCAACTAAATATACAATTTTTTATGCGCAACGTACTTATCAATAAAAATCAAGCGGGTGGTAGCAATGATTAAGCAACTAGGACGCTATGAAGTTATTCGTGAACTCGGCCAAGGTGCAATGGGCGTGGTTTATCAGGCTAAAGACCCGCTAATTGACCGTATCGTTGCGATTAAAACCATCAATTTAGGTTTGGCGCAAGAAGGTAAAGACGAGTACGAAGGACGTTTTTATCAAGAAGCGAAGGCTGCAGGACGGCTTAACCACCCCAATATAGTCACGATTTACGATGTGGGTAAAAGTGGTGAAGTCGCGTACATCGCAATGGAGTTTTTGCAAGGTCGCGAACTACGCGACATCATGAATGATGCGGGTTTGTTGCCTGTAGATCATGTCTTAGACATGGTGGCGCAGGTTGCGTCTGGTTTAGCCTATGCTCATGAATACGACATTGTTCATCGTGATGTGAAACCTTCAAACATCATGGTAATTCGTGATGGTCATGTGAAAATTACTGATTTTGGTATCGCGCGTATGGCATCGGCGGGTGTGCGTACCCAAACAGGCATGGTGTTGGGTTCACCTAAATATATGTCGCCTGAGCAAGTCATGGGTAAAGCATTAGATCAGCGTTCTGATATTTTCTCGCTGGGGGTTATGCTGTATGAAATGTTGACCGGCATTCCACCATTTAATGGTGAAAATGTTAACTCGATTATGTACCAGACCTTAAATGCAACCCCTGCTTTACCGAGTAGCTTAAATCCGCTCGTCCCAGAAATGCTGAACTTTATTGTGGCGAAAGCCTTGGCCAAGAGTGTTGATGATCGTTATCAAAGTGCCAAAGATTTAGCTGCTGATTTACGCGCCTGCAAAGAAACTGTACCGCATTCTAAGGTAGGTATCGCGCCTAATGCGACTCCTGTGCTAAGTGACGCAAAATTGGTCGATGCTATTTCTTTCGTAGCAAATACCGATGCCGAAGGTACAGATAGTGCTGGTGCGAATACGAGTGGTTTATCAAAGGGGTTTGATTCAGCCGCCGCAACAATGAAACTGGCTGCTTTGACATCTAGCAAAGAAGATATAGACGACTTATCTAAAACACTCAAAATTTCTAAAGCAAGTGATGCGGAAATGCAAAGGCTAGCGAAGCAAGCTAGCGCATTAGCAGGGCAAGCTATTAAGCCTAGTCCAGTTTATTACAGCAATCATGTGGATACACCTCCCGAGCGTAATAGCAACTCAATGATTCTAGTCGGACTGTTTTTAGTTGTGCTGGCTATCATCGCCATCATCATTTTTTAAACGTTTCGTTGCCATGTTGATTACGTCAACATATCCGCTTAACGCCTCTTGGGTGTTGCGTATTTTACTGTGCTCCTTACACTGCCTGGCGGTTACCGCACTCTTCTTCACAGTCAACAGTGCTTGCTTATTATGGTTGATGATTGTCGTGGTGTTGGGGAGCTTGCTTTTGCAACTAAACCATTTGGCTAGATTGCAAAAACTAATACTGAGCGGTAACCAGATTCAACTTATTCTCTTAGATTTGCAGGTCATCCAAGCTGAGGTTTTAGCATCGACCACGGTCACGCCATATGCCATTTTCCTGCATTTAAAGCATTCGTATAGCGAGAAGAAATCCTATCGTTTTATTATGTTTGATGCGATGTCTAAGCAGGACTTTCGCCACTTACGGATTGCATTCAAGCTGCGACAGACGAGCTTTTCTTCACTGGAGTCAAGATAGTCGCACTTGGTTGAGTCAGCATGTCGGGATAATCCTTACTGTAATGCAGCCCGCGACTTTCATGGCGTAGCAGCGCGCTCTGTACTATTAAATCGGCATTGGTGACGAGATTACGCAGCTCCAGCAAGTCGGCGGAGACATGAAAATTCGCGTAATACTCTTGTATCTCAGTTTGCAATAACTCAATGCGATGCGCGGCGCGTTCCAAGCGTTTATTGGTGCGCACGATGCCCACATAATCCCACATGAAATGGCGCAGCTCCGCCCAGTTATGCGCAATCACAATGTGTTCATCGGCATCGGTGACGCGGCTGTCATCCCAGTCGGGTAGAGCGATGGTGGGGCGTTGTGGCTTGCTTAAAATATCTTGGGCTGCGGCATCAGCAAACACTAAACACTCCAACAAAGAATTACTCGCTAGGCGATTCGCGCCATGTAAGCCGGTGTAAGCCGTTTCGCCCACCGCATATAAATTCTCAATATCGGTACGCGCATGCAAGTCTGTCATCACGCCGCCGCAGGTGTAATGCGCGGCTGGCACGACAGGAATCGGCTCTTTGCTGATGTCGATGCCTAAGCTCAAACAGCGCGCATAAATGGTGGGGAAGTGTTCTTTTAAGAACTCTACCGACTGATGCGAAATGTCTAAATAGACGCAATCCAAGCCGCCTTTTTTCATCTCAAAATCTATCGCGCGCGCCACCACATCACGCGGAGCGAGTTCGGCGCGCTCATCATGGCGCGGCATAAAGCGCGTGCCGTCAGGCAGCTTCAACAAACCACCTTCGCCGCGCACCGCTTCGCTAATCAAAAAAGATTTGGCGTGGGGGTGATACAAACAGGTGGGATGAAACTGAATGAATTCCATGTTCGCTACGCGGCAACCCGCGCGCCACGCCATAGCAATGCCGTCACCCGTGGCGGTGTCCGGGTTGGTAGTGTAGAGATAGACCTTGCCCGTACCGCCCGTTGCCAGCACGGTGTTTTTTGCCGCGATGGTGATGACTTCATCGCGCACCGTATCGAGTACATACATGCCGTAGCAATGCTGCTCGGCGCGCTTGAGTTTGTGGCCAGTGATTAAATCAATCGATATATGTTGCTCTAATACGGTGATATTGGCGTGCTGCAACACGCGGCGCGCCAAGGTTTCTTGCACGGCAAGGCCTGTGTGATCGGCGGCGTGAATGATGCGGCGTTGGCTGTGACCGCCTTCACGAGTGAGGTGATAGCCAGAGCGCGAGGCTTGATCTTTGGTAAACGGTGTACCTTGTTTAATCAACCAATCTATCGCCGCTTTAGCGTGTTCTACCACAAAGCGCGTGGCTTCCTCGTCGCACAGTCCCGCGCCTGCGATAAGCGTATCTTGGATATGTGCATCTATTGAATCGGATTCGGATAACACCGCCGCGATGCCGCCTTGCGCCCAGCTACTTGCCCCGTCCAGCAAGGCTTTTTTAGTGACGATGCAAACTTTTTGTTGGTCGGCGAGTTTCAAGGCTAAGGTCAGCCCCGCCAATCCGCTGCCAATGATAAGGGTGTCGAAAGTGCGCAAATTTTTCTGAGACATAAGGGGGCTGTTAGTGGCTGCCGAGTAAATGGCATAGACCATCTAGCCCGACAAAATTTAAAGCATAGCTGGCTTGTTCGCGCACCACAGGTTTGGCGTGATAGGCGATGCCGAAATGTGCCGCGCGCATCATTTTTAAATCATTAGCGCCATCGCCCATGGCAACCACTTGGCTGGCTGGTAAACCCAACGCGGCGCGCGTTTGGATTAAAAAATCTGCCTTGGCTTGCGCATCAACGATGTCGCCCAAGACTCGTCCCGTCAATTTGCCATGCTTGATTTCTAGCGTGTTGGCGTACGCGAAATCTAAGCCTAAACGTGCTTTAAGACGCTCGGTGAAAAATACAAAGCCGCCTGATACCAACAGCGTTTTGATGCCATATTGTTTTAACTCCGCCAGCATCTTTTCCGCACCTGGATTGAGCTGTAAGCGTTCGTCATAGACGCTCTGCAAGGCTGATTCATCCAAGCCTTTGAGCAATGCCACGCGCCGCCGCAAACTCTCAGCAAAATCTAATTCACCGCGCATTGCCGCTTCGGTAATCTCCGCCACTTGTGGCTTCAAGCCTTGCATATCCGCAATCTCGTCTATGCACTCGATGTTAATCAGCGTCGAGTCCATATCCATCACCACTAAGCCGAAGTCGCTGAGTTTCTGCGCGGCAGGGACGAAGCCAAAATCAATCTGCTGCGCGAAACAATACGCACTCAAATCAGCATCAGTTTGCGCGCCATGCAAACGCCACACGCGTGACTCAATTTGCACGCTGCTCAGCGCACTCGTGAGCAGTTGCAGGTGCGCGAGTTGCGCTGTGGAGATGTCGTGCGTGGCTTGTAAAATTAAATCCATCTGAATTTACGCCTTGGCAACTAACTCTTTTAAGACGAACGGCAAGATGCCGCCAGCGCGGTAGTAATCAACTTCAATCGGCGTGTCGATGCGCAATAACAGTTCGACATTTTGTTTGCTGCCGTCGGCGCGCGTGATGGTCAAGGTCACGTCTTGTTGTGGTTTTAACTCGGCATTGATGCCGAGCAAATCAAAACTTTCGTCGCCTGTCAGATTTAAGCCCGCCAAGCTGTCATTGCCTTTGAGTTGCAGCGGCAATACACCCATGCCGACCAAGTTGCTGCGATGAATACGCTCATACGATTTTGCGATGACCGCCTTCACGCCCAACAATTGCGTGCCTTTCGCCGCCCAGTCGCGCGATGAACCCGTGCCGTATTCTTCGCCCGCAAAAATCACCGTCGGTGTGCCATCGGCAATGTGTTTCATCGCGGCATCGTAAATTGCCATTTGCTCGCCCTTGTACAAGGTGTAGCCGCCCTCGGTTCGAGAACCATCCGCTAAAGCCGGCAACATCAAGTTTTTCACGCGCACGTTGGCAAAGGTGCCGCGCAGCATCACTTCATGGTTGCCGCGTCGCGCGCCATAGCTGTTGAAATCTTTTACCGCCACCTTATGACCTTGTAGATATTGACCTGCGGGCGTGCTGGGCTTGAAGCTGCCAGCGGGGCTGATGTGGTCGGTAGTGACCGAATCGCCAAACAATGCGAGTGCTTTTGCGCCCACGATGTTGCCGACGGTAGGTGTCTCTGCATCAAAGAACGGTGGACGTGCGATATAGGTCGAATCATCCCATTGATAACGGTTGCCCGTCGGTGCTTGGATGGCATTCCACAGCGGCAAATCTTTAGTCAAATCGGAATACAGTTTGCGATACACCGCAGGATCGGCGGCAAACTTCATCATGGTTTGGATTTCTGCGCTGTTCGGCCAGATGTCTTTCAAATACACATCTTGACCATCTTTACCTTTACCCAAAGGCTCGGTGTCGAGATTGATATTCATGCGACCCGCGATGGCGTAAGCCACCACCAGCGGCGGCGAAGCCAAGAAATTGGCTTTCAAATTCGGATGAATACGCGCTTCAAAATTACGGTTGCCCGACAACACTGCCGCGCAAATTAAATTGTTGTCGGTAATGGTTTTGTCGATGTCTTCACGCAACGGACCGGCATTGCCGATGCAAGTGGTGCAGCCATAAGCGGCAAGGCCAAAGCCCAATTGCGTCAAGGGTTCTAGCAGACCTGCGTTGGTCAAATATTCGGTGACGACACGCGAACCGGGCGCGAGGGTAGTCTTGATATGGGGTGCGACGGTCAAGCCTTTTGCCACGGCTTTTTGCGCCAACAAACCTGCCGCTAACAACACGCCAGGATTGGACGTGTTGGTACAAGAAGTAATCGCCGCGATTAACACATCCGCATTGCCAATAGTCAGCCCGTCTTGGCCTGTGGCATAACGCGTGTGCAGTTTTTCAGCGGGCTGATTAAAACCATTATCGGCAATCGGCTTAGAAAATAAGGTATCGAAGGTTTCATGCATTGCCTTTAACGCCACGCGATCTTGCGGACGTTTCGGTCCTGCCAAGGATGGTTCTATGCTCGCCAAATCTAGCTCAACTACGCCGCTGTAATCAATGCTGCCCGCTGCGGGAATGCCATATAAACCTTGGGCTTTGAAGTAGGCGGCAAAAGCATCAACTTCCTCTTCAGTGCGTCCAGTGTTGCGCATAAATTGCACGGTCACATCATCGACAGGAAAGAAGCCCATGGTCGCGCCATATTCGGGAGCCATGTTGGCGATGGTGGCGCGGTCGGGCAAAGTCAGCGCGCTTGTCCCTTCGCCAAAAAATTCAACAAACTTGCCGACCACTTTTTGTTTACGCAGCAATTCGGTAACGGTTAAGACCAAATCGGTTGCCGTCACACCTTCGCGCAGCTTGCCCGTTAGGTTTACGCCGACCACATCCGGAGTCAGGAAATACACGGGCTGACCGAGCATACCCGCTTCTGCTTCGATACCGCCCACGCCCCAGCCGACCACGCCGATGCCGTTAATCATGGTGGTGTGCGAATCCGTTCCGACCAAAGTATCGGGATAAGTCACGCCGTCTTTTTGCACCACGCCGCGCGCCAGATATTCCAGATTGACTTGATGCACGATGCCGATACCAGGTGGCACAACCTTGAATGTGTCAAAGGCTTGCATCCCCCATTTCATAAAGCGATAACGCTCGGTGTTGCGCTCGAATTCCATCTCCATATTGATTTTCAGCGCGTTCGGATTGTTGTAGCTGTCGATTTGCACCGAGTGATCCACCACCAAATTAACCGGCACAAGCGGCTCAATCAGTTTAGGGTCGCAGCCTTGAGCGGCAGCGGCATCGCGCATTGCGGCGAGGTCGGCGAGCAGCGGCACGCCAGTGAAATCTTGCAACACAATACGCGCCACGATGAAAGGAATTTCTTGTGTGCGTTCAGCATTCGGCAGCCAGTTGGCTAATTCACGCACATGCGCTTCGGTCACTTTTTTACCGTCGCAATTACGCAACACCGCTTCCAAGACAATCCGAATCGACACGGGCAAACGCGAAATTTTGCCGATTCCCGCCGCTTCTAAAGCGGGTAGCGAATAAAACGCCGACTGTTGCTCGGCATTGAGATTGAAAGTTTGGCGAGTGTTAAACAGATTGTGCGACATGGTTATGACTCCGAAGTAGCGAAAAATAAAGGGCGCGATTATAAAGCGAGACACGCGGATTGAACGCGAATGACTAGATACTTTAGTAAGTTTTTTTAGAAGGGGATATTGCTTTACTCGGCCAGCTGTAAGGGGCGGAAAAAGTGGCAGGTATAACCGTGCGGATGTTTGAGTAAGTATTTTTGGTGATAATCTTCAGCGCGATAAAAAGCGGAATAAGGCGTGAGCTCAGTAACGACTGGGGCCCGCCATTCTTGACTACTATCAACCCGTTGAATCACGCTTTGAGCGGTCGCAAGTTGTTCGGCATCGACATAAAAAATCACCGAGCGATACGCCGTGCCTAGATCATTGCCTTGTTGATTGCGCGTGGTCGGATTGTGCATCCTGAAAAACTCAAACAGCAAATGTGCGTAGCTGAGCTGTGTTCCATCAAACTCAACTTTTAAGGCTTCGGCGTGATGAGTTTTGCCTGTTTTAACCTGCTCATAAGTTGCCGTTTCCGCCGCCCCGCCGCAATAGCCAACCTCAGTGGCAAGCACGCCAGGAATGTGCCGCACTAACTCTTCCATGCCCCAAAAACAGCCGCCTGCGAGATAAGCGATTTGATGCGTAGTCATAGCGATTCCTTGTAGTTTAGTGGTGAGCAATGATGAGCGATAAATACCTGCTCGCATAAATCAACATGGCGACTCCTAAGCTGAAAACACCGATGATTTACGCCCAAATTAAGTAGGAATTATTGACTAAATCCGTGCCTTTAGTGCCGCGTTTGAAGAGTAGCTCGCGTGAGCGATAACCGCGCTGCGCCAGCCAAAAACACCATAGGGCGATACAGAAATAGAGCAGGGAAAGGAGCCAGTCGAGTTTCATAATATGGAGCTGTTTCAAACAGGGGTTATAAGTATTTCGCTTTTTTCATCGCCTGCGCAACTTCATGTTTCGCGTCTCTTTCCTTTTCCGTTGCGCGCTTGTGGCTACGGCCGCTCGCTAGGCTCGCTGCACATTTGCTGTGCAAATATGAGCCTACACCGCAAGCGCGACTTTAAGCGAGCCGCACTTTTTTCATCGCCTGCGCAGCTTCATGTTTCGCATCTCTTTCCTTTTCGGTCGCGCGCTTGTCATGTTGTTTTTTCCCTTTGGCGAGTCCGATGGCGAGTTTGACTCGTCCGCCTTTGAAGTGCATATCCAATGGCATCACGGTGTAACCGGCGCGTTTGACTTTGGTGAGTATCTTGTCGATTTCTAAACGATTGAGCAGCAGTTTACGAGTGCGCGTGGCATCGGGATGGATGTGCGTAGAGGCGTTCAGCAGCGGGCTGATGTGCGAGCCGAATAAAAACAGTTCGTTGTTTTTAATCGTAACGTAGGCTTCTTTGAGTTGCGCCCGCCCCGCGCGGATGGCTTTAACTTCCCAGCCTTCGAGCATGATGCCCGCTTCGTATTTATCTTCGACAAAGTAGTCGTGAAAGGCTTGTTTATTTTGAATGATGCTCATTTTTATGCGGAATCGAGTGAGTTTTGCGGTGTATTCGGCTATTCTACCAGCCTTTGATTTTTAGGCTGCTCTGGATATGGCGTTGGTGGAAAAATCGGTGTTAGTCGCGCACAGCGCGGCGCAAATGTTTAGCTTGGTGGATAACGTGGCGGATTACCCTAAGTTTTTGCCTTGGTGTGGCGGTGGTAGTGTGACGCAAATCAGCGACGACAAGGTGCACGCTACGGTAGACATCGACTATATGCACCTCAAACAATCGTTCACTACGGAAAATATCCGTACTCCGCCGCAACACATAGAGATGACTTTGCAAGATGGGCCATTCAAACATTTGGATGGCAGTTGGCGATTTATTCCCTTGAGCGAAACCGCCTGTAAAATAGAGTTCCGCTTGCATTACGAGTTTTCCAATAAATTATTAGAAAAGTTAGTTGGTCCAGTGTTTCATTACATCGCTAACAGTTTTGTCGATGCGTTTATTCAGCGCGCCGAAAAAGTTTACCCCTGAAAGTTTATCCATGAGCGACACCCTTAGCATCGAAATCGTTTACGCACTTGCGACGCAACAAACCCTATTAAAACAAGCTGTCCCAGCTGGTACGAGCGTTGCCGCCGCACTAGAGCTGAGCGGCATTTTGCTTAAACATCCCGAAATAGATTTGGCGAAAAATAAATTTGGTATTTTCGGCAAGCTGACTAAAACCGATGCTGTGCTGCGCGATAAAGATCGCATCGAAATTTATCGTCCACTGATTGCCGACCCTAAAGAAGTGCGCCGTCAGCGCGCCGAAGAGGGTAAGGCTATGAAAAAAGGCGGCGGTGATCTGTAATGATTGACTTTGATTTTCACTGCCATTCCAACATCTCCGATGGCACGCTCACGCCGACCGAGCTGGTGCAACGTGCGCATGGGCGCGGCGTGCGCGCCATGGCGTTGACCGATCACGATGATGTGGCGGGTTTGAGCGAAGCGCGCGGTGTGGCTGAAGCACTGGGCATGACGTTTATCAATGGAGTGGAGATTTCGGTGACTTGGCGCAGTCATACATTACACATCGTTGGCTTGGGCATAGACGTGAACGATGCGGCTCTGCTTGCTGGTTTGCAGGGCGTGCGCAGCGGACGTGGTTTGCGCGCACAAAAAATGTCGGATGAATTAGCCAAAGCGGGTGTGGGCGGGGTGTTGGCGGGTGCTTATAAATATGCGGGGAACGTCAATATGATTGGTCGCACCCATTTCGCACGTTATCTGGTTGAAGCGGGGCATTGCAAAGATGTAAAGAGCGTATTTAAGCGTTACTTGGCGACGGGTAAACCAGGTTATGTGCCGCATAAATGGGCGACGTTGAGTGAGGCGATTAGCTGGATTACTGGCGCGGGTGGCATCGCCATCATCGCGCATCCAGGGCGATACATGGTGGGCAAACATTCGATGGGTAAGAAGACCATGCAGGAATTGCTAGCTGAGTTTGTCACCCTTGGCGGCGGGGCGGTTGAGGTGGTGACGGGCAGTCATAGCCAAGAGCAATACGCCGAGTTTGCGCGTTACGCGGAGCAGTTTAATTTGTTGTCGTCGTGCGGTTCGGATTTTCACGGGCCTGATGAAAGCTATCGCGACCTCGGGCGTTTACCCGATTTACCGTTGATTTGTCGTCCTGTCTGGACTCAGCTAGGCGTGCAATAAAGTATGGCGCAATTTTTTACCATTTATCCCACCAACATCAATAGCCGCTTGATTCGTCAGGCGGCTGATATTTTGCGCGCGGGCGGTATCGTGGTCTATCCAACCGACTCTTGTTACGCACTCGGTTGTCATTTGGACGATAAAAATGCGGTGGCACGCATCCGCAAAATTCGCCAGTTGGACGAGCAACATCACCTGACTTTGATGTGCCGCGATTTGTCCGAAATCGCTAAATACGCGCGCGTCGATAATCAAAATTTTCGCTTGTTAAAAAGCCATACGCCAGGTAATTACACCTTCATTTTAGCTGCGACAAAAGAAGTGCCTAAGCGCGTGCAGCATCCGAAAAAAAGCACCATCGGGATGCGCATTCCCGACCATCTCGTTGCCTTGGCTTTGCTTGAGGAATTAGGCGAGCCGATGTTGAGCTCGACCTTGATTTTGCCCGATGTCGAGTGGCCATTGAACGATGCCGAAACCATCCGCGAGCTGCTAGAAAGCCAAGTGGATGCAGTAATAGATGGCGGCGCAGTGGGCTTAGATTTCACCACGGTGATTGATTTAACGGGTGCTGCGCCAGTGTTATTAAGACAGGGTGCGGGCGATGCCAGCGCGTTTGGAATTTAAGGACTGAATCTATGCAAATTGAGCAACTGATACAAACGATTTCCATCGCGGCGATTCCGATTTTGTTCGCGATTACTTTGCACGAAGCGGCGCACGGCTATGTGGCGCGTCATTTCGGCGACATGACTGCCTATCAGCAAGGTCGGATTAGCTTGAATCCCATTCGCCATATCGACCCCATCGGCACAGTGGTATTACCGCTGCTGACCTTAGCTTTAGGTGGAATTTTGTTTGGCTGGGCAAAACCTGTCCCCGTTAATTTTGGCGCGTTGCGCAACCCGAAAAAAGACATGTTGTGGGTGGCGTTGGCAGGGCCTGCATCGAATTTATTCATGGCAATGGGCTGGGCGATTTTTTACAAAGTCGCGCTGTTAAATCCCGATAGTTATTTCGCTGAACCGTTGCTGCAAATGGCATCCATCGGCATCAAAATTAACGTGGTGTTGATGGTGCTCAATTTATTGCCTTTACCGCCCTTAGATGGCGGACGCGTGGCGATTAGTTTGCTGCCGCGTCCTCAAGCCTATCAACTTGCCAAGCTTGAACCTTACGGGATTTTTATCCTGATTTTTATGGCAATTACGCCTGTGCTGAGCTGGATACTTGCTCCGCTAGTCAATGTTGTTTATCAAATTATTTTTTTCTTGTTCGGAATTTAACTATGTTTGCTGATCGTGTTTTATCGGGTATGCGCCCTACGGGTAGTTTGCATCTGGGGCATTACCACGGTGTGTTGAAAAATTGGATCAAGATGCAGCACGAAACCGAGTGCTTGTTTTTCGTCGCTGATTGGCACGCGCTGACCACCCATTACGACACACCGCAAGTCATCGAGCAAAGCGTTTGGGAGATGGTGATTGACTGGCTGGCGGCGGGCGTTGATCCGGCTCATGCCACGTTGTTTATCCAAAGCCGCGTGCCTGAACATGCCGAGCTGCATTTGTTGCTGTCGATGATTACGCCGCTGGGTTGGCTGGAACGGATGCCGACGTACAAAGATCAGCAGGAAAAGTTATCGGGTAAGGATTTGTCCACTTATGGTTTTTTGGGCTATCCCTTGCTGCAAAGCGCGGACATTTTGATTTACCGCGCCACGCAGGTTCCTGTGGGAGAAGACCAAGTGCCTCACATTGAATTCACCCGCGAAATCGCGCGCCGTTTTAATCACATTTACGGGCGAGAAGTGGGCTTTGCAGAAAAAGCCGAAGCAGCGGTGAAAAAGCTCGGCAGCAAAAAATCCAAGTTGTATGCCGAGCTGCGTGTGCGTTACCAAGAGCAGGGTGACGACGAAGCGTTGGAAGCAGCTAAGGCGTTGCTAGACGAACAACAGAGCTTGAATCACGGCGACCGTGAACGTCTGTTTGGCTATCTGGAAGGCGGCGGCAAGATGATATTGTCCGAGCCGCAAGCCATGCTCACCGTGGCTTCCAAGATGCCGGGCTTGGACGGACAAAAAATGTCCAAGTCGTACAGCAACACCATTTCGTTGCGCGAAGATGAAGTCAGCGTAGCGAAAAAAATTCGCACCATGCCGACTGACCCCGCGCGGATTCGTCGTACCGATGCAGGCAATCCTGACAAGTGCCCGGTGTGGCAATTGCATCAGGTGTATAGCAACGAAGCCACTAAAGCGTGGGCGATGCAAGGTTGCAAGTCTGCGGGCATCGGCTGTATCGAATGCAAACAGCCTGTGATTGAAGCCGTATTGGAAGAGCAACGCCCGATGCGCGAACGCGCGCAACTGTATCTGGATGACCCAACCCTAGTGCGCAACATCATCGCCGACGGCTGCGAAAAAGCGCGTGAATTGGCGCGCGACACGATGCGCGATGTGCGCGAAGCGATGGGCTTAAGTTATTCCTAAACGATGAGCGACAGCCAACTCCAGCTAATTCCATTTGCGCTTATCCACGGTGAGCCCATGTTGGCGTTGCCGCAGGATTTATATATTCCGCCTGATGCGTTGGAGTTGGTGCTGGACACCTTTCAAGGCCCCTTGGATTTGTTGCTGTATTTAATCCGTCGCCACAACCTCGATGTGCTGGATATTCCTATGGCGGAGCTGACTCGCCAGTACATGGGTTACATCGAGTTGATGGAAAATAAACGCATGGAATTGGCGGCGGAATATTTACTAATGGCGGCGGTGTTAATCGAAATCAAATCGCGCATGTTGCTGCCGCGCATGTTGCTGCCCAAAATTAGCAAAATTGCCGACGACAGCGGCGAAGATCCACGCGCCGAATTGATGCGCCGTTTGCTGGAATACGAACAAATGAAGCTCGCCGCGCAGCAACTCAATGAACTGCCGCAAGCCGAACGCGACTTTGAAGTTGTCCAGGTTTTAATTGAGACGACACTAGAAGCGCGCTTGCCCGAAGTGAGCGTAGAAGACTTAAAGCAGGTTTGGTTAGGGCTGCTGACGCGCGCTAAAAACTCAAAGCATCACACCATCCGCCGCGAACAATTGTCGGTGCGCGAGCAAATGACGCATGTGCTGCGC
>JBJORQ010000010.1:0-26795 GCA_046049345.1 Pseudomonadota bacterium | reverse complement strand
ACCGACAACACTTTTTTCCCCATGTTGCGGCTCAATTCAGGCGATGACGGCTTGAGCCAACTCACGCCGCGCATGATTCCTGGCGTGGTCGAACTCGACAGCGCACAAGCCGACGCGACGCTGGCGATGGTGCTGCCATTTTTCCCCGCCGCGTTGCAAAGTGGTCGTTTAGGCACGCACAACATTTATGCCGATAGCGATGGCATCGCCCGCCAATATCCTGTTTATCTGGATGACTACGGCTGGAAAATTCCGTCTTTGCCACTGCGCATTGCGCAAATTTTGCATTATTCCGAACCTGCTGCTGCGAACGTTTTATTGAACTGGCGCGGCCCACCGTTCACTTATCACTCGGTGGGATTTAGCGAGGTGTATGGCGATTTCTCACGCGAAAAAAAGCAGCGCAAAGCTAACGAATTCACTAACAAAATCGTCATCATCGGCTCGACTGCGCCAAGTTTATTTGACATCAAAGCCACGCCGTTAAGCCGCAATCATCCCGGCGTAGAAATTTTAGCCACCGCCATAGACAACTTTAAGCACGGCGATTTTTTACGTTTCCCCGATGCCAAAATTATTTATTTACTGCTCACCTTGAGTTTGATTTGGGCGACTGCTTGGGGCTTCTATCACGATGCGGGGCGCGCCAAAATCGACCGATTATTTGGTGCGTCGCAATTTATTTTGCTAGGCATTTCTTACGCCAGCATCAACTTCAGCAACACCTACATCAACCTCACCGGCCCTGTCACGCTGGGCTTGGCGTACTTCACGCTGGCACGCGTGTACGACTTCGCCACGCGTAAAGCCTTGCAGGACAACACGGTGCGCGCCGCGCAACTGCATGATGGCGCGTTGCAAGGCGTGTTGATGTTGGTGCGTTTGGGCGGCAATGACGCAGTGCTGAATGACGCGCTGCGTGAAAAAATCCGTTTAGAAATTAGCGCGCTGGGTGGACAAAGTGTCGAAGTGATTAAAGGCACGCAAAAAGGTTTGTGGGATTTATTTGACAACATGCTGGCGATTTCTTGGTTGTGTGATGCGCAAGATGAAGTCGCGCAAGCGCGTATCGCCGGCGAGATTAGCCTGATAGAACAAGGCTTGTATGGCATTTTGCGCAAGCATTGCAAAATTACTGAAAGCGAAATTTTGAGTTTCGTGCATCGCGGCGAGATTGCTGGGGGAGCTGCTGCACGCAATAGCTGGCGTGCTTTATTCGGCACTGCCTTGGCAGCTTGGCAGGCAAAAAAAGGCGAGGCATAACAATGCAGATTGTTTTGTGCCGCTCAAGTAAAATGCGCAACTTTTTTCGGGAGCAACTATGCAAACCATTCATCTAGACGGCGGCGAACAGGCGGTATTGCTGCTGCATGGTTTGCAAAGCAGCCCTGCCGAATTGCAGCCGCTGGCAAAACGTCTGAATCAAGCGGGCTATACCGTGCATGTGCCGCATCTGCGCGGCTATGGTTTTATTCAAGGCGACACGCCGCGCTCGGTGACGCATTGGCAAGACTGGCACGCCGCTGCCACGGCGGAATTTTTGGCGTTAAAAAGTCAGCATAAAAGTGTCGCGATGGGCGGACTGTGTATCGGTGCGGTGTTGTCTTTAAGCGTGGCGGCCGAGCAAGGCGATAAGGTTGCCGCGCTGACTTTAATGGCGACCACTTTATGGTACGACGGCTGGAGCATTCCTTGGTATCGTTTTATGCGCTATGTCGGCTATTACACGCCCGCGCGTTATCTTTATACCTATCGCGAACGTGAACCCTTTGGCTTAAAAAATGCGCAATTGCGCAAATGGATTGCGCGCGAAATGGCGCATAAAGATTCAACCATTGTCGGTGCGTCTAAACTGAATTTGCCGGCCATCCAAGAAGCTGAGCGCATGATTGCTCACGTTAAAAAATCGCTGCCTAAAGTGACCGCGCCCGCCATCGTCATTCATGCCGAAGAAGATGATATTGCCTCGATGCGCAACCCGCGCTATGTCATGGCACATCTGGGTTCGCAGCACAAAGAGCTGGTGACGCTGCACAACAGTTATCACATGATTACCGTCGATAACGAGCGCGAGCACGTTGCCAGCGAGACGATTCGTTTTTTTGCCGCACAACAAGTGCTGCTAGCAGGTAGCTAGTCGCGAAAGCCACGACTGGTGGCGGCCACTTAGTCGTGGCTTTCGCAGCACGCATTGGGCGATAGCGGCACTTAAAAAGATCGTTCGATCAATCGAGCCCCCACAAAACCTAGCCACTCGTCAATCCTGCCCCGCCTGTCTGTTACAATGCGCGCGCTAAAATTTCAGGGGTATAAAAATGAGTTCTATCGCAACAATCCAACGCATGATGGTTGAGCAATTCGACCTCAAATTAGAACAGCTCACACCGAGCGCGGAACTCGCCAGCTTAGGCGTAGATTCATTGTCTATCGTCGAATTCATGTTCAACTTGGAAGATGAATTAAGCATCAAATTTGGCGATGAACGCATGGATTTCAAGACCGTGCAAGACGTTGCCAACATCGTTGACCAACTGGTCGCCGCACAACACGGCAAAGCTTAATTTCCCAGCATGACACGACGCGTCGTTATCACTGGCCTCGGCGTTATCTCGCCAGTCGGCAACACTCCCAGCGAATTTTTCACGAATCTGATGGCAGGACAGTCAGGCATACAACGCTTAGATGTGCCTTTTATCGACAAGCTCAATACGCGCATCGCCGCACCTGTTAAAAACTTCGATCCGTCCGAACATTTTTCCAAAATGCAGCTCACCAGCATGGATCGCTTTAGCCAGTTTGCACTTGTTGCTGCGGCACAAGCTGTCGCAGATGCCAAGCTGGAATTAAGCGCAGCGGAGCAACTGCGCGCGGGTGTGTATATGGGCTCGTGTTTGGGCGGGGCGGCGACACTCGAAGACGGTTATACCGAGGTGATGCAACGCGATGTGCCACGCGTCAAACCGCTCTCGGTGTTGCTCAGTATGAACAACGCTGCCGCTTCACACATCTCGATTAAGTATGGATTGCAAGGGCCGAACGTGACTTACGCGACGGCGTGTTCCTCATCGGCGATTGCCATCGGCGAGGCCTATCGCCAAATTAAGGACGGCTATGCGGATGTGATGTTGGCGGGCGGCGCAGAAGCGATGTTAACGCTAGGCATCATCAAAGCCTGGGAAGCCTTACGCACCTTGGCAAGCGAAGACGAGCAAGACGCAAGTGCATCGTGTAAACCCTTTTCCAAAGACCGTACCGGCTTGGTGATGGGCGAGGGTGCTGCGGTGTTGGTGTTGGAAGATGCCGAGCGCGCGGTTAAACGCGGCGCGAAAATTTATGCCGAATTAGTCGGCTACCACAGCTCATCGGATGCCAGCCATCTCACCAAACCTGATGCCAACGGACAAACCCGCACCATCCGAAAAGCCTTAGACAACGCGGGTTTGCAGCCCTCCGACATTGGTTACATCAACGCACACGGCACAGCAACGCAGGCGGGCGACGTGCAAGAAACGTTGGCGATTAAACAGGTGTTTGGTACGGCGGCAAGGCAGATTCCCGTCAGCTCGACCAAGTCTATGCACGGTCATTTGATGGGCGCGACGGGCGCGGTAGAATTTATCGCGGCGGTGTTGGCGCTGGAAAATAACGCCGTGCCACCCACCCTCAACCTGCATCATCCCGACCCTGAATGCGATTTGGATTACGTCGCCAACCAAGGCCGCACGGGCTTAAATCTCAACGCGGTCATGTCAAACTCTTTCGCCTTCGGCGGCAGCAATGCCGTGCTGATTGCTAAAAAATTTACCGCCTAAACCGACTACAGCCCTGCCCCCGTAAATCCCACTTGCCGCCACGCTTCAAACACGGTGACCGCCACCGTATTGGATAAATTCAAGCTGCGATTGTTCGGCATCATCGGCAAGCGCACGCGTTGTTCAGCGGTAAATTTTTCGCGCACCATTTCAGGCAAGCCGCGACTTTCGGGGCCAAATAAAAATGCATCGCCCGCTTGAAAAGCCAGACTGTGCAAGGCTTGTGAACCTTTAGTGGTCATGGCGAACACGCGTGACAAATCAAACTGTGCCAAGCATTCGTCTAAATTTTCATACACTTTCAGCGTAGCAAATTCATGGTAATCCAAGCCAGCGCGGACTAATTGCTTGTCTTCCAAAGTGAAGCCCAGCGGCTTAATTAAATGCAACTGGCAGCCGGTGTTGGCGCACAAACGAATCACGTTGCCAGTGTTGGGCGGGATTTCGGGTTCAAACAAAATGACGTGGAACATGGTTTTATTGAGCGAAGTTAGTTGGGGGGGCGGGCATTCGATAGCGCAATGTCTGCATCTCGATTAAACGACTGCGAGTACGGGCGTACAACTCTGATGGCAAAAGGTTTTCGGCATTCACAGCGGCACTGGCGACGAGCTTGATGTGATGGTCGTACAGTACGTCTATCAGCCAACTAAAACGGCGCGCTGCGCTGCCGTGTTGCTCTTCGTCTAGCAGCGGAATATCCGACACAAAAACATAGCGGAATTGCTGTGCCAAACTTAAATAATCCGCCTGATCGTGCGGCTGCTCACACAGCTCGTGAAAACTTAACCAAACGCTATTTTTCGCCGCGCGTTTAATTTTTAGTGTACGGCCATTGAGTTGAAGCGACGCGTCATGCGTGCTTAATCCCGCACTGAATTGCTGAAATAGTTGCGCCAGCTTGTGCTCACTCGCCTGATTATTCGGCGTGATAAAAAAACTTGCCGCGGCACGCGTTTGCAGACGGTAATCGTGTCCGCCATCGACGTGTATCACCTTGAGTTGCGCTTCCAATAAAGCAATCGCGGGCAGGAAATTTTGCCGCTGTAGCCCATGCGCATACAGCTCATCGGGGGCTTGATTGGAAGTGGTCACAAGCACCACGCCGCGCGCCATTAACGCTTCCAACAAGCGCGCCAAAATCATCGCATCGGCAATGTCGTCGATATGAAATTCGTCCAAACACAGCAAGCGCGTGGCGTGCGCGATGTCGGCGGCAGCCGCAATCAGCGGGTCGGCATGCGCCGCGTGCAACTTCATGGCGTGATGCACTTCTGCCATAAAGTGATGAAAGTGCAGCCGCCGCTTGCGCATGTAAGGCACACAGGCAAACAAACCATCCATCAAAAAAGTTTTGCCACGCCCCACGCCACCCCATAAATACAAGCCTTTGGGCACATCCGGACTGAGCAAACTGCGGCCTAAAAATTGATTGCGCTGCGACTTAAAAGCAATCAATTCCTGCCACAACGCATCCATCGCCAACAGCGCGTGTGCTTGTGCAGCATCGGCTTGCAAACCTTGCTCCGCATAGCGTTGCGCGTACCAGTCACTAGGACTTTGCGGCGATGCAACACTCATCAATTAAGTATTTTGAATAACAATCTTAGGGAATGCCGCGCTATGGTCTTGCGCCATTTCAGCGACTTTGACGGCGATGCGACGCGCGATGGTTTTGTAGGTTTTGCTGATGTCGCTATCAGGCGCAGCAACCACGGTCGGCTTACCCGAATCGGCATACTCGCGAATGCTGATGTCGAGTGGCAAGCTGCCCAAAAACTCTACGTCGTAATCGGCACACATTTTTGCGCCGCCGCCCGCGCCAAAAATATGCTCTTCGTGTCCGCAGTTCGAGCAAATATGCGTGCTCATGTTTTCCACAATGCCGATAATTTTGATACCGACTTTCTCAAACATTTTTAGACCTTTGCGCGCATCGAGCAGCGCGATGTCTTGCGGCGTGGTGACAATAATCGAACCTGTCACCGGCACTTTTTGCGCCAAGGTCAGCTGAATATCGCCCGTGCCAGGCGGCAAATCTACAATCAAATAATCCAGATTATCCCAACGCGTTTGACGCAGCAGTTGATCGAGTGCTTGGGTGACCATCGGGCCACGCCACACCATAGGCGCGTCGTCGCCCGCGATCATGTAACCAATCGACATAGATTGCAGGCCGTGATTGCTCATCGGCTCCATCGACTTGCCGTCACGCGAACTGGGCTGCCCCGTGATCCCCAACATGGTCGGCTGCGAAGGACCATAAATATCGGCATCCAAAATCCCCACGCGCGCGCCCTCAGCCGCCAATGCCAGCGCGAGATTCACGGCGGTGGTCGATTTTCCCACGCCGCCTTTGCCGCTCGCCACGGCGATGATGTTTTTCACGCCATCGACTAAAGCAACTCCGCGTTGCACCGCGTGCGGTACGACTTTACTGCTGACGTTAATGCTAATTTTGCTCGCACTCGGCAAGGCAGTTTTTAGCTGGGTTTCGACCGCTGCGCGGATGTCCTCCCACACGCTTTGCGCGGGATAGCCCAGCAAAATATCGAGGCTTAATTCCGTGCCTGACACCTTGATATTTTTGACCGACTTACCCGTCACGAAATCTTTTTGCGTGTTGGCATCAATTAAATTCTTTAAGGCAGCAAGTACGTCGGTGTCACTAAAACTCATGGGGAACTCCATCGTGAGGTGGTAAAAAAGAAGGCGCGGATTCTATCTGAAATTAGAGCCGTTAAAGCCTATGAAACATTAAGGTTATGCGGTGTAAACCAACTCAACTTGTCATGCAAGCTGACCACACCGCCAATAATAATCAAGGTGGGAGCATGCGGCTTTTCGCGTAACACGATGTCGGGCAAAGTCGCCAGCGTACCCGCCAATACGCGTTGATTTTGCGTCGTGCCTTGTTGCACTAAGGCGGCAGGCGTGCCGGCCGCTAGACCATGCTTAATCAGCTCGGCGCACAAAGTGTTGATGCCGAGCAAACCCATATAAACTACCACGGTTTGCTGCGGACGCGCCAACGCATCCCAGTCCAAATTCATCGTCCCATCTTTGAGATGTCCCGTGACAAAAACGCACGATTGCGCATGGTCGCGATGCGTGAGCGGAATGCCCGCATACGCCGCCACGCCTGACGCAGCGGTGATGCCAGGCACAACTTGGAAGGGGATTTTTTGTGCGGCTAGCGTTTCGATTTCTTCACCACCGCGCCCAAAAATGAACGGATCGCCGCCTTTTAAACGCACCACTTTTTTGCCTTCTAACGCCAATCGCACCAGCAAATCGTTAATCGCTACTTGTGGCAAAGTGTGCTGCGCGCGTTGCTTGCCGACGAAGATTTTTTCGGCATGGCTCAACGCCACAATCGCGGGGGCGACCAAGTTGTCGTACACCAAAACTTCCGCTGTTTGGATTAAACGCAAGGCGCGCAAAGTCAATAAATCTGGGTCGCCTGGGCCCGCGCCGACCAGTGCGACCGAGCCGATTTGCGGCTGAATTGCAGCCGCTACATCAGGTAAAAAATCTAAGCGGCGCGTATCCCACAATTGTTGGGCTAACAACATTGCCGATGCTGCGTCGGGCGCGCGCTGCATCGCGCGCAAGGCTATCGCTGCCGTACCGATTACCGCCGCGAGCGCGTACTCATCGCTGATTTCGCCGCGCCATAACGCGCCTAAGCGAGACATATCCATCGCCTCATCTTTGAGGTGACGCTGCAAGAATTGCGCAGCCCATAATTCATCTTGCGCCGCCCCAGCCAACACGCCGCGCACCAGACAATCGCTATCAGGATTGCGTTCCGCATCGCCGCCTTCGCCCTTAAACACAGCTAAATTTTCATCGCCTAACAACACCCCAGCAGCCTGATGCGCGGTGTCGTAGCCAGGATGAAAAATGCCCAACAGAGAAGTTTTAGCGCGTGCAGGATTGAACATCCGCACCACACTGTGCACGGGCGAACGCAAGCCTAGTGTGGCTTTCAAGGCTAGTAAGTGTTGTAAGCGCGGATTGAGCGTGGCGACTGGCAAATAGGCGAAGTTGCGTTGCTGCAACTGCGCGGCCGCTTCGTTTGCGTTATGGCACGCGGCAAAACCTAGCTGCGCCAAGGCATCGGCAGCGTTGACGCGTCCCGCCATCGCCGAGCCGTGCATCAATACTTTTATGCCGTGCTGCGCCAACAACAGTGCGGATAAAACGAAGTAAGGCAGTTGTCGCCGCTTGCCCGCATACGCCGCCCAATCAAGTTCGACGGGTGGAAAACTGGGCGGCAAAACGATGCTGTCGCGCGCCGCCTTGACCATGCCCGCCAACTCCGCTGGCGTTTCTTCTTTAACGCGCAACAACATTAAAAACGCGCCCAGTTGTTCAGGGCTGACCGTGCCTTGCAACACGCACTGCATGGCGTGTTCGGCTTCCGCAAAAGTTAAATTACGCGCGCCGCGCCGACCTTTGCCGAGTGCTTGAATGTAAGTGGAAAAAGGAGCGGTCATGGAGGGTGCGAATTAAATAATAAGCGGCGCAATATACAGACCTTAGGCGCATAAAAAAACCAGCCTAAGCTGGTTTTTTGTTTAACAGTGTTAGCTGTTTTACTTGCTAGTGAACAGTTCTTTTGCCATCCACGTTGCGAAAGCAATCGCCATCAACAAAGTACCTATTGCACAAACGGTTGCGATGAATCCCATGTTTTTCTCCCCCTAGAAGCACTACGTTAAAATTAAACCTCTTCTCCAACAAGGCGAATCGTAGCACACATTTTTAATAGGGGAATAGCCAAAACCAAAAAAAGCCCAATGACTTTTCGTCATAGGCAAAACGGTCATACTAAAAATTTAAATCCCGAAGGGAAGATTACCCTTCGGCGTTCGACTTAGTTGCTTTTGAACAAGCCACCAACAACTTCTTTAATCAACATCAGAGCAAACCCAGCAATCAGCACAACAGTAACAAAAGCGGCAAGCGTAGCGATATAAGACATTATTATTTTCCCCTGAAAATTTAGTTAGATTTCAACTGAATAGTTGATTAAAACATTTCGTATTAGTTGACTAATACTTTGCGAATTATATAAGTGAATTTGTCAAGAATACACGCAAATAATTTAAGAGTATTACTGATTAAGGCTAGCGTCGCTGTGCGACTTCGATTTAGCGACACTCGTAACTCGCGAATCCCTTAAAATCTCCCCCCTTTGCATTCCGCAAGATTCTTTTTAGATAGGCAACAACGTGGCAAAAAAACTGTATATCAAAACCTATGGCTGTCAGATGAACGAGTACGACTCGGACAAAATGGCAGACGTAATGAAAGCCTATGACGGCATGCAGCAAACCGATAAGCCTGAAGAGGCGGATGTGATTTTGTTTAACACTTGCTCGATACGCGAAAAAGCTGAGGACAAAGTGTTTTCCGATTTAGGTCGCGTGCGTCCTTACAAACTTGCTAATCCCAATCTCATCATCGGTGTCGGCGGCTGCGTGGCGAGCCAAGAGGGCGCGACGATTGCGCAGCGTGCGCCCTATGTGGACGTAGTGTTTGGCCCGCAAACCTTGCATCGTTTGCCGCAACTGATAGACGCGCGCCGTGCCACTGGACGCACGCAAATCGACATCAGTTTTCCTGAAATTGAAAAATTCGATCATCTGCCTAAACAAGAAAAAGCCACCGGTACAGCGTTCGTTTCCATCATGGAAGGCTGTAGCAAATACTGCACATTTTGCGTCGTGCCTTACACGCGCGGCGAAGAGGTTTCGCGCCCCTTGACTGACGTGCTAAACGAGATACACGGTTTAATAAAATTGGGCGTAAAAGAAGTCACTCTGCTAGGACAAAACGTCAATGCTTATCAGGGTGAAAGTGAGGATGGCGAAGTAGTCGATTTCGCTTATTTAATCCAAGCCGTCGCGGCGATAGATGCCATCGTGCGGATTCGTTACAGCACCTCGCATCCCAAAGAAATGTCGCAACGCCTGATTGATTTATATGGCACCACGCCCAAACTGGTGAGCCATTTGCATCTGCCCGTGCAATCGGGTTCCGATCGCGTGTTAGCGGCGATGAAACGCGGTCATACCGCGCTGGAATATAAGTCGATTATTCGTCGCGTGCGCGCGCTACGTCCCGACATTTGCGTCACCTCCGATTTCATCATTGGCTTCCCAGGCGAGACGGATGCCGACTTTGAGGCGACCATGAAGTTAATCGACGACATCGGCTTTGATAACAGCTTTAGTTTTTTATACAGCCCACGCCCCGGCACCCCCGCTGCCGAAATGCACGACGACACGCCCCACGCCGTCAAAGCCGCGCGCCTCAAGCGTTTGCAGGATCGCATCAGTGAACAAGAAGGCGGCATCGCAGCGGCGATGTTAGGCACAACACAACGCGCGCTGGTTGAAGGCATTTCTAAAAAAGATGGCGCAGAACTCGCCGCCCGCACCGACAACAATCGCGTAGTGAACTTCGTCGGCACAGCCGACTTAATCGGGCAATTTATCGAGCTGAAAATCACGCAAGTGGTCAGGCATACGCTGCGCGGGGAGAAGGTTTAATGATGCCAACTAAATCGCAAAAATCATCCAGCAAAAAACTTTCCCTCACCGTGCAATACGCCAGCGAAGCGAAAAATTTACCCACGCGTGCCCAATTCCGCCGTTGGTTTTCTGCGACGATGCAAGGCGATATAAGCCTGACGTTGCGCATTGTCAATGCGGAGGAAGGGCGCGAGTTGAATAAAAATTATCGCGCTAAAGATTACGCGACCAATGTGTTGACGTTTGTGTATGACGACAATCCCGTCAGCGGCGATGTGGTGATATGCGCACCTGTGGTGGCGCGCGAAGCGGCGGAGCAAGGCAAGGATTTGTTCGCGCATTACGCGCATATGAGCATCCACGCCGCGCTGCATTTACAAGGCTATGACCACGAGATCGAGACGGAAGCCGAGGCGATGGAAGCCTTAGAAACTTCAATGATGTTAAAATTGCGCCTCGCTAATCCTTATCAAAACTAAACCCCCGCAATGGACGTCCCCACCAGTCGCAAACCCAGCCTGTTAGAACGCTTATCCACCCTGCTACTACGCGAGCCCGAAGACCGCGAACAACTCGTGCAGTTGCTCTATGGCGCGTATGAAAAGAACCTCTTAGATGCCGACGCGCTGGCGATGATGGAAGGCGTGTTGCAAGTTTCCGAGCGGCAAGTGCGCGAGATTATGATTCCGCGTGCGCAGATGGATGTCATCGACATCAGCCAATCACCTGAGAAATTTATCCCGTTTGTGATTGAAACCGCGCACTCGCGCTTTCCTGTTATCGACGGCGATAAAGATCACATCATCGGCATTTTGTTAGCGAAAGATTTGTTACGTTACTACGCGGGCGAAACCTTCGACGTGCGCGATATGTTGCGCCCCGCCGTGTTTGTTCCCGAAGCCAAACGCCTCAATGTGTTGCTCAGCGATTTTCGCAGCAAGCACAATCACATCGCCTTAGTGGTCGATGAATACGGCGGCGTGTCGGGCATGGTGACCATCGAAGACGTGCTGGAACAAATCGTCGGCGACATCTCGGATGAATATGATTTTGATGAAGACGAAGACAACATCATCGTGCAAGACGCAAGCCATTGGCGCGTCAAAGCCGACACCGAAATCGAAGCCTTTAACGAGGTGATGGGGACAGAATTTTCCGATGAGGAATGCGACACGGTCGGCGGCTTAGTCCTGCAAGCCGCTGGGCAATTACCCAAACGCGACGACCAAATTGTCATCAGCACATTGCGTTTTACCGTGCTGCGCGCTGATAGCCGCCGACTGTATTCTTTACTGGTGGAACGACTCGCCGAGGCGAGCGGCAAGGTATAAACGCCGCGCTTTAAAACTGTTCGTTTTCACCCAAATAACGCCACTGTCCTACAGGCAAGTCGCCCAGTTTGATTTTGCCAATACGGATGCGTTTTAAGCCCGTAACTTTCAATCCGACCAACTCGCACATGCGGCGGATTTGGCGTTTTTTGCCTTCGCGCAACACGAAGCGCAATTGGTCTTCGTTTTGCCAAGTCACCTTAGCGGGCTTGAGATATTCGCCGTCCAATTTCAAGCCTTGGCACAACAACGCCAGCCCGCTGTCTTCCAACTGACCTTGCACGCGCACCAAGTATTCTTTATCAACTTTGGAATCTTCGCCGATCAGTTGCTTGGCAACACGACCGTCTTGCGTGAGTACCAACAAACCTTGCGAGTCAATATCCAAGCGGCCTGCGGGAGCAAGGCCCAAATGTTGGCTGCGATGAAAACGATGTGTAGAGGTATCGCCCGCCCAGTGATTTTCTTCATCAAACAACACGCTGGCGGGACGATAGCCGTGCTCGGCTTGTCCTGACACATAAGAAACGGGCTTGTTAATCAGAATCGTCACACGCTCTTGCTGAGTGTTTTGCGCGGCGGTGCGCAAGGTGATTTTTTGATTCACTAACACTTTGGTGCCGAGCAAACTCACGGGCACGCCATCGACTTCGACCCAGCCTTTTTCGATATACACATCCGCCTCGCGGCGTGAGCAAAGTCCGAGTTCGGACATACGTTTAGATAGGCGGACTTTTTCCATGATTATTTTTATACGAAGGGGCTGCGGATTGCGCGGGGCGCGGATTATAGGCTATGTCTGAATGCAGACATAAAAAAACGCGGCATAAGACCGCGTTTTGTTTAAGTAACTCGCCTTAAAAAGTGTGATTCACGCCCAGCGAAAACGACCAGCGCGCGGTGAGCTGTCCATATACCGAACCTCTAGGATCAGGATTGGCGTATTGATAGAGCGGCAGTTGCACAAAGCTATACAACTTGGTGCGCGGCGCAACCGCCACACTCACGCCAGGGCTGAGATTCAAACTGCGTCCGCCGGTGTGCGGATTCATATTTAATGCCGTGCCGCTATCGGCTTTTTTGTATTGCGCATTGACTTGTAACAAGCCCGTGAGCATAGGCGACACGGCGTAATGCGCGCCGACATCCACGCTCATTTCGTCACCTGGGCGATAGTCATTTTTAAGCTGCATCGCCATTTGTACTTGCGTGCTGGCGAACCAACCCATCGCACTAGCCGCAAAATTTTCGTGGTGATACGCGCCCAACACCGCATCAGTGCTGCCGCTGCCAGGCTGCAAACCTGCTTCCATTTGCGTCCCCGCCACCATTTCCTGCGTGGTGTTACCCGTCGGCAGCTTCAAACCAAAACGCACACCACTGCCCATCAGATGATCGTCATAGCCGACTTTGTAATTACCGATTACGCGCACGTCGCCTAATTGCGAGAAACTCTTTTGCGGTGTTGTCACGTTACCAAGAGCGTCGATAAATTGATGCGAGTGATCGCGCATCACTAGCGGCACATCCAGTGCCACGCCCCATTGCGAATTGATGGCGTAAGCCAAATCCAGATTCAGGGTTTGATTGATGGTGCGTTGATTTTCAACTTCGCCACCTGCTAAAACTAGAGCGGGGTCAGTCGCCAAAGGCTTCGCCACTTTGGATGAGCCCACGCGCGGCGTATCCGCGCGGGCATAAGCGTAGCGCACATCCAACTGCAACCCTTCGTCATGCGCTAAACCTTGCGTATCCCAATGCGTATTCACCGCGCAAAAAGACGAGCCGCATCCCGCGTAAGCGTTGCTGGCAGTGGCGAGTAGAGCGAGGGTAAGCAATTTGATTTTCATGGCTGAAGGCGCGTGGTTAAAAAATGAGGCCGCATTGTAGTAAAAAAATTTCGCCGCCCCCTGCGACATTTTGTCGCACCCCTTTCTCATCGTGATTCAGCAACTCATCTTGCATCGGTTATGCTGCGCGGCTTTTTTATTTTGGCGGCGTTATGAATTTCATCTCTAAGAATTATTTCATCGCTTTATTGGCGGGTGCGTCGTGCGTGTTGGGCTTTGCGCCGTTTGGCTGGTATCCCTTGCCGATATTGGCACTCACGGTGTTGTTCGCGTTATGGCACAAGGCGAACACGCCTAGCGCGGCGGCCAAGTTGGGCTATGCCTTTGGCTTGGGATTATTCACAGCGGGCATAGGCTGGATATACATCGCTATGCACGATTACGGCGATATGGCTGGCTGGCTGGCGTTACTGGCGACGCTGTTGTTTTGCGGCTTTTGGGCGTTGCTGCCCGCGCTGGCAGGTTATGCGCAAGCGCGTTGCAAAACGACCACGCCGGTGCGCTTTTTGTTGCTGATGCCCGCCATTTGGGTGTTGGTGGAATGGTTGCGTGGAATGTTGTTTACGGGCTTCCCGTGGCTGACTTTGGGCTATGCGCATAGCGACAGTGCGCTGGCTGGATTTGCGCCCATTTTGGGCGTGTATGGCGTGTCGTTGTTTGCCGCATTGAGCGCGGGTTGCGTGGCTTTGTTGTGGCAGGTGCGTTGGAGTCGTGCTGGAAAATTCGCACTGTTGGGTTTGCTAGTTATCTGGCTGACAGGTGCGGCGTTACGCGCGATAAATTGGACTCAGCCACAGGGCGAGCCGTTTAGCGTGGCGTTGTTGCAAGGCAATATCGCGCAAGATTTGAAGTTCAACGAAGACGCGTTAATCGGCACGCTGGAAACCTATCGCCGCCAAATTTTAAGTAGCAATGCGCGCCTCACCGTGTTGCCTGAAAGCGCATTCCCGTTATTGCGCAGCGAAGTGCCTGCGCAGCTAGTTGCACAAATTCGCGACCACGCCAAACTCAATGCGGGCGATGTGTTGATTGGTTCATTCGATAAAGAGAACGGGCGTTATTACAACAGCGTGTTTGCCATAGGCGCATCGGAAAATGCGTACGCGACTGAGCAGCATTACCGCAAGACGCACCTCGTGCCATTTGGCGAATTTATTCCGCTGCGTGATGCCTTGGGCTGGCTGATTAACGGCGTGTTAAATATCCCGATGGGCGACTTGGCGCGCGGCGGTGTGGCTCAATATCCCTTGGCTTTGGCGGGGCAACAGGTGGCGGTGAATATCTGCTACGAAGATGTGTTCGGCGAGGAAATTATCAATGCGCTACCGACTGCCACGCTACTGGTGAATGTCACCAATGACGCGTGGTACGGACACTCCATCGCCGCCACGCAACACAATCAAATTTCACAACTGCGCGCGCTGGAAACGGGTCGCATGATGTTGCGCGCCACCAACACCGGCGTGACTTCCATCATCAATGTGGATGGCAAAATTGTGCAGCAATTGCCACAGCATGAAGAGGGTGTGTTGCAAGGCATGGCGCAAGGTTATACGGGCAGCACACCGTATGTGCGCTGGGGAAATTTTACCCTGGTGATGTTGCTGATTGCCATGCTGGCCATGGCTTTGCTGCGACGCATACGATGACGTGGTTCTGCTATTTATTACGCTGCGCCGATGACACTTTGTATTGCGGCATCACCAACGACTTAGCCAAACGGCTAGACGCGCATAACGACGGCACGGGCGCGAAATACACACGCAATCGCACGCCCGTGGTGCTGGTTTATCAGGAGGTTTGCGAAGATCGTTCGGGCGCGTCCAAACGCGAAATCGTCATTAAAAAATTGAGCCGCGAAAAGAAATTGGCGTTGATTGCGGCGGCTTAAACTGAGCGTAAAAGAAGTCTTGTGGGAGCGCAATTTATTGCGCGATTGCCACCTTGCCCCATCATGCAATAAATTGCACTTCCACAAATTGACTAAAAACATCGCTCGATTGCCCACCTAAAAATTAAAACGTAACAGTGTTGCAACTTAGCAATGCGATAATCACCGCACAAAGATATCTAGCCGCTTGCCTCATGTCCCTCTTGAAAAATATCCTTTTTTATAGCTTGTTCACACTGTCGTTCGCCAGTTACGCCAGCTCTCCAACGCAGCTCAAACCACCCGCCGAACCCATCGCTAACACTAGCGAAGATGGCATTCGTTTTGAGTGCGAGCCCGCGCAATTCAGCCGCCTTGAGCACGACATGACGCGTTATTTTGCCGCGCTCAAAATCGCGCCGCAGTGGGTGGTAAAAAATCGCGATGCGGCGCACGGCGTGCTGCGTTACAGCTTGAATACGCCCGCAGACGAGGTGAATACACTGACCTTAAAATCTCGTGCCGAGCTGCATATTCACGACGACTGGGTGGTGTTGCCGAGTGCTGCTGGGCGTAGTAAAAAAATTCATACTGTTTCCAAAAAAGAGATTGTGCTGGCGTTGTTGCAGCATGGTCGCGTCACCGAATTCACCGGGGCGGCGTGCGCCATCAGCGCCTTAAAAGACCATGTGGCGATACGGCAAAATACCGTAGCATGGGCAGAAAATTTAACTTGGGGTTGGCCCGATGGCGATGCCGCGCAATGGAATCAAAAGTATTGGTCGCAAGGCACGCCGAAAGCGGGAGTTGCCTTACACGACGCGCTCAATGACGTATTTTTGCAGCAGCAAAAATACTCGATAGGCTGTTACACCGCGACCAAATTGGTGGTGATACAAGGTGTGTTGGACTATTACCGCCGCGTCAAAAAATCGCCCGCGCAAGTGCGTTTAATCGAAGCGCGGTTATCGGCAGATAACGAGCCGCTGACAGGCATAGAACCCGCGCGCATGTGGGACTTTGAAGCTGATTTTGACCCGCAAGAACTGAACCGCCCCGGCAAATTATTGAAAATAAAACACGATGTGATGCCGCTGAATTTTGTGCCAGGGGACTGGATTTATATTTTGAATACTGACCCTGTCAGCTATCAAAGAACCGGCTACGAAGGCTCGAATGCCATCTATTTAGGACGCAATAAATTTGATGATTACTACAATGATAACCATCACGCTTACAGCTATTTGCAAAAACTCAATGAGGTGTTTCAGTGGCGCAACGGGGTGTTTAATCGGGTGCGCGATGCGGCAAAAATTCAAGCACTGAATGACGCAGAAATCCAGCGTTTAAGCCAGCGTCCTGCTGACGGCGGCTTGCTCAAATCTATCCGCGTCACGCCGTATTTTTTCGCCTACGAAACGTTGCCTGAATAACGCCCCCGCTAGCGGCAAGCAAGCTCGTTTAGCCCGCCACGCGCAGCAGCAAGCCTTTCAAATACGCGCCTTCGGGAAAACTCAGCAACACGGGATGATCGGCACTGGCGTGCAGGTGGCGCACGATTTGCGCATCCACGCCCGCATCCAACGCCGCCCCCGCGATAATCTTTTGGAACAAGTCTTCGCTGATACCGCCCGAACAAGAATAAGTGGCGAGCAAGCCGCCCGGATTAAGCAATTTGAAACCGAGCAGATTGATGTCTTTGTAACCGCGCGCGGCTTTTTCGGCGAAGGCGGCGGTGGGCGCAAACTTAGGTGGGTCGAGAATAATCACATCGAATTTTCGTCCTTGATCGCGCAGTTTACGCAAGGCTAAAAATACATCGTCGCATTGCCATTCGGCGGCATTCGCATCCAAACCATTGGCGATTAAATTGCCCTCGGCGATGCGTAAGGCATCGGCTGACGCATCAATCGACAACACCGACTTCGCCCCGCCGCGTAAGGCATACAAGGAAAACCCACCGGTGTAGCAAAAACAATTCAGCACGGTTTTATCGCGCGCGATAGTTTCGGTCAGCGCGCGATTGTCGCGTTGATCTAAATAAAATCCAGTCTTCTGCCCATCCGCCACATCGACGTTAAAACGCAAACCATGCTCAACAACTTCGACCTGTTCGGGCAACACACCGCGCAACACGCCATTGCGTTCGGGCAAGCCTTCCAAGCCGCGCGAATCGGAATCGGAACGCTCGTAAATGCAAACGGGATTGCATAATTTTTGCAGCACATCAGCAATCGTGTCGCGCCAAAATTCCGCGCCCGCACTACCAATTTGCATCACTAATACGCTGCCGTATTGATCAACGATAAGCCCTGGCAATCCATCCGATTCGGCGTGAATTAAACGCATTCCGCTGCTGTCGTTCGCCAATTTCAGCGTGTTGCGCGCCGCCAACGCATTGGCGATTTTGCGTTCAAAAAAATCTGCGGCTATGGTTTCGTCAGCACGCCATGACCACACCCGACCGCTGATTTGTGAGGCGGCGTTGTAAGCCGCCCACGCCAAAAATTCGCCGTCGCTACTTTTTACCGCAACCGTTTGTCCATTCTTAGGTGCGCCATCAACGCGCTCAATCGCGCCCGAAAAAATCCACGGATGACGACGTTGTAAAGATTTTTCGCGCCCTGCTGCTAAGACCAAAGTCGGCGCGGCATGCGCATCGCCAGTGCGCGGCGCACTGGCGATGCGTGGTGTGCTGGCAGGTGTAAGTTCACGCGTGCGTTTACGAAAATCGCGTTTACCTGATGAGGCGTTGCGGGTGGAAGTTGGTTTTTTATCAGTCATATTTTTTCGGTAACTCTGTAAGAAAGGGAGGCTCTAAAAGTTGAAATATCTAAGCAAGACAAGGCACGAATAAAAAATTGCGACGCGGACTTGTCCTCAGGTGGTTTGGCTGGGGATAGACTTACTATGTAAGGAGTAATTTTTTATGAGTAACGCAGTATTGCGACGAGAGTTCAGTTTTTAGAGCCTCCCTTAAGGTTTTAGTTTAGCTCTAGGGTGAGTCGTATCGTAAATTTTGCTCAAGTATTGGAAATCTAAATGCGTGTAAATCTGCGTGCTGCTGATGCTGGCGTGTCCTAACATTTCTTGCACGGCGCGTAAGTCGCCCGACGATTGCAACACATGCGTGGCAAACGAATGACGCAATAAATGCGGATGCACATTGCTGGTAATGCCTTGCGTGATACCCCATTGCTTTAAGCGTAATTGCACGACGCGATGCGCAATGCGTTGCCCGCGCGCGCCGACAAACAAGGCGGTTTCATCGGGCAGCGCAAGTTGCTCGCGCACTGTCAGCCAAGTTTGTAACGCCGCAATGGCAAATTTTCCGAGCGGCACGACGCGCTGTTTATTGCCTTTTCCCGTCACAGTAATTTCGCCTGATGCCAGAGCGGCGGAAAGGTAGGCGGCTTCTAAATTCACCATCTCCGCCAAGCGCAAACCCGATGAATAGAGCAGCTCCAACATGGCTTGATCGCGTATCGCGGCGAGCGTGTTGTGGCTGACTTCCATCAAATGCACGGCTTGCTCGACCGACAAGGCTTGCGGCAAAGCCTTATCTAGCTTGGGGGCGCGAATGCCGATGCAAGGGTTGGCGGTGTAGCCGCAATCGCGTATCAAATAATTAAAAAAGCCGCGCCAAGCGGACAGCAAACGCGCCAAAGAACGCCCGCCTAAACCTTTTCCATGCAAGCTCGCAACAAAGCGGCGGATGTGCTGCGAAGTCAAGCTGCTCAAGCTGTTATCACCGAGCAGGTCAAACAAATAATGCAAGTCGCGCGCGTAACTTTGCGCGGTCAATTCTGAATAGCGTTTTTCAAAACGCAGCCACGCCAAATAGCCTTGCAAATAAGTTGCTAGCGGTGGCGCGAGGGACATTTAGTGAGTGAGGTAAGGATGTAAATAAGGATGTAAAGCTGCGGCAACCGCCTCGGCGATGCGCTGCAAAAACACCGTACCCATTTCGGGATAAAAGCGTTGCTTATCTTCGCTGGCAAGCACCAACATGCCGACCGTTTCTGCGCCCGCGTGCAGCGGCAAATAGGCATAAGAATGCATGCTTGCAGCGTTCACGCCAAACCAAGTTGCACTGTCGTGCGCAGCGTGATGCAAGCACACGGGGTGCGTTTGCGCATCCGCGAATGCCAATACTTCCGCGCTCGGCGCGTTGACTTGCCAGAGGCGTAACACACTATGCGGCACGCTAAAAATATCACTCAATAAATGCGGAATCATGTCTTGCAAAGTCGCCAAATCGCGCGCCGCAAACAGCGTCACCACAAACTCTTGAACCTTGCTTTGCAGCGCGTCATTTTCTTTGGCAAACAGCAATAAATCGTGCAATTTTTTTTCTAACTCTTTATTTTTTTCGCGCACCGCCAACAGTTGTCGTTCGCCTAGCGAAATAGTGCGACCACCATGCGGGTGCGGCAAAATAATGCGCGCCAAAGTGTCGAGGTGCGCTTCAAAAAATTTCGGGTTATCGGCCAAATACTGCGCTACATCTTCGGGTTTCATGTTTTTTCCTGATTTGTTAGAGGGTGTATCTAGATATGTCAATTTCTAAAGATGGCCTAAATGGCGATTTCGCCTGTGAATACCGTGATTGCGGGGCCCGTTAACAGCACAGGCGTTTGTTCGCCGTCCCACGCGATGCTCAACGCGCCGCCGCGAGTCGCGACATGTACGGGGCTTTGCAGCAAGCCGCGTCGGATGCCTGCCACCACGGCTGCACACGCGCCCGTGCCACACGCCAAGGTCTCGCCCGAACCGCGTTCATAGACGCGCAACTTGATGCTGTGCGCATCGACGATTTGCATAAAGCCCGCGTTAACGCGCTTGGTAAAACGTGCGTGACGTTCAATCAGCGGACCGAGTGTCGCGACATCCGCCGTCTCCACATCGTCCACCACTTGCACCGCGTGTGGATTACCCATAGACACCGCGCTGATTTGTAAAACTGTCGTGCCAACTTGCAAAGGCTCGCTAATCGCGCCCGTGCCATTAGTAAATGCGATGCGCTCAGGGTCAAATACGGGCGCGCCCATATTCACCGTAACCCGCCCGTCCGCTTCCAAGCGCGGCACGATGAGACCGTTTTTAGTCTCAACAATAATCTCGCGTTTGCTAGTAAGTTTTTGCTCATGCACAAAGCGCACAAAACAGCGCGCACCATTGCCGCATTGCTCGACTTCGCCACCATCCGCATTAAAAATGCGATAACGAAAATCAGCGGTTTTTTCATGCGCTTTTTCCACCAGCAAAATTTGGTCACAGCCCACGCCAAAATTTCTGTCCGCCAATAAGCGTAACTGTTCTGGGCTAAGGGCTATGTCTTGGCGCACGCCATCAATCACCACAAAATCATTGCCTGCGCCATGCATTTTTGCAAATTTCATACCATTCCTTTATTCATTTCTGCGTGTCTAAAACAATCCGTCGTATGGTCATTCACCATTCCTGTCGCTTGCATAAACGCGTAACAAATGGTGCTGCCGACAAACTTAAAGCCACGATTTTTTAACGCTTTGCTCATCGCATCTGATGCAGGCGTACTAGCGGGCACATCCGACATCGCGCGGCACACATTCTGCACATTCGCCCCACCGACGAATTGCCAAATAAATTGATCAAAGCTGCCGAACTCGGCTTGCACGGCTAAAAACTGCTGCGCGTTAATCACCACAGAATTGAGTTTCAAACGGTTGCGCACAATGCCTGAATTTTGCATCAGCGATTCAATTTTTTCGGGTGTGTAGCGAGCGATTTTGTGCGCAGCAAAATTATCCAAAGCAGCGCGATAATTTTCGCGTTTACGCAAAATGGTAATCCAGCTCAAACCAGCTTGCGCACCTTCCAAAATCAACAACTCGAAAAGTTTTTGATCATCGTGCAGCGGCACGCCCCATTCTTCATCGTGATAACGCTGATACAGCGCATCATCGCCCGCCCATGCGCAACGCTTGTTAATCATTGGGCTCAAAGCCGTCGCACAGTTGCACGCAGTCGCGCCACATGCAGCGATCCATTACCACCGTGATGCCCGCTGCTTGTGCGCGCAGCGCGGCGGCCTCGTCGATTACGCCGTCTTGCAACCATAGATTTTTAATGCCCAGCGCGATGCAGCTCTCGACAATCTCTGCGACAAATTCCGAGGCGCGAAACACATCTACGATGTCGGGACACTGCGGCAGACTTGCCAAGTCGGCATACGCACGCTGCCCTAACACCTCGTCCACCAGCGGGCGCACGGGAATAATTTGATAGCCGCGACTTTGCAAGCCTTGCGCCACGCGAAAACTGGGACGCTCAGGATTGAGCGACAGTCCCACCACGGCGATGGTTTTGACGGATTGCAATAAGCTGCGTATGGCATCGGTGCTGGGATTTTGAAAGGGCATAGTTGCTTAATCGTGAGATGGGCGGCTGGAAAAGCGCGCGATTTTAATGGATAAGCGCGCACTTGCCTAAGTCCATGGCAGGCTTTATCAGATAAGCCGCGCGGCGGTTGCCCAACAGGGGCAGACTAGGGTAATATCCCCGCCCTTTTGGTTTGCGCAATTGCTCAATGATGACCGCCTGCGTCGTCATTATTTTTGCCTAGACATCTTAAATTTTGAATTTACTGGAGTAATGCCGTGAGCAATTCTTCTTTGCCGATGCAGCAAGGTTTGTACGATCCAAGACTAGAACACGATGCCTGTGGCGTGGGGTTTGTCGCTCACATCAAGGGTAAAAAAAGCCATGACATGGTCAGTCAAGGGCTGAAAATTTTAGAAAATCTGACGCATCGCGGTGCGGTAGGAGCCGACCCATTAGCAGGTGATGGCGCGGGGATTTTATTACAAGTGCCAGACGCATTTTTGCGCGCGAAATGCGCCGCATTAAATGTGATTTTGCCTGTGGCAGGTAGCTACGGCGTGGCGATGGTGTTTTTGCCACGCGATGCGGCAGCGCGTGCGGTATGTGAACAAGTTATCGCGGCAAAAATTGTTGAAGAAGGTCAGGCTTTATTGGCATGGCGCGATGTGCCAGTCGATAGCTCAATTTTGGGCGAGAGCGTGAAATTGGTTGAGCCTGTGGTGCGTCAGGTATTTATCGCGAAGGGCGCAAACTGCGCTGACCAAGATGCGTTTGAACGAAAATTGTTTGTCATTCGTAAGACCATGGAACACGCGATACGCGGGCTGGCAAACGCACAAGGCAAAGGTTTTTATTGCCCATCGTTGTCGTCACGCACCATCGTTTACAAAGGCATGTTATTGGCGGATCAAGTCGGTAAGTATTACCTCGATTTGCAAGACCCAACACTGATTAGCGCACTCGCGCTGGTGCATCAACGCTTCTCCACTAACACCTTCCCAACGTGGGATTTGGCGCACCCGTTCCGCATGATTGCGCACAACGGCGAAATCAATACCGTGCGCGGTAACGTCAACTGGATGGCAGCGCGCCATGCCGCGATGTCGTCGCCGTTGTTGGGTGAAGATTTAGAAAAATTGTGGCCGCTCATCGTCGATGGTCAGTCCGATTCAGCTTGTTTCGATAACGCTTTAGAGCTACTGGTAGCGGGTGGTTATTCGCTGCCGCACGCGATGATGATTTTGATTCCTGAAGCATGGGCGGGCAATCCGCTGATGGATGAAGAACGTCGCGCCTTCTACGAATACCACGCCGCGCTGATGGAGCCGTGGGACGGCCCTGCCGCCGTGGCGTTTACCGATGGTCGCATGATAGGTGCGACTTTGGATCGTAACGGTTTGCGTCCTGCGCGCTATTTGATTACCGATGACGATGTTGTGTTGCTCGCTTCTGAGATGGGCGTATTGCCAATTCCTGCCAGCAAGGTGGTCAAAAAATGGCGTTTGCAACCGGGCAAAATGTTCCTCATCAATATGGATGAAGGCCGCATCGTTGATGACAGCGAACTGAAACAAAAAATCGCCACGGCGAAACCGTATCGTCATTGGTTAGAGAAATCGCGCTACTTCTTGGCGGATTTACCCGCCGTAGATGCGCCGCAAAAATTGAACGCGTCCTTGCTCGATACGCAGCAAGCATTTGGCTACTCGCAAGAGGATGTGAAATTTATCTTGGCACCTATGGTGGCAGCGGGCGAAGAGCCAACTGGCTCGATGGGAACGGATGCTGCGTTGGCGGTGTTGTCGAATAAAAATCGCTCCTTCTACGATTATTTCCAACAACTGTTTGCGCAAGTAACCAACCCGCCGATTGACCCGATTCGCGAAGAAATCGTCATGTCGCTGACTTCCTTCATTGGCCCTAAGCCAAATTTATTGGGCATCAACGAAGTCAATCCGACCTTGCGTTTAGAAGTGCATCAACCGGTATTGTCGAATGACGACATCGCCAAATTGCGCAACATCGACAGCGTGACCGACGGGCAATATCGCAGCCTCGTGTTGGATATGACTTACCCCGCTGAACAAGGTGCGGCAGGTTGTGCGCAAGCCGTGCAAGCCTTGTGCGACGCGGCGGATCAGGCGGTGGCAAGTGGTTACAACGTATTGATTTTGTCCGATCGCGCCATGTCAGCGACGCGCATTGCGATTCCTGCTTTAGTCGCGACTTCAAAAGTTCATTTGCATTTAGTGCGCGCAGGTTCGCGCACTAGCACGGGCTTGGTGGTCGATACGGGTTCGGCGCGTGAGGTGCATCATTTCGCTTTGTTGGCGGGCTATGGCGCGGAAGCGGTGTGTCCGTGGTTGGCTTATGAAACCATTATGGCGATGAAATTGCCCGCCAATGTCGATGCGAAAGAAGCCAAAAAACGCTTTATCAAAGCCATCAACAAAGGCTTGATGAAAGTCATGTCCAAGATGGGTATTTCGACTTATCAATCGTATTGCGGCGCACAAATTTTTGAAGCCATCGGATTGAACGCCAGCTTTGTCGCGGAATTTTTTAGCGGCACAGCAACGCAAATCGAAGGTATTGGTTTGAGCGAAGTGGCCGAAGAAACCGCGCGCACGCATCGCAGCGCGTTCGGCAACGACCCCGTGTTGGCGAGCATGTTGGAAGCAGGCGGCGAATACGCGTATCGCGTACGCGGCGAAGAACACATGTGGACACCTGACTCGATTGCGAAATTGCAACTCGCCACGCGCACCAATAATGCCGCGACTTACAAAGAGTACGCCAGCCTGATTAACGATCAAGCGACCAAGCTGAAAACGTTGCGCGGTCTGTTTCAAATCAAGCCTGTCGGTGCGGCTGTACCTTTGGCTGAAGTTGATTCCGCAAAAGAAATCGTCAAGCGTTTTGTTACGGGCGCGATGTCCTTGGGTTCGATTTCTACCGAGGCGCATACCACGCTGGCAATCGCGATGAACCGTATCGGCGGCAAGTCGAACACGGGCGAAGGCGGCGAAGATGCGGCGCGTTTTGGCGTGTTCAAGGGTGGCGAAATGCTATCCGACATCATCGGCAAAAATCGTATTGAAGCCGACCGTCAAATGTTGCCTGGCGATTCGTTGCGCTCAAAAATTAAGCAAGTTGCGTCGGGACGTTTCGGTGTGACCGCCGAATACTTGGCGAGTGCTGATCAGATTCAAATCAAGATGGCGCAAGGCGCGAAGCCTGGTGAGGGCGGTCAGTTGCCGGGCGGCAAAGTGTCCGAGTACATCGCTAAATTGCGTTTCTCAGTGCCGGGCGTGGGCTTGATTTCACCGCCTCCGCATCACGATATTTATTCCATCGAAGATTTGGCGCAGCTCATCCACGATTTGAAAAATTCCAATCCAACTGCGTCAATTTCGGTGAAATTAGTTTCCGAAGTGGGCGTGGGTACGGTGGCGGCAGGTGTGTCTAAAGCCAAAGCCGATCACATTGTGGTGTCAGGCTTTGATGGCGGTACGGGCGCGTCGCCTGTTTCTTCTATCAAACACGCAGGCACACCGTGGGAACTCGGTTTGGCGGAAGCGCAGCAAACGCTGGTATTGAATCAATTGCGCGGCCGCATCGCGCTGCAAGTGGATGGTCAATTAAAAACAGGTCGCGACGTGCTAATCGGCGCGTTGTTGGGCGCGGATGAATTCGGTTTTGCGACTGCGCCGTTGGTGGTTGAGGGCTGCATCATGATGCGTAAGTGTCACCTCAATACCTGCCCAGTCGGCGTTGCCACACAAGATCCTGAACTGCGTAAAAAATTCACGGGTCAACCTGAACACGTGGTTAATTACTTCTTCTTCGTTGCTGAAGAAGTGCGCGAATTGATGGCGCAAATGGGTGTGCGCAAGTTCGATGATTTGATTGGTCGCAGCGATTTGCTGGATGTGAAAAACGGCATCGCACATTGGAAATCGCAAGGTTTGGATTTCTCTAAAGTGTTCCATCAACCTGCGATGCCAGCTAGCGTGTCGCGCCGCCATAACAGCGGCCAAGATCACGAGTTAGAAAAGGCGTTGGACAACAGTTTAATTGCGCAAGCGCAAGCCGCGTTGAACGATAAAAAGCCAGTGGTCATCGCGAGTGCTATCACCAACGTGAACCGCACCGTCGGCACGATGTTGTCGCACCAAGTGGCGAAGCGTTACGGTCAAGCGGGCTTGGCGGACGACACTATCCAAGTGAATTTCACGGGGACAGCGGGACAAAGTTTTGGCGCGTTTTTGGCTAAAGGAATTTCCTTTAGCTTGCGTGGCGAAGGCAATGACTACGTCGCTAAAGGCTTGTGTGGCGGGCGTATCGCCATCATGCCGCCTAGCGACGCCAAGCTGATTTCGCATGAAAATATCATCGCCGGTAACACGCTGATGTATGGCGCAACGTCGGGCGAATGTTATTTCAACGGCGTGGTCGGCGAGCGTTTCGCGGTGCGTAACTCAGGCGCGGTCGCAGTCGTCGAAGGCTTGGGCGATCACGGTTGCGAATACATGACGGGCGGTTTAGTCGTGGTGTTGGGTCAAACCGGGCGCAATTTCGCAGCGGGAATGTCGGGCGGCGTGGCGTTCGTGTTGGATGAAGACGGTCAGTTCAGTTTGAACAGCGTTGCAATCTGTCTATGGTCGCGCTCGAAGCCGTGCCCGAAGAAGCGGCGGCGAGCGAAACAGGCGAAGTCGAATCACACGGCCGAGTGCATTTTAATCATTTGAACAAAGCCGATGAAGTCGTGTTGCGCGGCAAAATTGCAAAACATTTGCGCTACACCAACAGCGCGCGCGCCCAACACATTTTGGATAATTGGCGTGAATTTTTGCCTAAATTCGTCAAAGTGATGCCGACTGAATACCGTCGCGCTTTGCAAGAAATGGCAGCGCTAAAAGCCACAGAAATGGAGGTTGCATAATGGGTAAGCCCACAGGTTTCATGGAGTTTGAGCGTCAGGCAGAAGCCAATTTGCCCGTCGCCGAACGCGTTAAAAA
>JBJORQ010000009.1:0-31363 GCA_046049345.1 Pseudomonadota bacterium | reverse complement strand
TAGTGCTTTTTATACATGGCTTTATCGGATTGGCATTAATACTGCAAAAAATCATTTAGTCGCGATGGGTAAGCGCCCTCGCAGTATGACGGAGTTTGAGAATGAAGATGGCGACTTTGAGGATACCCATCAAGTCAGTGAGGAAGAGAACCCCGAGACGACATTGCTCACGAAAGAAATTGGCATCGCGGTGAACACTGCGATTGAGTCTTTACCTGAAGAATTAAAGATCGCAATCACTTTGCGTGAAATCGAAGGTTTAAGTTATGAAGAGATTGCCAGCATCATGAGTTGCCCAATTGGCACCGTGCGTTCGCGTATTTTTAGGGCGCGTGAAACCATTGCGGTTAAGCTGAGGCCCTTGTTAGACACCCCAGATCATAAGCGTTGGTAATTTTAAGTTAAAAATAAATTTTCATCAAATATTTCAGATCTACTCGACGTGCCAAATCCGAGGTAAATCATATTCTTTCCTTTGTTAGCAATCATTTTCTATTCTCCTTTTGTTGATGGTAAGTTTTTACTTACCTTTATACCATATCAAGCAAATAGCCAATTGCAATGGGAGGATACTCAAGAGTGACGTTTTTTAACGATTAACTGACAAAAGGTAAGTTTTTACTTAAACATAATATCAGGCTGTTTCAAGATATTACGATTCAACTTGTATGACAGGTTCGTTTTTCAACGGCTGATAACAAGCTTGTCTAAGCAAATACACATTGTTCTAGGTCAGGTAGTTTCATTTCACTCTGCATCCACACATATACCATAGGATGTATTTCAAAACAGTCAATAGAGAAAACAGATTATCCGACAGACGGATTAGTAAAACCTTATTTAGCTTTCAAAATAGAGAACTGTTTTATAACTCATAGGGGTATTAGCAAGACCTAAACGCATGGCAGGGGTTGTTTTATCGTCCTTATCTTTTCTGACATCAATGAAGTTATGAACCACCCGAAAGATTTCCAGCATTTTTGTAACCATAGCAGGGTTGTACGCCGCATAGCCATTCCACGTTCTGCCACTATTCGCTGCCGAATGAATAGGTCGTTCGAACATCGCAATACGTCTTCTGATTTTCTCAAAAAATGAATCAATACCATGAAGACTGGCTTTGTTATAGAGCCACGCTTGATGATCCAGGTCATAGTCTTGATGCTCTGTTAGCCAGCACATCGCCTTGTTTGATTCGCACATGGAAGGCAATGGATGCTTCACCCATCTATCTTTCCAGTTTCCTAACTGAACAACCGATTGAATTTCTTGTTTCAGCAATTCCAGCTTAATGCCGTCATCGTCTAATAGAGGATAACTTTTCTTGATGTAATCAAAACTCTTTTTGGCTAGGGCTTTGTGTTTCCGCTTTTCATCGACCGTCAAATCTTTCTCAATCTTGACATAGAACGCTTCCGCCTTTTTTTGAGTGATTTCAGGGTGAAAGGCACTGAGACACGCAGAACGTATTCCCGATTCCTGATCGAGGAAGAATCTCCATTTATTCACATTCCCCATTAGGTTTTTCAGAAAATAGAAATGGGCGATCATAGTGTATTCCGCACGAACCTGAAGCCCGTAGCTGGGTAGCTTCTGGGTCGCTGTTTTTACGTCAAAGGCTTCTACATCTTCCCGCTGATCCGCTTCACGATACGTTTCCGCAATCTTATCATTCAGGGTATTAGTTGATTTTTTGGTTTTATAGGTTTTACTCGCCTTTTGGTAATCCGATTCCAGCCATAGCCGTGCGTATTTCTTAAAGGGTTCTGCATTATCAGAATCATTGATGGTGGCTGCATCCAGTTCAATCGCTGTTTTATCGAGGGTGTGATCAAAATTAGGATGGATTCCAAAGACATAGCCCGTGGCATTATCGGCACTTGCCATTGCAGACAGGACGATATTGCGTTTGTCTTTCCGCTCAGTCCAATTGATTTCGTAATCTTGTTTATCCACGGCGAGATACAGCCTTTCAATCGGCAAATCTTTCAGTTGATTTTCCCTATCGGCGGTGAAAGCCAGGCATTGCTTATGGATGAAGTTAATTCGGTTGTATAGGACTTCCCACGATATATCGAGAATATTGATGATGCGGGAAAGAGGAACCTTATTCATCAACAACTTGAATATTTCGATGTTGTGATGTGTTTCATGCTGACCTTGGGTAGGTTTGGCAATAGAAAACGTTTTGCGACAAATAGCACATTGAAAGCGTTTCGCTCCACTGGCCGCTGTGCCGAATGACCGATAAGCTTTTTTAGTGCCTACAGGAATAGTGTGGTTTTTGCATTCTTCGTTAGGACACGTGGTTTTGGTTTGTGATTTTTCGAGATAAGCCGAAATACGATGGATTTCTTCGGTAATGCCTGTATTGCTTTTGAGCGGGGGCATTTCACCGCAACAGTTGCAAGCCAGCAACGGATACCCCTTACCTCCACCTGTGATCTTATACAGCCCTTTAACGCCTTTGCGAGCATTTTGAGATGGTTCTACACCATAGTTTTCGCATTGAGGATTTTTGCAGAAGTTATATTGAAGACCATGCTGACCTTCACTTTTCTGGGGGATCCTTGAAGGGGTGTCAGAATCCACTAACGAAATAGTTTGCAACATAATAGAACCCGCCAACCCTTATAGAATGTGGCTATTCTACCAGTTTACCCCTCAAAAATCAACACGATTTCGGAGGGGCTTGTGATTTTTGGCAAGCTTTATAAGCTGAGGGTGTTATTCAAACAGGTTTTTGCTTGCGCCAAACGCGTCACGGTCGGCAATAAATTCAACCCCGTTTTTTCGCGCAATGCTTCGGCGTTTTCTTTCATATCTTCCAGCTCAATACTGACGCTTTCACCTTCCACCGCGAAGGCGATAGTGTTGCCACTTTCGCAGGAAGGAAACATCAGCGCGCGCTCGCTAAAGGCTTCAAGAATATGTTTGAAGCCGCCTAGCACGCCGCGACACAAGCCTAATAAATTCACCGCCATCACTCCTTGCTCGCTCAAGCGAGTGCGACAGGCTAGGTAAAACGGCAGCGTGTTCAGTCCACCTGGTTGCGCATGTTCATCAAAGCCATCGACCAAAATCAAATCGAATTTCTTGTCAGTATTAAAGACATATTCCACTCCATCGCCGATGACTAAATTGATGCGTTTATCGTCTTCGGGCAGCTTAAAAAATTGCCGCGCGCAGGCGACTACTTTAGGTTCGATTTCGACGATGGTGAGATGCGCGAGCGGGTAGTTGTGATACAAAAATTTGGTGAGGGAAGCAGCACCCAACCCTATTAGCAGCACCTTGCGCGGAAAGCGCGCATCCTCGCGCAACAGCAATGCCGCCATCATTTCGCGGGTGTATTCCAACTCTAGATTATTCGGCCGCGCTAGGCGCATTGCGCCTTGTATCCAGCTTGAGCCAAAGTGCAAATAACGCACGCCCGCTTGTTCAGAAATGTCGATAGAAGTATTCATGTTGCTGGCAGTCAAAAAAGAGGCGCGGATTATCGCAGACTGCGTTAGTCAGAATTAGACTTTTTTCCCGTGGAAAATTCGAGCTATACACAACGCGGTATGACGGCAAAGTTAGTATAATCGCGCCCTCGAATTTCATCCCCCTTCACCGCTATGTTCAAAGTCTCTGTTGGTATTGCCGCTTTATCTCCTTTTCGTTTAGACAAACTTCGCGCCACTCTACATCTCACCGCCCCAACGGTGGTGTTGGTGCAATCCCGCCATTGTTTTTTTAGCGCGCTTAAAAGTGCGAATTTGGAAGCGGCGCAAGCGGCGTTGTTGGATAAAGTTTTAGCTTTGGATAGCAGTTGTGGCGAGCCAAAAAACGCAGCGGAATATACGCGCGTGTTGGTCGTGCCGCGTCTCGGTACGATTTCGCCTTGGTCAACCAAAGCCACTGAAATCGCGGCGCATTGCGGCGTGACTGAGGTAGCGCGTATCGAACGCGGCATGATTTTTTATGTGGCGAGCAGCAGCGGCAAAGCCTTGAGCAAAGCTGAGTTGGCGGCGGTGTTGCCGGTGTTGCACGATCGCATGACGGAATCAGTTTTGCCTGATTTAGATACAGCAGCGGCTAAAATTTTTCAGCAAGGCAGCTCGCAACCCTTGACGGTGATAGACGTATTAAAAGGCGGCGCAAAAGCCTTAGAGGTGGCGAATCGCGAATTAGGTTTGGCGTTGTCGGCAGATGAAATCGACTACTTGGTGGAAAATTTTAAGAAATTAAAACGTAATCCAACCGATGTGGAATTGATGATGTTTGCGCAGGCGAATTCAGAACATTGCCGCCACAAAATTTTCAACGCGGATTGGGTGATCGACGGCGAAGTGCAGGATTTATCGCTGTTCAACATGATACGCAACACGCACAAGCTCAATCCGACTGGCACGGTGGTGGCGTATTCGGATAATTGTTCGGTGATTGAAGGTGCGCGCGTGGAGCGTTTTTATCCGCGCGCCGACGGCAGTTATACGTTTAGCGACGAGCTGATGCACACGCTGATGAAAGTCGAAACGCATAATCATCCGACTGCGATTGCACCGTTTGCGGGCGCGGCAACGGGTTCGGGCGGCGAGATTCGAGATGAAGGTGCGACAGGTACAGGCTCGCGTCCTAAAGCAGGCTTGACGGGTTTCTCAGTATCGAACTTAAACATTCCTGGCTTTGAACAACCGTGGGAAAGCGATTTTGGCAAACCCTCGCGCATTGTTACTGCCTTGCAAGTCATGCTGGATGGGCCCTTGGGCGGCGCGGCGTTTAACAACGAGTTTGGTCGGCCGAATTTGACGGGCTATTTCCGCACTTTTGAAGAAACCGTCAGCGGCGAAATGCGCGGCTATCACAAGCCGATTATGTTGGCGGGTGGGGTGGGCAATATTTCCGCGATACACACGCATAAACATGATTTACCGGTCGGCGCATTAATCGTGCATTTGGGTGGGCCAGGCATGTTAATCGGCTTGGGCGGCAGCACAGCATCAAGTATGGATACGGGCAGCAATGCGGAAAACTTGGACTTCGATTCGGTGCAGCGCGGCAACCCCGAAATGCAGCGTCGCGCGCAAGAAGTCATCGACCGTTGCTGGCAGTTGGGCGCGGACAATCCGATTTTATCCATCCACGATGTGGGCGCGGGCGGCATGTCGAACGCCTTGCCAGAGTTGGTGCATGGCGGTGGACGTGGCGCGGCTTTTGAGCTGCGCAAAATTCCTTTGGATGAAACGGGCATGTCGCCTAAACAAATTTGGTGTAATGAATCGCAAGAGCGTTATGTCTTGGCGATTGCGCCCGAACGCTTAGAACAATTCCGCGCGTTTTGCGAACGTGAACGTTGCCCATTTGCGGTGGTCGGCGTGGCGGTTGAAGACGACCAACTCACGGTGCGCGACACTGAATTTAACAACGATGCGGTAAATATGCCGTTGTCTGTCTTACTCGGTAAGCCGCCCAAAATGACGCGCAATGTCACGCGCGAAACTGCGCATTTGAGCAGCTTTGATACCAGCGGTTTGAGTCTTGCTGAGTCTATCGAACGCGTGCTGCGCTTGCCTGCTGTGGCGAATAAAACTTTCCTGATTAGCATCGGCGATCGCACCGTGGGCGGGATGACTGCGCGCGACCAAATGGTCGGGCCGTGGCAAGTGCCAGTCGCTGACGTGGCGGTGAGCTTGATGGGCTTTAACACTTATAAAGCGGAAGCCTTTGCGCTGGGTGAACGCACGCCTTTGGCGTTGATTAACGCGCCTGCGTCGGGTCGTATGGCGGTCGGTGAAGCCTTGACCAATATCGCGGCGGCACGCATAGCCAAAATTGGCGATGTGAAATTGTCGGCGAACTGGATGGCGGCGGCGGGGCATCACGGCGAAGATGCCGCGCTGTTCGATACGGTGCGCGCGGTCGGTATGGAGCTGTGCCCACAACTGGGCATCAGCATTCCCGTTGGCAAAGATTCGATGTCGATGAAAACGGTGTGGAATGACGGGGAAACCAGCAAAGCCGTCACCGCTCCGTTGTCGCTGATTGTGACGGCATTTGCGCCCTGTGTGGATGCACGCGACACGCTCACGCCGCAACTTGCCGCCGATACGGATACCACCTTGCTGCTGATTGATTTGGGCTTAGGCAAAAATCGTATGGGTGGCTCGGCGTTGGCGCAGGTTTACAAACAGGTCGGCGATGTCGCCCCCGATGTGGACGATGCAGCGTTGCTGAAAGCTTTCTTTGAGTTGATACAAACTTTGAACGCCGAAGACAAATTGCTGGCGTATCACGACCGTTCCGATGGCGGCGCGTTTGTGTCCTTGTGCGAAATGGCGTTTGCCGCGCATCTGGGTTTGAATATCACGCTCGACGAATTGCATGGCGACAATCTGCGCGCTTTGTTCAACGAAGAGTTGGGCGCATTGTTGCAAGTGCGCAATCGCGATGTGGCTTACATCCTCGACTTAGCGCATCAAGCTGGGCTGAAAAGCGTGCAAAAAATTGCCACGTTGAACGAAACGGGCACGATTAACATTCGTCGCGGCGATGAATTGTTGTACAGCGCGAGCGGCGTGACGCTGCAACGCATCTGGTCGGAAACGACTTATCAAATGCAAAAACTGCGCGACAATCCCGTATGTGCGCAGCAAGAATTTGATGGGCTATTGAACGTAAAAGATGCGGGTTTACACGCCAAACTCACTTACGATTTGAACGAAAACACCGCGCCCGCGTTGTTGCGCAGCCGTCCGAAAATGGCGATTTTGCGTGAGCAAGGCGTGAATGGTCAGGTGGAAATGGCAGCGGCGTTCCACCTTGCAGGCTTTGCTACCGTTGACGTACACATGAGTGACATTATCAGCGGACGCGTCGCTCTAGACGAGTTTAAAGGCTTGGCGGCGTGTGGCGGTTTCTCTTATGGTGACGTGTTGGGCGCGGGCGAAGGGTGGGCGAAATCTATCTTGATGAACAACCGCGCGCGCGATCAATTTAGTGCCTTCTTTAATCGCACCGATACCTTCGCTTTGGGCGTGTGTAACGGTTGCCAGATGATGAGCAATCTGCACGAAATTATTCCAGGCGCGACAAATTGGGCGCACTTCGGACGTAATCAATCCGAGCAATTTGAAGCACGTTTTGTGATGGTCGAAGTGCAGGAATCACCGTCGATTTTATTCGCTGACATGGCGGGCAGTCGTATGCCGATTGTGGTCGCACACGGTGAAGGCTACGCCGACTTTAAGGATGCAAAAACGCTCAAAGCGGCGCAACCTTTAGTGTCGTTGCGTTATGTCGATCACTCAGGCAAAGCGACTGAAACTTATCCTCTCAATCCGAATGGTTCTCCGCAAGGCATCACTGGTTTGACCACGCCAGACGGACGCTTTTCAATCATGATGCCGCATCCAGAACGCGTCATTCGCGCCGTGCAAAACTCTTGGTATCCGAGCGATTGGCAAGAGAATGGTGCATGGTTAAAAATGTTCCAAAACGCGCGCAAGTGGGTGGGCTAAACCAGCCTTGATGCGACAATAAAAAAGCGACATTAAGTCGCTTTTTTATTGTCGGTAATTCGTTGTGCAAGGCTACTCGTTTTGTGCAAGCTTTGGTTTTGATAAGGCGGGGTTTTGCGCGAAGTAACGGGTGATGCCACCTAACACGGCGCGCGCCATTTTTTCTTGATATTGCATGTCGTTTAGGCGGCGCTCTTCATCGGGATTACTGATGAAGGCGGTCTCGACCAAGATGGACGGAATGTCGGGCGATTTCAATACAGCGAAACCCGCTTGTTCGACTTGGCCTCGATGTAATTCGTTAATGCTGCCCAATTCGCCTAACACATATTTTGCTAGTTTCATGCTGTCGCTAATCGTCGCAGTTTGCGATAAATCTAACAGCGTGCGGGCGAGATAGGGATCTTTGACATCGAGATTCACGCCGCCGATTAAGTCTGCCTCATTTTCTTTTTTAGCTAACCAACGCGCGGCGGTGCTGGTTGCGCCATGTTCGGATAAAGCAAACACCGACGAGCCGCGCGCGGAGGGTTTGATAAAGGCGTCAGCATGAATCGAGACAAATAAATCGGCGTTGGCTTTGCGTGCTTTGACGACGCGCCCGCCCAACGGAATGAAATAATCGCCATCGCGTATCAGTACGGCGCGCATATTTGGCGTGTCATCAATTAACTCCTTAACTTTGCGTGCAATGGCTAGCGTGACATTTTTTTCATGCGTGCCTGCGCTGCCGTGTGCACCGGGATCTTCGCCGCCATGTCCAGCATCAATGGCAATAATTAAGGTGCGCGCGCGTAACTCACTGGGGGGACGGTCGGCAGATGGTTTGCTCGTGGTAGCGGGTACTGCACTTGCTATAACGGCAGAGTTGGGGGCGATGGGAAGAATTTCAGGCACGTTGGCGATAGGTGCTGATGCAGCCGTATTGCCTTCTAATAAAGCCATCATGGGGTCAATTGTATGCGCTGGATAAATGTCCAATACCACACGATAGCCGTATTCGGCTACGGGCTTGAGATCGAATAATTGCGGCTTGATGGCGGTTTTCAAATCCAGCACTAAGCGCATCACGCCAGGCTTAAAGCGACCGATGCGGATACTTTTAATATAGGGGTCGTTCGTGGCAATTTTGCTGGTTAAAGTGGTGAGTTCGGCGTTGCTGTCCACGCCCGTTAAATCCACCACTAAGCGGTCAGGATTTTCGATGCTGAACATGGTGTGAGTGATAGCTTGCTTGGATTCAAGGGTGAGGCGTGTGTAGTCCTGAGCCGGCCAGACGCGTGTTGAGATAATTTCGTTACCCGCGTAAGCTAGCGTATTACTGATAAAAACCGCGAGGCTGATTAGTTTTGTAAATGACTTAAGCATTGCTCACCTTTAGGGCTATGGGCTGTGATGTTTAGGGTGCGACCGCTAGTTAAAATATCGAATTGCAAAATTAAATCGGCAGCGGGGAGTAAGTCACCCGCTTTATCGGGCCATTCAATCAATAAAATGTTGTGCGCATTGGCTTCGTCGCGAAACCCCGCTTCCTCCCATTCTTGCGGATCGCTCATGCGATATAAATCAAAATGTCGTAGGGAAAATCCATTTATTTCGTAAGGCTCTAACAGCGTGTAAGTGGGGCTTTTAACCCGTCCTGTATAGCCCAAACCTTGCAGTGCGCCGCGCACCAAAGTGGTTTTCCCTGCACCTAAATCGCCGATTAAATAAATCACTAAGCCATGCGTTAGCGCGCCAGCGAGACGCTGAGCAAAGACCATGCTGGCAGGTTCATCGCTGAGAGTGAGTGTTAGAGGCATTTGGTTTTTAGTTTTTAGTCGTTAGCTAGTAGCCAGCGCGCGGTGGTTTTTTCCACTCAGCACTTTCCATTCAGCACTTTTCGGTATGATGCGCGCCGTGAAAAACCTTGCATCCCTCCCCGTCGATTACGCTGCTTTAAGCGCCCAGATTAAAGTCTGGGCAGCCGAATTGGGCTTCCAATCTGTAGGCATAACAGACACAAATTTGCTTGATGCGGAGCAAGAGTTGTTGCAATGGTTGGCGCAGGGATTTCACGGCGGCATGGATTATATGGCAAAACATGGCACGAAACGTACGCGGCCAGATGAGCTGGTGAGCGGCACGGTGCGAGTTATTTCTGTGCGTATGAACTATTTGCCGCCCGCTGCGGCGGAGAGCTGGCAAGCCTTGGCCTGCGGTGAGCGCGCGTTTATTTCGCGGTATGCTTTGGGACGTGATTATCACAAAGTACTGCGCCATCGTTTGGCGCAATTGGCCGCCAAAATTCAGGCGCAAGTGGGCGAATTTGCGGGACGCGTGTTCACCGATAGCGCGCCTGTAATGGAAGTGGCTTTAGCCGAAAAGGCTGGGCTGGGGTGGCGTGGCAAGCACACCTTGTTACTGAATCGGGAGCAGGGTTCGTGGTTTTTTTTAGGTGAGATTTATATCAATTTACCGCTGCCTGTGAGCGTGCCTGTGAGTGAAAATCATTGCGGAACGTGCACGCGCTGCATCACGATTTGCCCGACACAAGCGATTGTTGCACCCTATCAGTTGGATGCGCGCCGCTGTATTTCGTATCTGACCATAGAGCTACAAGGCGCGATTCCGCTGGAGTTTCGCAAAGCGATAGGCAATCGCATTTATGGTTGCGATGATTGCCAAATAGTCTGTCCGTGGAATCGCTTTGCTCAAGTGTCGCTAGAGCCCGATTTTGCCTTGCGGCATGGTTTGGATAAGGTGAGTTTGGTGGAATGTTTCGCCTGGGACGAATTGCTGTTCGCACAAAAATTTGCAGGCAGCGCAATTTATCGTATCGGTCATACGCAATGGTTACGCAATGTGGCATTGGCATTGGGCAACGCGCCGCGCAGCGATGCCGTTATCGGCGCGCTAAGTCGTCGTGCACAGCATGAAGCAGAAATCGTGCGTGAACAGGTGGCTTGGTCATTGGCACAGCATGGTGTTGTTAATTGATTCTTGATTTTGTGTGTGCACAATTTATTGCTGGCATGGTTAGGATTAAATTGCGCAATAAATTGCGCGTCCACATAGTGCTTTACGAATTTTAAGAGGAGATAAGTATGTGGTACGCAATTATAGGTAACGATGTGGAAAATAGTTTAACGCAGCGACTGGCGGCCCGGCCCGCACACTTAGCGCGTTTACAAGCTTTACAAGCGCAAGGACGCTTGCTGTTAGCGGGTCCCTTTCCTGCTGTTGATGCGCAAGATCCCGCAGCAGCGGGCTTTTTGGGTAGTTTAATTGTGGCGGAGTTCGCTACCTTAGTCGACGCGCGCGCGTGGGCAGATGCCGACCCTTATGTGGCGGCGGGGGTGTATGCGGAAGTTGATGTGCGCCCGTTCAAAAAAGTATTCCCGCAATGAAGGCGCGCATGGAGCAGATGACAGCCTGTTTGCAAATTTTTCAGCCTGTTAGCCTAGAGATAGTTGATGAAAGCGATAAACATGCAGGTCATGCGGGTGCGCGTTCGGGAGGTGGGCATTACGTTGTTAAAATTTGCTCGATTGAGTTTGCTGGCAAAAATACGATGGCGCGCCACCGTATGATATATTCCGCGCTCGCTAACATGATGACGGCTGATATTCATGCCCTTACCATACAAGCTACAACGCCTTAAGTCCCCTAATAACTCTCAAACAAGGATATTTCCATGTTAAAAAACAACAAAATTATCGTCGCAGCCTTGTTGGGTGCATTTGCTATTAACACCGCGTATGCAGCCGAAAAATCAGCAGCTTTAGTGAATGGTGTGTCGATTGCACAATCCTATGTTGATGCTGCTGTTAAGGCCGAAGTTGCACAAGGTCAGGCAGATAGCCCTGAGTTACGCAAGAACATCCGTGAAAACTTGATTAAACGCGAGTTAATGTTGCAAGAGGCAGCAAAGTTAGGTTTGGATAAAACCCCTGAAGTTGTACAGGAAATTGATTTGGCCAAGCAGTCGGTGCTAATCAATGCATATTTGTTGGACTATATGAAAAAGAATCCAATCTCTGATGAAGTGTTAAAGCAAGAATATGAAGAACGTAAAGCGAAGTTGGGTGGAAAAGAGTATAGCGCGCGTCATATTTTGCTTGAAACCGAAGGAGAGGCTAAAGCGATCATTGCCCAGTTAGGTAAAAAAGTGAAATTTGATAAATTGGTGGCAAAATCTAAAGATGCAGGTTCAGCAGCGCAAGGGGGATCGTTAGGTTGGGCTGTGCCGAGTAATTTTGTACCGCCTTTTGCTGCGGCTTTGCAGAGCTTGAAAAAAGGTGAATACACTAAAGTGCCCGTGCAGACACAATTCGGCTGGCATGTGATTTTGGTAGAAGATGAGCGTACTTTGAAAGTGCCTGCTTTTGATGAGGTTAAGCCGCAATTGCAACAACGTTTACAGCAACAAGCGATTAAAAAAGCAATCGTTGATTTAGAGGCGGTTGCTAAAATCGAGTAAGGTCGGCGACTTGTAAAAAATTAGTGGTTGTAAAAAAGGGACATCAATTGATGTCCCTTTTTTTATGGCAGTCACAATTGCCTGAGCGGACAGGTTCGCTTATTCGGCTGCTAAGTTTTGTCGAGCTATGGGCATCTTAAGAGACTAGGTAATTTAACCTTTTGTATTTTACCAGCCATGATTTCGGCTGGTGCTTTATTCTCTAACAAATTGATTGTTAAATAATAAATAGAGATTAAATGTAATTAATGGTGCTATGTATATTACCTAGATATTCCATTGTCAAAAAAATTATTTTCTGTATAGTCGCGAAAATTCCTAACGACCTTGTAGGAATTCCGCCTACAAGACTTGGTGGCCGATTTGATTAAAACCGAGTGTGTTAACTCGACCGAGAAAATAGTGAGCTTTTAATGATGCGAGCAACATTAAAAATTGAGTTTAATTACTGCACCTTCGTTGTGCGGTTTTTTTTGTGCCTGCTTGCACCACATGTTGCTGCTGCGGCTACCTCTGCTGGCATGATTATTACGAATACTGCCACCGTTACTTTTTCGATTGCTGGCGCGGCTCAGATGCCCTACGTCGCGACGGCTTCTGGGGTGGTAGTCGATGAGCTTATTCATCCCGTGATGGTTTGTAATAGCCCTAACGTTGCGGTAAATAATCCTAGTCTCAATGACGTTCTGTCATTTTCATTAACCAATGCAGGTAATGGTTCAGAAGCATTTAGTTTGGCGCGCACGAATGCCCCTCTACCTTTACCCATTGGTAATTACATACCGGTCAATAGTGTTTTGTATGACCCGTTGACTGTGCCTCCCTCCTCGACTGGAGCGATATTTTTGGAAAGCAATGGTGTGTTTGGCTTTCAGCCTGGTGTGGATGTTGTTTATGTTCCAGGTCGTAATGACCCTGTTGTGCCAGCAGGCAAAACCCAAATTATTTATGTATTGAGTGATACGCCTACTAATCCTCCTGTGGCGATTAACGCGCTGGGTGAGGTATCGCTGCTGGCGATGTCTAAAACCACCACCCCTGCGGGTGTTGTGCCTGTTGTGTTGGCCACTTCTGCCCCGATGAGCTTGGGTTCCTTGGGAGGGGCATCAAAGTTTGTTATCCCTAAAGGGGGTGATTTAGGTGTTGCTGATGCGGTGGTGGTGACACCCGGTGCTGCTGCCAGTGCGCTTTGTAGTTATGCCGCTACGGGTTTAGGTTTTGTGATGGTGAAGTCAGTAGTGGCCGTGACTGACCCACTGGGCGGAGCTGTGTTGATGCCAGGGGCGACGATGACGTATCAATTAGTCGCAACTTTGAATGGGGTGGGGTCTGCGACCAATTTGCTGGTGTTAGATCCTCTGCCCGCAAGTGTGACGTATGTACCTGGCAGTATGGTCGTTGCTGGCGTGGTGCAAACAGATATGGCTGATGCTGACAAAGCGCAATTTGTTGTTGCGAGTAATACGGTCTCGGTGCTCTTGGGGACGTTACTTGCACCTGCCAATGTGGTGATTACTTTTCGTGCGGTAGTTAATTAGAAATTTCAATTTATTAAGTGAAGGAGATGTTTGTGCTTATTTCTCATATGGTTTTATCGGTCGTATTAGCAGTGTGTTTAGTGGGTGTGGCTGTTGCGGTACCTGTTGCGGGTTCAATTAAGGTCACCAGTGTGGCGCAAATTGAAGTTGAAGTTGTCGGTGCGGATGGCCGTAAGCATAGCGAGCGTAAGCCCGTGGATAAGGCTGTACCTGGTTCGGTTGTGCTGTTTGGTAATGCTTTTGAAAATGTGGGCAAGAAGCCTGCGACGAATGTCGTCATAAGCAATCCGATTCCTGCTTATACCGAGTATCAGGTGGGCAGTGCATACGGTGAAAATACTGAAATTACTTTTTCGGTCGATGGCGGGAAGAGTTTTGCGGTGGCAGAAAAATTAGTCACGAAAGCTTCAGATGGCTCTGAACAAACGGCTAAGGCTTCGGCTTACACGCATATTCGTTGGTTATACAAAAGCCAACTCGCGCCCGGTGCTGTGGGTGAAGTGGGTTTTAAGGTAATGATTAAATAAGGTTGTAATCAGTAGCAGTGGTAATCAGTAGTCGTAATCCGTAGTAGTCGTAATCAGATAGTTTTTAATTTTATTAGGAGAATACAAATGAATTGGCTTACAACAAAAATTCCAACTAAGCTCGCAGCAGTATTGGTGAGTGCATCGGTGTTGGGTTTGGCTTCACAAACGGCATCGGCGTTAACCGCGTCAGGTGTGTCCATCTCGAATACTGCGTCGTTAACGTATCAAGTGGGTGGTACGACACAGACCCCCATTGCATCGTCGCCTCTTGGTAATAATTTGGCAGGAACGGCTGGTACGGCTACGACATTCATGGTCGATAAAAAAGCCGACTTTACGGTAACAGGTACGACAACGACCAATGTCGCGCCTGGTCAACTGGCGGTGCTGGGTCAGGCTGCTACGGCGGCGAACTCAAACACCGTGTTGGTGTACACCGTGACCAACTTGGGTAACGATCCACAGGGTTTCACTTTTGTTGCCGCTAACGCAACACCTGTTGCGACTACGGATGTATTTGACCCAACTGCATTCCAAATTTTTGTTGAAACAGATGGTGTTGCGGGTTACAGCGCGGGCGATACCGCAACGGCGATTGCAAATTTGCCAGCGGGTAGTTCAGTGCAGGTTTACGTTTTGTCTAACATCCCATTGAATAGTGTTGTTCCTGCACCGTTAGTCAATGGCAACCAAGCACTGGTAACACTGAGCGCAACGATTACCGCGCCAGGTACGCCCGCAGCCCCTAGTTTAGTTGCGGGTACAGCGGGGCTTGCTTTGGTTGCGAGTAATGCAGCAGCAGGCAGCAATGCAACAGGCGGGGCGAACGTTAATACGGTTGACGTAGTGTTTGCCGATGCGGCGAACATCTTGACTGGCTCATTGGCGACACCTGTTGATGCAGCGAATAACGGTAAAGTTTCGGCTAATAGTGCTTACACCGTGCAAAGTGCCATGTTGACAGTGACGAAGTTGTCTCACGTGATATGTGATCCTGTGTCAGGTACGGTTGCGCCGAACAACATTCCTGGTGCGGCAATCCAATGGGCAATCACGATTACGAATGCCGCTGCTGCAACGGTTCCCGCTAATTTGGCCTTGCCTAATGCAATCAGCGATCCTTTAGATGTGCACACCACATTGGATCCTAATAAGGTTCAAGGTGCCGCCGCTCCTGCTGCTGCCTTGTGTTTAGGTTCACCTGCTTTCGCTACGCTGAATGGCTTAGGTTACACCTTGGGTACAGCAGCCCCTGCACCTGGTGCTGCCCCCGCAACACTGGCTCCTGCTGGTGCTTTGTTTCTGAATGGCGCGGCGGTCACGGCTGCCCCCGCAGCAGGGGGGACGGTCACGGTGAATTTTGCGAGCTTGTTGCCAGCGAGTGCAAGCCGTTTGGTTGCGGGCAACTTAAATCCAGGTGAGTTCATCACCGTGTACTTCAACGCATTCGTCAACTAATACCCGATGTAACGATGCGACGACCTTATTTTAAGGAAGTCGCTTTCTCCCAGTAGGTTTGGGAGGAGTTTGACTGGTTGGCGATTATGCCAGCCCGTCTTTTACTAAGCATGTGTCGTGTTTAGTACAAGACGAAAATATACCAATAACTACAAATGAAGATGTTCCTAATGAAGCGGTACTTGCTAAGCGTGGCGCAGACTCTTTTGAGTCTGCTGCTCAGCTGCTTAATGACTGGTGTGGCCTTGGCCGTGACACCAGCGGGTACTGCTATCACCAATACTGCTAGCGCAAGTTACACCATCGTCAATCCCCTTTCAGGGCTGAGTAGTAATTTGACTAGCAATGCGAGCGTGACGAGTTCAACCGCGATGTGCGTGAGTTCCAGTATTGAGTTCTTGCAATACGATGCTCGACCTACTGCGGCACTACCAAGTGCGCTGCAAGCTGTTCCCCTTACCCTTTCTTCGAGCAGCGGAACTTCCGCTGGACCATTTGTGGTCGCAAGTGGCCCGATTCCACTCGGTGCAAAAGTGCCTTTGGCGATACCTGCTAATTACAACTTAGCTCCCGCTAAGACCTTTATGCATGGTGAAGCGGTGTTCATCCGCGTCACCAGTCTGGATAAAAATCTGAATGCCTTGGTTGCAGAAACCTTGGATGTCACGATTTCCAGTACCAGCGGTGATAGTGAAATGTTGCGCCTCACTGAAACGGGCTTGAGTAGCGGGGTGTTTACGGGCTACATTCAATCGGTCGGTTTAGTCGCAGGTGCGCTGCCTATAGCGAATAACAACTTATTGAGTATCGACATTAGCGGCAAAATTAAAGAGACGCTGAAAGCGAGCTACATTAGTTGCTCAGGCACCGCGCTGACCGCGAGTGCCTTGGCGGATCCCTATGGTGTGGTCTTTGATTCTGCGACAGGGGCTTCGCTCAATGGCGTAATCGTTACGCTGATTAACATGGCGAATGGTTTGCCTGCGGTGGTGTATGGCGACGATGCGGTGTCGATTTACCCTTCTACGGTGGTGACAGGTAGCACCGTTACCGATGCTAAAGGGACGCTGTATGTGATGCCTGCGGGAATGTTCCGCTTTCCGTTTGTCGCACCAGGCACTTACCGTTTCCAAGTGACCCCCATTCCTAAATACAACGCGCCATCGACCGTTCCCCCCGCGACTTTGCGGGCTTTGGCCATCGCGCCTGTAATCGATGGTACAGGTCCGGGTGTGGGCGGCTCGTTTGGCGGTACGTTTGTGATTAGCCCAGGTCCTGCTGTGCATATTGATATTCCACTTGATCCGGGTTCGGTGGCAATGACCATTACTAAATCGGTGCTTAAAACGGTAGCGGGGACGGGAGATTTTGTTCCTTACACTTTAAGCATTGCCAATAACGATGCGCTCTTTCCTTTGTTAGCCGCGCAAATTGCGGATCGTATGCCGTTGGGATTCCGTTATCAAAAGGGTTCGGCAAGCTTGAATGGCGCGTTGATGGCGGATCCAAAAATTTCGCCGGATGGTCGCACCTTGGTTTTTACGATTCCAAGTATTGCGGCAGCTAGTACGGCGGCGGTGAGTTATGTGTTGCAAATTACGCCCGCTGCCCCCACTGGAGCCGCCGAAAATACAGCGGTTGCAACAGCGGGTTACACCTCTAATACCGCTCGCGCCAGCATTGTCGTGCGCGAGGATTTATTCCGTAATCAGGCGATTTTGATTGGTCGCGTGATTGAGGGTTCTTGTGACGATAAAGTTGATAACGATAGCAAGGGACTCAAGGGCGCACGCGTACTTTTGGAAAATGGCACGCAAATTTTGACCGATAAAGAAGGCCGTTGGCATATGGATAACGTGCGTCCGGGTACGCATGTTGTGCAGTTAGATTTAGATTCTTTACCTAAAAATTATGAGGTGGTGAGCTGTGAGCAAAATAGTCGCTTTGCGGGACGTAGCTACTCGCAGTTTGTTAACTTACAAGGTGGATCGTTGTGGCGTGCTGATTTTCATGTGCAAAAGAAAGCACCGATTGCTCTACGTTTAACTCAGACCATTAGCCTGAAATCTTCGTTTGAAGAAACGACGGTCTCGCTAGCTGTTTTGAGTAGCACCGAAGTGACGGGGTATTCCGCAACGGTTATTTTGCCTGCGGGTACGCAATTGGTTTCGGGTAGCGCGAAATTGAATGATGTTCAAGTCGCCGATCCTGAAATATCGGGTCAGGCAGTGACTTTCCGCAGTATGGCGCGCCCTGCGCATTGGCAAGATCAATACTTTTTCAACGTAGCAAACGTTGCGCCTAAAGCGACCTTCAAATCTTTGCTGCGCTTTACCCCACCAGGCCGCCCTGCAATCAATGCACCTATTGCAGAAGTGACGATGTTGCATCATGCCCCTGCGAGTGCAGGGACATTTGCCGAGGTTTTGATTGAGTCGGATGATTTGAAACCGGCCAAAACACCACATGATGATGACATTAGCAGCTTGCTTGAAAAACTGCCTTATGACGATGTTTGGTTGAGTAAAGCGACGACGGGCGTGGAGTGGTTACATCCGCAGGAAAGCTTTCATCCCAACTTACCCGTGGTTTCTATTGCCGTGAAGCACGCACCGAGTGAAAAGCTTTTGGTGACGATGAATGGCGAAGAGGTCAGTGCTTTGAAATACTACGGGACTCGCTATAACGCAGAGCGCAGCGTGGCGTTGAGTAGTTGGCGTGGTGTCGCGTTGAATGCGGGCGACAACAAACTTGAGCTGAGTGTTGTGGACGCCGATGGCAAAGAAGTCAGTCACACCACGCGCACCATTCACTATGGGGAAAGCTTAGATCACGTTGAATTTATGCCTGAATTGTCGCGTCTGATTGCTGACGGTAAAACCCGCCCGGTGATTGCGGTGAAATTTTTGGATAAACAGGGTGGCGTGGTGCGGCGCGGGGTGAATGGCGAGTTTAATTTGAACGAACCTTACCGTTCTTTTGATCGTGAACAAGCAACCGAGCGTCAGCCGCTCACGGGCAGCATGGGCGGCAAGGCACGTTTTGAAGTTAAGCAAGATGGGATTGCTTTAATTGAATTGGAACCCACTACGCAGTCGGGTGAGGCGGTGCTTAATTTCCAATTTCAAGATAAACGTAGCCAAGAAGTACGCGCTTGGTTGCAACCGCAACAGCGCGATTGGGTGTTGGTGGGTTTTGCGGAAGGATCGGCGGGGGCGAAGACGTTGTCTGGCAACATGGAAGCTTTGCAAGCCAATGTGAATGACGCACAACTGTATGACAAGAATAAATTAGCCTTCTACGCGAAGGGTAGTATTAAAGGGGAGTATTTGCTGACCACCGCTTACGACACCGCCAAAACGACAGGTAATAAACAACTGAAACAGGCGGTCGATCCCACCCAGTACTACACCTTATATGCCGATGCAACGCAGGCTAACTTTGATGCGGCGACGGCTAGCAGACTCTATTTGAAGTTGGAGAAAAAGCAGTTTTACGCCATGTTTGGCGACTACGACACGGGACTCACGGTGACGGACTTGTCGCGTTATAGCCGTACTTTAACGGGCGTTAAGAGTGAATTTAAGAATGATACGGTGGCTTATAACGTGTTTGCCAGTTCGACCGCACAAGCGTTTGTGAAGGATGAAATCCCCGGTAACGGCACCTCTGGTATTTACAAAATGTCACGCGGTAATTTGTTGCCCAACGCCGACAAGATTCGCATTGAGACGCGTGATCGCTTCCAGTCAAATCTGATTGTGAGTACACAAACAATGACGCGTTATTTAGATTATGACATTGACTATGTATTAGGCACTTTGATCTTCCGTCAGCCGATTCAGACGCGTGACGGGGCATTTAATCCGACTTACATCGTGGCTGAATATGAGTCTGCGGATACAACTGATACGCGTACGACTTTAGGGGGACGCGGCAGCTATAAGCCCATTAAACAGCTCGAAGTCGGTGCGACCGCGATTCATGATGGAACGGTGGGCGCAACAGGGATTTTGCAAGGCACTGATGCAACTTACAAGCTGAGTGAGCAAACCAAGTTGCGTGGCGAATTTGCGGCTACCAACCGTAACCTGGGCAACGCGCTGATTAACGGCTCGGCTAAGTTAGCGGAGATTACTCACCACGAAGAACAATGGGACGGCAAAGCTTATGTGCGTGATCAAGCAGGTGCATTTGGCATGGGACAGCAAGCCACCGTCGAAATGGCGACGCGTAAAGTCGGCTTAGACGGACGTTATAAATTAGATGAGAGTACTAGTTTTAAAGGCCAGGCTTATCAACAAAATAATCTCACGACTAACAGCAAAAATGCTTTGCTGGAAGCGCGTGTTGATAATCAAATCACGGGTGCGTTGAGTGCTTATTACGGTGCGCGTGAATCTAAAGATCAAAGTACTTTTTTTGGTAACAGCCAAAGTAAACAGGTGTTAGCGGGCAGTGCTTACAGCATGTTGGATAACAAGCTGTCCTTGCGCGCAGCGGGTGAAGTGGGGACGGGAACGGTTGCCGCGACAGCGGGCAGTATCACCATGCCGAATCGCTTGATTTTGGGTACGGACTATAAAGTCAGTTCGCAAAGCAAAGTCTTCATTGAACAGGAGTTTGCGCGCGGTGACAAAATCGCGGCGAATACGGCTCGTGCGGGGGTTCGTACCCAACCTTGGATGGGGAATGAACTTTCGGCTTCGGTTGCCAATACGGCGACGAACGATGCGGATCGGATGTACGCCAATCTCGGCATGGTGCAACGCTGGCAGATTGATGAGCATTGGCAAACTGACTTTAGCTTGGATCGCAGCAAGACCTTGCACAACACCATTAGCCCCATACAAGTCAGCAATGCCCCCTTGCCTTCTGGGCAGATGCCTAACGCCGCAGGCGGTATGTCGGACTATGTGGCGACGGCTTTTGGCGGCGCGTATCACGACACAGTATGGAGTGCGAATGGTCGGTTTGAATTGCGCAATTCCTCGCTGGCACAGCAAAAGAATTTGAAATTAGGTACACAACGTGTTTTGAGCGAAGGTCGTTCGATGGCCGCAGGCTTAACGTTATTGAATTCAAGCGGTATCAGCACGATTAACAATAGTGATTGGCGGGTGTCTTATGCGCATCGCCCAAATGATAGTGAATGGGTGTGGTTTGATCGTGCGGATTACATTACCCAGTTTACTCAGGCGGCAGCGTCGGTTATGAAGACCAAAAAGTTAGTCAACAACCTGAACGCTAACTGGATGATGAATCGTCGCACGCAACTCTCACTCCAGTATGGTGCGAAATATGTGTTGGATAACATTCAGGGCATTGACTACGCGGGCTATACCGACTTGAGCAGTGCAGAAATGCGCTATGACATTAACGAGGATTGGGATATTGGTGGCTTTGGCGCATTGATGCGTTCACTCAATGCCGGCGTTAAAAACTATGGCTTGGGTGCATCCGTCGGTTATAAATTGATGGATAACACTTGGTTGGCGATGGGTTACAACATGCGCGGGATGTTAGATCGCGACTTCGCAGCGGCGGCTTATCGTAGTCGCGGCGCGTTTGTGACCTTACGCATGAAAGTCGATCAAGACACGTTGGGGTTGAACAGTCACGCGGAGAAAACGCGTCCCCTTGCGGCTGAATAACACCTTGTAACATCACTTTGGCGCGTATGACGTATGCTTGATATGTCATCACCAAAGGTTTTTGAGACCCTAAACAATGAATCAATTAGCTGAGAAAAATTACATTTTTTTTACTGCGCAACTCAAGCGCGGCTTAGCCGCGTTGGTGTTAGGCGTGTTGTGCTTGGCTCAGCCTGCGTTGGCGGATTATGTGGGCGAGGCACAAACGACCAAGTTCTTGGATAAAGCCACTCAGGACATGATCGCGGCGCGTTATCAGGCGGGCGGCGGCGGCTTGGCGGTAGGCGATGAAATTTCTTACATTATTCAGTTCACGCCTGTGCCAGGTGGTACGACTGAACAGGTGGGGGGCGGGGCGTATGTCACCGACTATATTCCAGCGGGGACACAGGTTGTCAACGCGCAGTTTGTGCAGGACAACGGCAATGGCAGTTACACGCAAATCGCTCCGCCGCCGCCCGCTGAAGTGAAAAATTTCTTTGTGCCGCATTATTCTGAAACGGGGATTTTTTACTCGACCGATCCGCGCACCGCGATGTACACCAATAATGCCAGCACGACCATTAACACGGCGAATGGCTATGCAGCTCCAGTCGGTGGGCCTGTCGCGGGATACAGCATACACAACGCTTGGGATGCGTCGATTTTCACCCCTTATGTCGCCAATCCCGCCGCAGCGGTAGCGGGCTGTGCCGCACCAGCGGTCGCATCAACCGTACCGTCTCCTGTGGCAGGTCCTGATGCGTTTATTAAAGGGGATGTGGCGACGGGACAAGGGCCTTGGCAGCGCATCAGTTATCCCGGTTCGACTTTTGGTACGGCGCTGGGTGTGCTAGGCGCGCATGGCGGATGTATTGGAGGCACTGCCACGATGGCGGGCTGGCAGCTTTCTAGCAGCCACCCATTACCTGCGAGTGTTAATGCGCTGCGCTTTGCGGGCGGACAAACCACGGTGGGGCAGTTGTTCTCGGTACGAATTACGTTGCGTATCACTCAAGCTATTCCCGCTGCGGGCATCATTAACAACAGCGAGGTGTTTGGTGGCGACGTGTCGATTTTGAACACGGGCGTGCTGGGACTGCGCAGCAACATTTGGAGATATGTGTTTCCGAGTGTGGCGAATGCCAGTTCTAACTTAATGATTGTTAAACGTATCGTCGGCATGTGTGTACCCGTTGCGCCTGCCACGACTTGCACCATTCAGCCTTACAGCGGTAGCTCGGTACCTTCGGTGGCGGGACTCAATGTCCGTTATGAAGTGAACTATCTCAATGGTTCGGGGGGCGTGCAATCCAATGTGGTGCTGGCGGATACCATGCCGGCTGGCGCGGCTTTAGTTGCTGCTTCGGCGAGCGTGTTGGCAGGACCGAATATTTTGCCGACGACCGTGCTTGCTGCACCAGTAACGGGTTTTCAATTCGCACCACTTGCGACACTAGGCTCAGGCGCAGGTGGGACAGTGCAATACACTTTGTCATGGGCGGTTGCACCACCCGTTAACGTGGCACTTCCTAATACCATCAAAATGACGAGTACCTCGGTGCCTGCTGGGGCGAGTTCTACCGCAACCTGTACCCCGACCGCACTCGCGAGTTTGAACATTAGTAAAACCACCAGCACGCCTAGCCTCACGCCCGCAGCACCTAGCAATGTCGCGAACTACACCATCACTATTCCGAATACAGGGGGTGGCATTGCTAACACGGTTACGGTGAAAGATACTTTGCCGAGTAATGGACTGAGTACTTTGGCGGCTGATCGTTTTTCATATTTAGTGGGGGCAACGACCACCGCAACTATTAGCAACCCACCTGTTGCCCCTGCCACTACGCCTACGTTGACCACGGTTGCCGTGACAGCGGTGGTTACGCCGCCTACCGTTGCGCCCTTTCGTGAATTTGTGACTTTTAGTCTGCCAGTGGGAACGACTCTTGCGTCGGGTAGCACGTTGACGATCAACTTCAGTGCCACCGTCGGGGCAAATATCCCTGCCAGTGCAACACCGTACTTGAATGATGCGGAGACTTCTTATCTGGGCGGCGCAACGGTCGCCACCGCTTCCTCGACCTCGATCACCAATGGTGTTGCGCCCATCATGGTGACGGTGCCGCTGACGCTGAGTAAGTCGATTGATTGCGTTTATGTTGGACTGGTTTGTACGACCTACAGTAACGGCGCACCGATAGCCACCGCGAGCAAAGTTAAATATCGTTTGAGCTATGCCAATACCAGTACGGCTGCGATTGCCAATGTGCAACTGGTCGATACTTTGCCTGCCAACACCACCTTTGTGGCGGGGACAGCAGTTGAAGTCGGGACGGTTTATGGTATTACGCCTGCAACCGCAACGCTGGTGGTTGCGCCGTTAAGATCGGTTCTGAGCTTTTTACCAATCGCATCATTGCCGGCTGGGGCGACAGGCGCGGTGACTTTTGATGTGCAGCTGGGCGCGGCACTTGCAATACCGAGTGGTTCGTATCTCACCAACGATGCAAGCATTAAAAGTACCCTGTATCCAGGCGGTATGGCGGGGAGTTTGACCACCTCAGTATTGGATCAAGCGAATCTCGTTGTGAGCAAAACCACTTCCACGCCTAGCCTTGCTGTGAACGGCGTGGCGAGCTACACCATTCATGTGCTTAACAGCGGAAATGTGGCGGCGACGGCGATTAAAATCTATGACTATTTGCCCTTTGTCGGCGCGGCGGTGAATGCCAATACCCGTTTTAATTACACCGCAACGGGTGCATTTGTTGCCCCCGTCGCACCTTCTACCTTAACCGCTCCGCCAGCACCCGTTGCCTCAGTGGGGCTGGCCGCAAATGTTTATCCCAACAGTAAAAATCCCAATCAACAACAGGTGTTGTGGACATTTGCGCCCACACAGACATTAGCCGCAGGAGCGAGTTTTGACCTGACTTTTACGGCGACAGCGGGTGCGGCGGCGGGATTGCCTGCGGGGGCTACGGTGTATGGGAATGATGTTTTGCTGACTTATACGTCGGGCGCAACGGCTCTGAATGCGGGTGTCAATCAAGTCGCCCCTGTCACGATTCCGTCTAATCTGCTTATCAACAAAAGTATAGATTGCGTTTACAACACGGCATTGACGGCATGTAACGCTTACAACGGCACAGGGATTATTCCCGTCAATGCCAAGCTGCGTTACAAGTTGACGTATAAAAATACCGCGCTTACTGCGCAGACCAATGTCTATCTTTGCGATCAAATTACCTCGAATCAGGCCGTCGCTTTGACCGCGACGATTGCGACCCCGACGCTTGCCCCCACGCCCCCAGCTCCGTTTACCAATGTGCCTGTGCTGGGTACGCCTGTGACCCCTGCCAATGCGCTGTGTGCTTTTGCTGCTTTAGTTGCGCCCAACACAGGCGTTGCGTTTAGTTATCCCGTCATTGCCTCTTTGGCGGCGAATGCCACGGGTACGCTGTATTACGATTTGACGACAAACGCGGCATCAGGTGCGAGTATTGCTAACACCGCTAAGATCGTCAGTGTGCAAGCCCCCGCTGGCGAAGTGTCCACCGTCACCGCAGTCGCGCTGAATGTGCCTGCGCTATCCATTAGCAAAACCACCAGCACGGCGAATCTCAACTTAACTGGGCTGGCGAGCTATACCTTGAGTGTGAGCAATACCGGCAGTGCCGCGACCACTGGACTGAAAATTTATGACTATTTGCCTTACAGCGGCTCGCTAGTTGATGCCAACAAGCGTTTTAGTTATAGCGCAACCACGGCTTACAGCTTAAACGGAGTGGCTTTTGTGCCCACCACGCCGATTATCACGGCGGTATCAAAACCGACGATTGCGCCCTATAGCGCGAACACTAATCAACAACAGGTGTTGTGGGATTTTGGCACGATTGCGGCAAACCAACTGGCACCTGGGCAGACCTTGACGATTACCTTTACCGCTTCAGTTGGAAGTGCCATGCCCTTAGGCAACTATGGCAATAGTGCGGGCTATGAGTTTGCGAGTTTGGGCGGGCCGGGTGCGAATAGTGTCAATGGTCAAGCGGTGGTGACGGTTGTGTCGCCGCCGATTATTAACCTGAGCAAACTGGTCAGCGCGTTTTCTGATCCCGTGAATGGCACAACCAATCCTAAGTTTTTGCCTGGCGGCATATCCGAGTACAGCGTTTCGGCGAGTAATTCAGGCGGCGTAACGGATAACAACAGCCTATTTATTACTGATTCTGTGCCGATAAACACCACCATGTCGGTGAAGGACTTTGCGGCGGCGGGTTCAGGACCTGTGGCATTTGTGCAGGGCACGCCTAGTAGCGGTTTGACTTACAACTATGTGTCTTTAGCGAGCTTGACCGATGATGTGGATTTTTTTGGTGCCATTCCTCCCGCTGCGGCGAGTTGGGGCTATGTGCCTGTTGCAGGTGCAGATGGCTGTGATGCGAATGTCGCGCAAATCCGTGTTAATCCTAAAGGCGTATTTGTGGGCAGTGCCACCACGCCAAACCCAAATTTTACGGTGCGTTTCCACGTTTGCTTGAAATAACCTTTTTTCAATAGGAATTGAGTATGTCTAAATTATTATTTTTGCTGTTGTCGTCATTGAGTTTGATTACGCAGGCTCAGGCCGCCGATGCGCCGTTGCCCGCTAATTTGGCGCAAATTGAGAATTTGCAAAAACGCTCTGATCAGTTGGTGTTTGGTGAAGTCGGCGCAGAAAATTATCATTTGGCAAAAGCCCGGGCTTGGTTGGATATGGCCTTGAGTGAATATCACCAAACCGACACAACAGGCTTGATGTTGAGTGGGATTAGCGAAGCGGACAAGCTCATTACGGCACTCGAAAAGCAACAACAAAATATCAGCATGGACACGCCTAACACCATGCCTGGCACGGAGTTGGTACGTCAGGACTTGTGGGACAAAATTGCGCAAATCAAGAAAAACTCACCACTCAAATGTGGTCAACGTCAATTAGCGGAAGCAGAAGTTGAGTTGGTGTGGGCAGGACACGAGAAGTTGGAGGCGGGCTGGAGTCATGCGGAATCTTACGGACGCGCGGCGGAAGATTCGCTGTATGTCTCAGAGACGAATCGAAGCAACTGCGCGAAAGCGGCGGGGAGTCCACCGGCTAGTGTTGCCATCAATGCGCCTGTTACGCCGCTCGCCATTGTGGTGACGAGCCCGACGGTTACAACAGGCATTGAAAAATTCACCTTGTCGGGCGATGCGATGTTTGTCTTTGGTTCTGATGTTTTAGTCAGCGGTGCATCGGTCAGCTTGGATAAACTAGCGCGCTCAATTAAAGCTTGGACATCACTGGAATCGGTGAGTTTGGTTGGTTATACCGATCGTTTACGCAGCGACGGCAATGAGGCAAAAAATCAACAATTGTCGGAAAAGCGCGCTAAACGGATTAAGCAATATTTGACCAGCAAAGGTATTCCTAGCGATAAAATTTCTGCTGAAGGTGCAGGCTCGGCTAAACCCGTGGCACTCTGTCCTGACGTGACGAATAAAGCGCAGCAGATTATTTGTTTGCAGCCGAATCGTCGTGTGGAAATTACGCTACGAGGTGATAAGTAATCGCGCATTCCGCTTGAATTTAAAGCGTTAGCCGAATAAAAAACCGCTTGAATCAGAGCGGTTTTTTATTCGGCACAGCACAGCGTGGGCGTTAATTTTTTTCCTTAGCTTCGTCGATATATTTACTCAACCACACGCCTTGTCCCAAGATAAAAACCAGCATCAAAGCGGTGAAGCCAAACAGCTTGAAATTCACCCAAGTATCGGTCGAATAATTAAATGCGACATACAAATTGAGGAAACCGAGGATGGCGAAAAAAATGCTCCAGATTAAATTAACGCGATTCCAAACCAGCACAGGCAGGGCGATTTTTTCTTGCAGCAAACTACGCATTAAGTTTTTGTGGAAGCCGTAATTCGACACCAGCAAAATCAGCGCGAACAGCCAATACAACACGCTGGGCTTGAATTTAATAAAACTCTCATCATGCAAAATCAGCGTCGCGCCGCCGAACACCGTGATGATGGCAAAGCTAATCCACATCATCATCTCGACCTTGCCGTGACGGACTTTGCTCCAGATAATTTGCGCGATGGTTGCGGCAATGGCGACGGCGGTTGCCACATAAATACCCGCAGTTTTGAAGGCAATAAAAAATAGGAGGATGGGAAATAAATCGAATAGGAATTTCATAATTTTTCTAAGGTAAGTGAGGCGGAGTTAATGCAAAAGCGCAGTCCAGTCGGCTGCGGACCATCAGGAAAAACGTGACCGAGATGCGCGCCGCAATGCTGGCAACACACTTCGTCACGCACCATGCCGTGCGACACATCGCGTTTAATCAACACGTTTTCAGCGGCTTCGGCTTGGTAAAAACTAGGCCAACCCGAACCCGAATCAAACTTGGTTTGTGAGTTGAACAGCGCGCTATCGCAACACACGCAACGATACATTCCCGACGGCGGCTCAGTACCGCATTGCCGCGCCACCTGATATTGCTCATCACTTAGTTGCGCGCGCCATTCGGCATCGGTTTTTTTAATGCTATGACTCATTTATGTTCTTCCTAGAAAAATTATTGATGGGGCTTTATTAGTTCATCTAGGGTGTCTATAAAACCTCGCCCGCATGATCTGCTAAGCGCGAACGTTCGCCACGCATTAGCGTGACATGACCGCCGTGTTCCCAGCCTTTGAATCTATCCACCACATAAGTAATGCCTGAGCTGCCTTCGGTTAAATACGGCGTGTCGATTTGCGCGATGTTGCCCATGCAGACGACTTTAGTGCCTGGCCCTGCACGCGTCACCAGCGTTTTCATTTGTTTTGGCGTTAAGTTTTGCGCTTCGTCGATGATGAGATATTTGCTTTGGAAAGTACGTCCGCGCATGAAATTGAGCGACTTCACTTTGACGCGCGAACGTATCAAATCGCGTGTCGCCGCACGTCCCCAGTCGCCGCCTGCTTCATCGGTTTTAGTCAGCACATCGAGGTTGTCTTCTAGCGCGCCCATCCACGGATTCATTTTTTCTTCTTCCGTGCCAGGCAAGAAACCAATGTCTTCACCGACCGGCACGGTGACGCGGGTGATGATAATTTCTGAATAAACTTTAGTTTCCAGTGTTTGCCATAAGCCCGCTGCCAAAGTCAGCAAGGTTTTACCCGTACCCGCTTGACCTAGCAAAGTGACGAAATCAATTTCAGGATCGAGCAATAAATTCAGCACAAAATTTTGCTCGCGATTGCGCGCCACAATGCCCCATACGCCGTTTTTGCTGTGCGTGTAATCGGTCAGGGTGCGCAGCGTGGCAGTCTCGTCGGTTTGCTTGAGTACCAAGGCATAAAACGGGGTATCACTTTCTTGATAGACGAATTGGTTGCGATGAAAAGTCGCGCACAGCGGGCCGTTAATTTCGTAATAAGTGTGCGTGTCTTGCTGCCAAGATTTCAAATCTTTGCTGTGCGTGTGCCAAAAATCATCGGGCAACATCAGCACGCCGCTGTAGAGCAAATCACTGTCTTCCAGCACCTTGTCGTTGAAATAATCTTGTGCTTCTAGACCGAGTGCGCGCGCCTTGATGCGCATGTTGATGTCTTTGCTGACCAAGATAACGGGGCGGTCGGGCTGCTGTTGTTGCAGGCCGATGACCACGCCCAAAATTGCGTTGTCGGCTTTGCCTAATTCGAGATTTTGCGGCAGCTCGTATTTGACGAAACTGGTTTGCAGATACAGCCGTCCCGTGCAGCTTTTGTGTGCAGGCGAAATCAGCGCGATGCCTTCTTCAATGTTGCGTGGTGCGTCGCTGACAATTTCATCCAAAAAGCGACTCACTTGGCGCGCGTTACGCGCCACTTCAGTCATGCCTTTTTTCTTGTTATCCAACTCTTCCAAGACAAACATCGGCAAGCAAATATCGTGTTCTTCAAAGCGATACAAGCTGGTCGGGTCGTGCAACAAAACATTGGTATCGAGGACAAATAATTTATGTGCATCGCTGTTGCTAGAGCCTGTACGAGGGGACATTGCGTTCTCCATTTATGAGTTAAGCGACTTCACCACACCGAGCACCTCAACTGCATGTTCGGCGACTTTGACACCGCGCCATTCCTGACGCAAAACACCTGTTGCATCGAATACGAACGTGCTGCGCTCGATGCCGCGCACTTGTTTTCCATACATCATTTTCTGTTTCATCACGCCGAATAATAGACACAACACTTCGTCCGTGTCGGCGACCAACTCGAACGGCAACGTGAATTTTGTTTTGAAGTTTTCGTGAGATTTAAGACTGTCGCGCGACACGCCGATGACGACACAATTTGCGGCCAAAAATTCAGGATATAAATCCCGAAATTGTTGCGCTTGCGAGGTGCATCCTGGGGTGTTGTCTTTGGGGTAAAAATACAGAACGAGATGTCGTCCGTGTACTGCTGCGAGTGAGAAAGTCAGACCGCTGGTCGCGGGGACAGAAAAATCTAGGGGGATATTTTTTAACATTGAGAGGCTCGCTTGAGAGGGGCGAATTCTGTGCAAAAAATCCATTGCTGGCAAGCGCTATCTCGCAAAATCAAAATCTCATCGCGATGCGTTTTTACGCACCAATTTTTAGCATTTTTAGCGATAGTTATACTCCCCAAAAAACATGACGAATGTGTTACGGTTGCGCCCTTTTTTGACGAGTGCGCGGCGATGAGTGATGAGCAGTACATGCAAGCGGCATTAGAGCTGGCGCAACAGGCGCAAGCCATCAACGAAGTGCCCGTGGGCGCGGTGGTGGTGAAGGATGGCATCATCGTCGGGCGCGGTTTTAATGCGCCGATTTCGCAGCACGATCCGAGTGCGCACGCGGAGATGCAAGCCTTGCGTGATGCCGCAAAAAATCTGGGTAATTATCGGCTGGTCGGCTGTGAATTATTTGTCACACTAGAGCCGTGTTTGATGTGTGCGGGGGCGATTATGCATGCGCGCATTGCTCGCTTGGTGTATGGCGCGAACGACTTAAAAACAGGCGCGTGCGGTAGCGTGTTTAACACCTTCGCGCTGCCGAGTTGGAATCATCACACGCAGGTTGAACGTGGTGTTTTGGCGGAGGTGTGTGGCACGCGTTTGAGCGAATTTTTCGCCATGCGTCGTGCGCAGAAAAAAGCCTTATGCATATAAAAATTTACTTAGCGACGCAGCATTTAGAGCTGCTAGACGCAGATGGAAAAGTATTGCGCCGTTATGCAGTCTCGACCGCTGCGCAGGGCGCGGGAGAATTGCGTGATAGTTACTGCACGCCGCGCGGCAAAGATAGGCAAGGGTTGCGTGGCGAACACGGTGTTTGTCGGGCGACGTGCCACGGGCGAAATTTATACGCCCGCATTAGGCGAAAAATGGCCTAAACGCGATTGGATTTTGACGCGCATTTTGTGGTTGTCGGGTTGCGAAGTGGGCTTTAATCGCTTGGGGCGTTGCGACACCATGCGGCGTTATGTTTATCTGCACGGCACGCCTGATAGCGTGACCTTGGGGGCGGTCGGTTCACATGGCTGTGTGCGCATGAATAATCAAAATTTAATTGAGTTGTTTGAGCTAATTCCAGTTGGGATTAGTGTTGAAATTATTGCCTGAGGAGGAAATTATGAGTAATCCCTTTACCGTCAGTTTGGTGTCTTGGCACGATGGCGAACCGCTGCTCAAAGCGATCCGCCAAGCGGTGTTTATTGACGAGCAGGGCGTGCCTGCTGATATGGAATTTGATGAGCATGACGAAACCTGCCGTCACGCGCTGGCGTTGAGTTTGCAAGGCAACGGCATTGCCTGCGGACGGATGTTTGCCAACGGTCATATTGGGCGCATCGCGGTGATGCCAGAGTGGCGCGGACAATATGTCGGCACGGCGATTATGGAAGCGTTTTTGCACTACGCGAAAGCCCACGACTACACGCAAGTGGATGTCGATGCACAAGTGCAAGCTGTGCCGTTTTACGAACATTTCGACTTTGTCGCGCAAGGCGAAAAGTTTATGGATGCAGGCATTCCGCATATCAAAATGGTGAAAAAGCTAGTAGCTAGTAGCTAGTAGCTAGTAGCTAGTAGCTAGTAGCTACTAGCAACCCCTAACCCCCAGCTACCAGCTACCAGCTACCAGCTACCAGCTACCAGCTACCAGCTACCAGCTACCAGCTACCAGCTACCAGCTACCAGCTACCAGCTACCAGCTAC
>JBJORQ010000008.1:0-28322 GCA_046049345.1 Pseudomonadota bacterium | reverse complement strand
AGGATGCGGCGGCCTTCGCTGACCAGCTCTGGCAACATTTCCATCAGCATGTCGAGCTTGGCGTGTTCTTGCACTTTTTGCGCGGCGGTGAGTTTGAGCAGGCGCGGGTCGCAACACACTTGACGCAGTTTGAGCAGCGCGTCGAGCATGATGATGTGGCTGCGCGCGAAGCCTTTTTCGGCGATTTCTTCGCGCACCCGTTTGTCCATGGCGATGCGCACGGTTTCATACAAATCGCGTTGCGCGCCGCTCAATTCCACGCTGCGAATAATCAGGGTTTTTTCAGGCAGGTCGCTCGCCACGTCTTGTTTGCGGCGACGCAAAATAAACGGTTTGATGCGTTGCGCCAACAGGGTGCGACGCTGCGTGTTGCCTTGTTTTTCAATCGGGTTACGCCAAGTTTTAGCGAAGGCTTTTGCGTCGCCCAACATGCCCGGCAATAAGAAATCAAACTGCGACCATAAGTCGCCTAAATGATTTTCTAACGGTGTGCCAGTCAGACATAAACGATGGCGCGCTTTGAGTTTGCGTACCGCCACAGCGGCTTGGCTGGAGGCTCAGCAAGTGATAGTCGTGTTGCAACAAAATATCTTGGTCGCGCCACAGCAGCGGATAGGTGGTCAAAATCACATCGTGGTCGCTGATGTTGGTGAATTGATCTAAGCGTTGTTTGCCGTGCAATGACAATACTTTGAGGTCGGGGGCGAAGCGCGCGGCTTCGTTTTTCCAGTTAAAAATAAGCGAGGTGGGCAACACAATCAGCGAGGGTTTATCCATGCGCCCGCTGTGTTTTTCAATCAGTAAATGCGCCAAGGCTTGCGCGGTTTTGCCCAAGCCCATGTCGTCCGCCAAGATGCCCGCCAGCTCGTTTTCGCGCAAAAATTGCAGCCACGCCACGCCTTCTAATTGATAGGGGCGCAGCTCTAAAGCAAAATTTTTCGGCGGCTTCACTGCCTTGACACCATTGCTGTTTTTGAGCTTTTCCGCCAAGGCAATCAGCGCGTCCGCGCCCTTAAATTGCCAGCGTTCCATGTCGCTTAATTGCTGAATGCGCGTTACGTCATAACGCGACAAACGGATGCCTTCGCCGCGCATTCCGCCATCGAATAATTCCAACAGCGTGCGCGCAAGCGGCTTGATGCGCACCGCAGGCACATTGACTTGCGCGCCATTCGGCAATTGCAAAGTGACGGCTTCGTTATCAGGCATCAGCTCGACTTGCAGCGCGTCTAACCAACGTGCATCGACCTTAAATAATTCGTGCAACAGCGGGGCTAAGGCGACGCGTTCGCCGTTTACCACGATGCCCATATTCAAGCTAAACCAGCCGTCTTCCTGCTCGTCAAAATCGCCTACCCAGGCTTCGACTTCGACGATGTGATGACGAAAACCCGGCAGGATTTCGATTTGCCAATTTGCCGCACGCAAAGTCGGCGCGGCTTGCTGCATAAAGGCAATCCAGTCTTCTTCGCAATCTAAACCGAGCTGCGCATAGGGCTTTTCACCGACCACAAAACTGACTTGCGGCATGTCGTTCAAGCCATGCTTGTGCAGCACTTTTAGCGCGGCAGCCTCGGCGGTTTTATCGCGCAACACGCGCACGGTTTCGCCGCTGGCTAAGGTGCAAAACTCGCTGGGGTGATCGTGCGCGATACACGCTTCGCCATAGCAGTATTGCAGATGGGCAAAGTCGCGCACTTGCTGACCATAGGGATAGCCGCGATACGCACTGCGATACGCCGCATCCGAAGTACCGAGCGAAAGACGCGGCTGCATGGTGGTTTTAATTTGGCGCAAGGCGGCTTTGGAAGGCGCGGGCAAATCGGGTAACAACTCGCGCAGCGCTTCGGCGACCACCAACATTTCCATGTCGTTGAGCGGCGGCATAGTGAGCAGCTTCGCCACTTGCGCGGGGGCTTGCGCGATGCGCAATTCGCCAAGCTCACCGAATTCGCTATCCACATACCAAATCGCTTCAGGCAAGGTAATCAGTTGCACCGCGTTGCCGCTGCGGATGACGGTCGGCTGCATACAGCCTTGATCGTCCGCGCCCCAGGCAATGTGAGCATCGCGCGCGTCGCCTTGCGTCAGCGGTAAAGGTTCAGATAAACGCTCGCGATTGCCCGCCACACGCTGACGCAAATACAGACGATTGCTCGCCAATAAACGGCGCAGCAATTCGTCGCCGTGTTTGCCGATGACTTGATAGCCGTCGTAACGGTCGTATTGACGCAATAACAGCCGCAAAATCGGCAGGTCGTCTTCGCGCACATATTGTGGCGGGTTGAGCAAGGTGCGCTCGACGTTGTCCCAAAAATCCAACTCGCCCATCAACTCGCCCGCCGAATCCAGCTTGGCTTTGTAGATTTGCACCACATAGTGTTGATGCTGCGCCGACTTCATCAGCCCGTAACACAAGGCGACGCTGCGCTGCGTGCTAGCAGGTTTTTTTCGTGTGGGTGGGAGCTGCACCGTGCCGCGCAATTCAGCAATCCATTCGGTCAAAGCATGATTCACCGTCGTGCCTGTTGGGCTCGCCACACGCGGCACGCTCAACACCGACAGCAACACTGCCGCCGCATGTTTGCATTGATAGCCCACGGGGCAAGTGCAGAACGGCTTAGCGGTGAGTGCTCCCGTTTTATCGCGCTGCAATAAAATTTCCAATTCGTAAGGCAGACGTTGCGTGCCTTGCACTTTGGCGCGAATAAGCTCGGCTTGAATGTCTAAATTGCTAATCGAATTGAGATAGGCCTTGGCGCGATTGATGTCGTTGATGGCGAACCAACGGGTGATGTCGGCGAGGGTGTAGGACAGGGCTAAGGACATAGGCAGAGCAAGCAAATAAAGGATGAATGGCTGCCGTGCAAGGCGCGGCAAAACTAACCGCGCATTATGCCGTAGATTATTGACTATTTAAGGGAAAAGAAATCAGGGCTGCGGTGAACGAGGGGATGCTTCATATAAATCACCTAAATCCTGATCAATATGGCCGCCATGCGTGTTATGTGCAACGGTAGCCGGCTTGGCTAAATGCAATCCGTATAGTTCATTATCTGGGTCAATGCGCTTACCCATTTTGCAGACCCGCTCCCAAATTTTTATATCAGCACGGCTTTCCAGCTCAAGTGCCAAAGCAGCAAATTTTTCTGCATCGTGATGCGTGTCATAAATATCCAACAGCGTTAAATAAATTTGTACGTTATTAGGATTCACCAACAAAGCTTCTTGCAGCACTTCTTCCGCCAACTTGTCGTGACCAAATTGCAAATAAATATCAGCTTGCTCAATCAAGTCATATTCAGGATTGCTACCCTGAGCAGGAGCTTTATAAGAGGGCACTTTCATCGACAAATCACCCACCATCACCGTTGCCGTGCGCCCATCCCCCTTCACCACCGGTTTGGCAACAAAAGGATTGACTGTTTCATGCTGTATGGCTTCGTCACGCGCCAAATGTAAATCATCAAAAATACTGTGCGACAAATCAGGATGACTCGCACGCTTACGCCACCAAGCGTAAGCCAAGCCTAGCAACGCTAACATTGCAGCGAACAGCAGCCAGACTTTAGGCCGCGGCCAAAGCGGAGTCACCGCAGCGTGCTCAGGTGCAGTTTTGACGCGCACTGGCACGCTATTCACCGCGCTCACCATCGGCACGGCAAGTGCGACATCGACAGCACTTGCCGCCAACAATTCTGGCTCAGTTAATGTCGCTGGCACGCCAGAAACGCCCAACTCGCGATTTTTCATACTGCTAATCATCGCCTGCATTTCCGCGATTTGCAGGGTCAGTTCATGTAGGGTTTTATTTTTAGCAATCAACTCTTCTTGCAAAGCGTCGTCGCTTAACCCCGTTGCCGTGCTATGTGGTTCGAGCTTAGAAATGCGCAAACTGGTGCTTAACTCAGTAGAAATGACCAGTTTGACCCCCGTAGCGGACGCATTGGCACGCGCATCATCCAACTCGCGCAGCGACTTATACGAGGCAGGGAGGGGGGCAACAGATTTACGTTGTGACGGGGTCATCCTGCGCGCACGCTTAACCGCAAGCGGTACGGCAGGTGCAACAACGGGAGCAGGCGGAGCAGACTCAGCAGCCTCAAACGCTAAGCTAGGCTTGCTCGGCTCAGTCGCAACAGGAAGGGAGGGAGGGGCGTTGAAAACGCCGGCATGCGGGGGATCTAACAACACGGAAAACGTCTTAACCACGCGTGCACCAGGATAAGAAACATCTAACAGCAACTGTATAAACGGTTCGTTAATCGGCTGACTACTGCTAATACGAATTTTTGCGGGCAACCCCGCTTCGCTTACTAGCACAAACCTGAGCTTCACACCAAGCGGATAAATCAGTCCGTTTTTTTGGTATTCCTCGACACTGCCTAAGCGCACCGCAAGCGGCGTACCGCGATCTGGAGGAGCCAACAATTCAACTTGAACATTGAGTCGCTCACCTAACTCACTATAACTAGACAGCTCACCTAAACCTAATGCCACAGCGTGCGTGCTACACACCAATAACAAACTGGCTAACCACCATCTGTTCGCTGGCACAGCGGGATAAGAATAGAGAGAATTATTCATCATTAAATTTACAGTTGTAGTTATTGTATGAATCTAAAATAAACCGTGTAGCTCATTAACGGAAGGGCATAGTAATGTAGCGATGCCACTTTTGAAAGTACATTTACCAATGCGCCGCCTAGGCAGAATAATGGCATAGCACGATTGCACTAACATTAAATAAAACCGCTACTCGGTTTGTCCATGCCTAACAATTTCACGCATAAATACTCCTGCAACGCACTCCGCAAAATGTCGGTTACCGCCACGAACTCCACGCCATATTGCAAGGCATAACTGGCATCTACCGCATCGGCCACATTGCGTATCACCACTGGAATGTTATAGAACTGATCAACGCCTTCACTGGGAATACTAAAATTCAAAGTAATGTAATCCCCAACCGTTCCCAAAAACACATCGGCACTTAAACCCGCCCCCGTTGCACTGATTTCACTCACGACCAACGTCGCTTTCAAGTTGCTAGGCAAGCCCGATGCCACAGCAGGCAACTGCGTGCGTACTCGAATCGCGCGGCGCATCAAACGAGTTTGAGTTTGTTTGGGGAAATCCAAATGCAGATGCGGATAAGGGCTATTCGATACACCTGTCACATGACTATAAAACTCATAGGTTTTATTCCCAATAAAACCGCGCACCGAAAAGCCATCGCCAATTGCGGGCAGCGTGTCTGCACCGAACACCATCACAATCAAACTTCTTTGATTTAAATAGCCGATGAGCTTAGCAAAATAGCGTTGCTTACCCAGTCTGTCCGCTTGCAACTGCCACGCATCACCCACATGCACAGGCAAAGAAAGCAAGTCATCCGTGATTTCCAATTTGCCCGTTTGTAAATGTTCGTTCATATCCGCCCCGTTATTCTTATGGGTAACACCTGATTCAATTAGAGCCACCAAGCTCACCTCAACTACGAAAATAAAACCGCAACTAGCGATAACTCAGGAGCATCGTTTTAATGCTCAATCGCCGCTAAACCCACTTGGTGCAACAACGCAAATGCCAGCAATAAAAAAGCTCCCGTAATCACAAGAGCTTTTTATCTACTAGGCTTTGCGGTTAGTCGCCGCGACCGCGCCGCTCACCATCACCATGCCCATGTTCACCACCGTCGCCATGTCCGCGTCCCGCATGAGAACCGTCACGCCCATCAAAATCATAAGGTGAATACAAACACCCCGACATCAAAAACGTCATGCAAACCAACAATAATATTTTTTTCATCACAACTCCTTAGGGTTAAACGGTAGGGAATGATAAGTCAAAAGTCGCGTAGCTAGGTGGTAGGGTGGGCAAGTTTTTCTGCCCACCTATTTGCATGTTCCCGAGTAGGCAAATAAATTTTGCCCACCCTACCCTACCTCACCCGCAGCCCAATCATCGCGAAAAATTCCATCGGCAACATAGCGGTGAAATGATGAATACGGCCAATCCACCAAGCGCGCCACATGACCATGTTTGACGGGATTGAAATGGATGTAATCAACATGCCGCTGCAAATCCAAATCATCGCGAATTTGATGCTCCCAAAAACGCCGTTGCCAAATCCCTTTTTCGCGTTTGGCGATTTTGCTCTCACTGAGATTCACCGAAGCTGCTAAGCCGCGCGAAAATCCCGCTTTAATCAAACTCCAACACAAAGAGAAATTGGCATCATCAACAGGCAAACGCCACAGCGCATGTAAATGGTCGGGCAACACACAAATCGCCACCGTCTCGAAAGGATAATCACCTTGCACGCGGCGATAAGACGCACGCAACCGTTCGACTTGCTCCACCAACAACGCGGAGCGACGGTCAGCCAGCGCAACGGTAAAGAAAAACGTCCCGCTCACCAGCAAACTGCGACGATAACGTGACATGATTTTTTTACCTCCCATGTAGGGTGGGCAAGTTTTGCCCACGCGGTAGCACAATAACGGTGGGTAGGAGAGGCTTGCCCACCCTACCTCGCTTAAGCACCCGCCGTACAAAATTCAACTTACGAACCGTACAACTTCCTCCCTCTAATCCGTGCGCGATGCGCCTTACGTTGTTCCGCCTCAGTCAACGCTCTAGGCTTCTTCCCTTCAAACGGGTTCTTGCTGGAGTTGTATTGAATCTTCATTGGTGTGCCTTGCAGCTTGAAGATTTCGCAGAAGGTGCGTTCCAGATAGCGGGTGTAGCTGGCGGGTACGTCGTCCAAGCCACTGCCGTGAATCACAATCAACGGTGGGTTGCTGCCGCCTTGATGGGCGTAGCGCATTTTTGGTAAGAAGCGTCCGCCTTTGGGTGGCAGTTGTTTATCGAGTGCAGCAACCAAAGCGCGAGTGAGCTTGGGCGTGGACATTTTTAACATCGCGGCGGCATAGGCTTCATCGACCGATTTCAACACGCTGGGTATGCCGTTGGCGTGCAGCGCGGAGATGTAATGACGTTTAGCAAAACTCAAAAAATGCAGCTTGCGTTCGATGTCATTTTTGACCATCAGGCGTTGATGATCGTCCAAGCCATCCCATTTATTCACTGCCAAAACTAAGGCGCGTCCCGCTTGTAAAACGAAATCGGCAACGTGTGCGTCTTGTTCAGTAATTTGATCGCGCGCGTCCACCACTAACACCACCACGTTGGCATCTTCAATGGCTTGCATGGTTTTAATCACGGAGAATTTTTCGATGGCTTCATCAACTTTGCCACGGCGACGCACGCCAGCGGTGTCGATGATGGTGTAGGCACGGCCGTCGCGCTCGAAGTCGATGTAAATACTGTCGCGCGTGGTGCCCGGTTGATCGAAGGCGATGACGCGTTGCTCACCCAAAATTGCATTCACCAGCGTGGACTTTCCGACGTTAGGACGGCCGACAATCGCCAGTTTCGGCGGCTTATCGCCTTCGGTTTTTTCTTCGTCGATTTCTTCAGGGAAATTCTCCATCGCGATTTCGATGACTTCGGTGACGTTGTCGCCGTGCGCGGAAGAAATTGGGTAGGGTTCACCTAAGCCAAGCTCAAAAAACTCAACGGTAATTTTGGCGCGCTGCATCCCTTCGGCTTTATTCACCAGCAGCAAAATTGGCTTGCCCGTTTTACGCAGCTCGGTGGCGATAATCATGTCTTGCGGTGTACAACCGGCACGTCCATCGACGATGAACAGCACCACGTCCGCCTCGTCCACCGCTTGACGACTTTGCTTTGCCATCTCGTGCATGATGCCGTCCTTGGCAACCGGTTCGAGACCGCCCGTATCGACCACCAAATAAGGGCGTTCACCGACACGACCGCGACCGTAATGACGATCACGGGTCAAGCCCGGTTGATCGGCAACCAGTGCGTCGCGACTGCGCGTAAGACGATTAAAAAGCGTGGACTTGCCCACATTGGGACGACCGACGAGCACTAATGTAGGCAACATGCTGAGACTTTCTATTACTGTAAGGTGAGCGAATACAGACCGCCATCGCGGGTTTGCACCAGCAGTCCGTTATCGAGTTCTAGCGGCGCGCCCAACATTGGGCTGCCATCTAATTTGATGCGTGCAACTAAGCGTCCGTCGTCGCGTGCGAGGGCATGTAAATAGCCCTCAAAATCAGCGACCACGACAAAGTCATTAAAGGCAAGCGGCGTATTGGTATCGCGTAAAGTCAACTGGTCATTTTTCCACACGCTGCTACCTGTGGATTTTTCTAATGCCAAAACATTGCCTGTCGCGTCGCTTAAATATAAAAATTTGCGCAACAGCATCATGCCTTTGTCGCTGGCAATATCACGATTCCATAGCGGGCTACCTTGCGCCGCATCAAAGCAAGCCAATCGACCTTGAAAGGCAATCGCACAGGCCTGCTCATCATCGACGGCGACATCGCTGGTGATGTCGCTGATGCGGTCTAGTTCAGTATTACCGCGCGGTTGCGACACCGAGTTTTCCCACAACAAGCTGCCTGTTTTCAAATCCAGCGCGGCGAGTTTGCCCGCCGCAAAGCCTGCGTAAACGATGCCGCGCTGTATCGTCACGCTGGCGAAACTACGCACCGCCAGCGCAGGTGTGGCACGTTCATACAACCAAACGCGCTCGCCATTCAACGCATTTAATGCGGCAATCCGGCCATCCGCACTGCGCACCAACACGAAGCCATCGGCGAATTGCGGCGCGCTTAACACCTCGCTAGAAACTTTCACTTGCCAAAGCAACTTTCCGCTTAAATCAAATGCCGCCACCTCGCCTTTATCGCTGCCCAGCAACAACATTTTGTCGCCCGCACCCACGCCGCCAGCCACGTTTAGCCCAGTCTTCACTTGCCAGAGCGGCTTGCCCGTGCTGCGCGACAGCGCACTCAACACCCCTTTACTAGACACGCCGACGATGGCATCGGCAAGTAGCGCAGGACGCAACATATAACTGCCCGCCTCACCCAAACTTCCATGCCAACGCACCGCGAATTTTGCAGTCGCGGCAAAATCTTTAAGCTCAGCAGGCGTTTCGTTGGCAGTTTTGCTAGGCGTGCTAGCGCACGCCACCAACAGCACCACGGGCAACAAGAGCAGACGACGCAACATTATTTTTTACCGTCCGCAGCAGCCGCTTGCGCACCGCCCAAATCATCCAATTTCATTTGAATCAGTTGGCGATAAGTGCTTTTCACATCGGTTTTATCGAAGGCAATTTGGTACGCCGCACGCGCCTCAACCTCTTTACCTTGCGCACTCAATACATCGCCTTTCAAGTCGGCATACAAGCCTTCAAACGCCGCAGGATGGGCAGCATTCAGTTGTTTCAGCGCATCATCGTAAGATTTTTCGTCCAACAAAATTGCTGCCAAACGCAAGTGCGCCACGTCTTTCATCGCCGCTTCAGAACCATGATCCAACACCCATTGCAATTGCGTTTTCGCTTGCGGAATCGCTTTACTTTGTTCGTTGATTTGCGCAGCAGTCAAGGCTGCTCGCGCCGCGTAAATCGTGCCCGCGTATTTATCCATCACCGCCTGTGCCGCGTCGTTAATGCGCTTGTTGTCATTGCTCGGCAACTGCAAGGCAAACTGCTCAAACAAAGTTGCCGCCTCCGTCGCCTGCTTATTTTGGTAATACGTCCAAGCACGCCAGCCGCCGATGACAACCACCGCAAGCAAGGTCGCACCCAGCACCCAATTACCATTGTCTTTCCACCAAGCCTTCAAACCTTCGAGTTGTTCCTGTTCTTGCAAATCTAAAACGGCCATGTTCGCGCTCCTAAATTAACGGTTAATAATTTCTAAAACTGTAGCGTTGAGTTGTACCACGCCTACTTTTACTTGTTCGCCACCCTGCATGGGCTTAATGCTCACTTGCTGCGCCTGCGCTTCATCGTCACCAATCACAACAGAAATACGTGCGCCACTGGCATCCGCTTTTTTCATTTGCGACTTAAAGCTGCCACCGCCGCAATGCATCACCACACGCAGCTTTGCGTCGCGCAGCTGCTCTGAAACACGGCTCGCCAACGCGGCCGCCTGCTCGCCCTGATGCACCACATACACATCCACTTGGGGCTTAGGCAACGCCATACCGTCGTCTTGCAACAACGCCAACAAGCGTTCCACGCCCATCGCAAAACCCATTGCTGCTGCGGGTTTTCCGCCTATCTGTTCTACCAAACCGTCGTAACGTCCGCCCGCACAAATCGTGCCTTGCGCGCCTAAGCGTGTCGTCACCCACTCGAACACAGTGCGGTTGTAATAGTCCAAGCCACGCACCAAACGCGGATTGATTTCAAACACCACCCCATGCGCGGTCAACGTGGCTTGCAGTGCGGCAAAATGCGCCAACGCCTCTGCGTCCAACTCCTCAATCAGGCGGGGGGCGCCCGCGATGAGGTCTTGCATGGCAGGATTTTTACTGTCCAAAATACGCAGCGGATTGGTATGCAAACGGCGCGTGGCTTCGGCATCGAGCAGCTCTAAATGTTGCTCTAAATAGGCTATCAATTTGGCGCGATGTTGTTGCCGTGCCGCCGCGTCACCTAAGGTATTCAGTTGCAAAGTCACATCACGAATACCGAGCAATTTCCACAGCCGCGCGCACATCAAAATCTGCTCCGCGTCGATGTCAGGGCCAGCAAAACCAAGTGCTTCAACACCTACTTGATGAAACTGGCGATAGCGACCTTTTTGCGGCCGCTCGTGACGGAACATTTGTCCTGTGTAGTACAAACGCTGCGGCGCGTTATACAGCAAATTGTGTTGCAACACGGCGCGCACGCAGGAAGCTGTGCCTTCAGGACGCAGCGTCAGATGATCACCATTTAGCGCATCCGCAAAGCTATACATTTCTTTTTCGACGATGTCAGTGACCTCGCCTATCGCGCGTTTGAACAACGCGGTCGGCTCGACCAAAGGCATACGAATGTTGCGATAACCGTAGCTATCCAGCCAGTTGCGCACCACTTCCTCAAACCACAGCCAAAGCCCCGCTTCGTCGGGCAGGATGTCGTTCATGCCTTTTACGGCTTGCAAAGTCTCGTTACTCATAGTGTTAGGTGGGGATTGCGACAAATCGCGGATTATAACGCAAGGGAGCGGTTTTCTTGCAGTCGGAGTGATTGCAAAGGGAATTTTAGAGGTGGATGTTTTTGTTCGGCGTGGTGGAATTGAGTGTTTGCTGGGCTAGCCCGAAAAACGCTAGCCACCTCAAAATATCAGTGGCAGATGGACTTTACCCAACCTAATGCTCTCTAGTCACTCAAAAACTCAGCTTGTTATTTCGCCACAGCTATCGCAATCGTCCGAGCCAACTTCGGTGAACCCGCCGTCCTCGCCGGATATTTTTTCGCTACATAATCATCCACCAGCTTGGTGAACTCATTGGCAATGTTGTCGCCGCGCAAGGTCACAGCCTTTTCGCCGTCAATGTATACCGGGGCTGCGGGGCTTTCACCTGAGCCTGGCAAACTAATGCCGATATTGGCCAACTTGCTTTCGCCGGGGCCGTTCACCACGCAACCCATCACCGCCACGGTCATGTTTTCCACGCCGTCGTATTGCGTGCGCCACACTGGCATTTGCTCGCGCAAATGATTCTGTATGCTCAGTGCTAATTCTTGAAAAAACACGCTGGTGGTTCGACCGCAACCAGGACAGGCGGTGACCATAGGCGCGAAAGCGCGCAAGCCCATAGTCTGCAAAATCTCTTGTCCGACGATAACTTCTTGGGTGCGCGAGCCGTTCGGTTCGGGCGTTAAAGAAATGCGGATGGTGTCGCCGATGCCTTGCTGTAACAGCACGGCAAGGGCGGCAGTGGAGGCGACAATGCCTTTCGATCCCATGCCCGCTTCGGTCAAACCCAGATGCAGCGCGTAGTCGCATTGGCTACTTAACGAACGATAAACCGCGATTAAATCTTGCACGTCGCTGACCTTGCATGACAGCACGATGCGGTTGTGCGCCATGCCTAATTTTTCGGCACGTTGCGCGCTCTCTAGTGCGGAGGCGATGAGTGCGTTTTGCGTGACATGTTTGGCATCCAAGGGCTGCGGCAGACGCGAATTTTCATCCATCATGCGCACCACTAAATTCTGATCCAAGCTGCCCCAGTTCACGCCGATGCGCACGGGTTTATCGTACTGAATCGCCGTTTCTATCATCATCGTAAACGGGTCTTCTTCGTTGCGACTACGCCCGACATTGCCAGGATTGATACGATATTTTGCGAGAGCTTGTGCGCAATCAGGATAGTCGCGCAACAAGCGATGGCCGTTGTAATGAAAGTCGCCCACCAGCGGCACATCGCAGCCCATCTGATCCAATTGCTTGCGTATGGTGGCGACTTGCGCGGCGGCTTCGGGCGTGTTCACCGTGATGCGCACCAACTCCGAACCGGCTTGTGCCAATTCATAAACTTGCTTGACTGTCGCTGCGGCATCCGCCGTGTCGGTATTAGTCATAGACTGAATCACAATAGGCGCGCCGCCGCCCATCATCACCTCACCAATTAGAACGCGCTGCGACGGACGGCGATTAAAAATTGCACTCATCATTTACTCCACGGTCAAGCGCGCCACGTCGCTGGTTTTATTGATAAAGCTCGTTAAATCTAGCAATTTGCCACGACGATAAAGCTGCACGGAACTGGCATTGCCAATGACGAGCTGATAAGGCCCAACGCTCTTCAAATTAAGTTCCGTGCCAGCAGGATGATGACGCGACGATAAAGTTTTTCCGCTGCCGTCGGTGATTTCCGCCCAAGATTCCGCCGCAAAAATTAAGCGTAGTGAAATCGCAACATTGCTGACTGGCACGCCACTCGCTACCGCCAGATTCGTGAGTGGCGCAGTAAGTGCCGGCACATCACTCATCGGCAACGGAGCTTTAACTTGTGCCGCAATCGGTGCGACTAAAGCAGTCGCCAACGCATCGACAGCATCGATTGGCGCACTGCTAGCGGGAGCAGGCTCAACAATAATCGGCAGCTCAATAGTTTGCTCAACAACCGCAAGTACTGGCACGGGCTGCGATACGGGTGCGACAGGATTCCACGATACAAAAATAACGACTAGGAACACGACAATGGCGAGTGCAATCAACCACACACGACTTTGCTGCATGGACAATTTTTTCACATCGAACGCGACATCCACCGAAGCTGGCAGATGCAACTCGCTGCTGGCATAGGGATCGGGCAAGACCGCCAACAAGGGCTGGGCATCCAAGCCTAATAATTTTGCGTAACTGCGCACGAAGCCGCGCACAAACGGCAGCTCAGGCAAGCTCGCCATGTCATCCGCTTCTAAGGCTTCGATTTGGCGCGGCGCAAGGCGAATTTGTGCCGCCACATCGGTAACGCTTAAACCTTTTACTTCACGCGCCATACGCAACTGCTCGCCAACATTTTTCTTGGCGACAACTTCGACCGTGGGCAAATCTGGATTGGCAATTAATTCATCCATGCTATCGACTCCTAAAGTTGAGTTACTTGCTCAGCGCACGCGCCTCTTTTGAATCAGGGTACAAATTACGCAGCTTCATGAGATAACTGGCCGCGGCGTTACGATCACCTAATTGCCCTTCAATACGTACCGCCAGCGATAAATCTTCCGCGCTCAAACTGTCTGTTTTAGCGGCGTATTGATTAAAAAACTTCTTTGCCAGACCAAAATCTTCTTTAGCCGCATTCAATTGCGCCATACCTAACAACGCCTGCGGCAATTCAGGCCTGACCACAAGCGCATGTTGAAAAAAATCTTCAGCCAAAACCAAGCTATTCATTTTTTGCGCACACACGCCCGCATTCAAATAGGCCTGCTCAGGGGTTTGATACAAGGGGTTTTTCAAAGCGGACATGAAGTGCGCAATAGAGTCTTTTTCACGACCGCTCTGGCATAAAAACCAACCATAGCTGCTGTGTGTTTCAGAGCTTTTTCCATCAATACTCAAGCTGCGTTTGAAGTCGGATTCAGCATCCTTATCCTCATGCAAAGCCATATGTATCAAGGCACGCATGTTATAGGCAGGGGCAAAATCCGATTTAATTAGCAAGGCTTGATCGACCTCAGTCAAGGCCATGCCCATTTGCACACGCTCCAGATACAAAGCTGCTAACTCGGTATGAATACGCGCACTTTTTTGCGCGTTTTCACTACTCATCCCGCCCCCTGCACAGCCCGCTAACAACAGGGATAAAAAGATGTAACGAACCATAGCGAACTTACCTTCTAAAAAATTAGCGATGCAATATCACCGGGCGCGTGCCCGTGCGTTTAGTTTTATCTTGCACTTGCCCTGCCAATTGCCCACACGCCGCCGCGATGTCATCACCGCGCGTTTTGCGCACCGTGGTAATGATATTGGCTTGCATTAACACATCGCGAAAACGCGCAATCGCATCGGGTTTAGAGCGCAAATAATGCGTCTGCGGAAAGGGATTAAATGGGATGAGGTTGAGCTTGCACGGCACGTCCGCCAACAATCGCACCAGCTCATGTGCCTGCTGCACGCTGTCGTTCACCCCATCCAACATCACATACTCGAAGGTGATGAAATCGCGCGGTGCTTTTTCCAAATAACGCAAGCACGCGGCGAGTAATTCCTTGAGCGGATACTTCTGATTGATAGGTACGAGGACATCGCGCAGCTTGTCGTTCGGCGCGTGTAGCGACACCGCCAATGCCACTGGACATTCTTCGCGCAATCTGTCCATCGCGGGTACCACACCCGACGTGGAAACCGTGACGCGACGACGCGACAAGCCATAACCGTGATCGTCCAACATCAAGCGCAGCGCGCTTACCGTATTGTCAAAATTCAACAGCGGCTCGCCCATGCCCATCATCACTACGTTGCTGATTGCCCAATTCCCTTCAGCGTTCTTACCCAACTGATGATTCGCCCACCACAATTGACCGATGATTTCGGCCACGCTTAGATTGCGGTTAAAACCTTGTTTTCCGGTGGAGCAAAACGAGCAATCCAGTGCACATCCTGCTTGTGAAGAAATACATAAAGTACCGCGCGTCGCTTCGGGGATATACACCGCCTCGACAGCGTTGCCTGTGCCTACGTCTAACAGCCATTTGCGCGTGCCGTCGTCGGACAGCTCGGCGCGCATGATGGCAGGCGTTTTGATACAGGCGTGTTGCGTGAGCTTGTCACGCAAACTGGCCGCGATGTCTGTCATCGCAGCAAAATCGGACTCCCCGCTTTTGTACATCCAGCGCATCAACTGCTTGGCGCGGAAAGGCTTTTCACCTAGCTCCGCAAAATAAGCCGTTAGTCCATGCGCATCAAAATCGAGGAGGTTTTGTTTCATTTACAACCCTTGTAATTCAATCCCACTAAGTCGTCATTCCCGCCTGCGCAGGAATGGCGTAATTTCCTAACAATGCCTAGGGATTAACGAGAGTAAACGTTCAATGCTGGGAAGAAGTAAGCGATTTCAACAGCCGCAGTTTCAGCCGCGTCAGAACCGTGTACTGCATTTGCGTCGATGCTGTCAGCGAAGTCAGCACGAATCGTACCTTTGTCAGCTTTTTTAGGATCTGTCGCGCCCATCAAATCACGATTTTTCAAGATTGCGCCTTCGCCTTGCAAAGCCTGAATCATCACCGGACCTGAAATCATAAAGCTCACCAAGTCATTGAAGAATGGGCGTGCTGCGTGTACTGCGTAAAAACCTTCGGCTTCAGCGCGTGACAATTGTGTCATGCGTGCCGCGATAACTTTCAAGCCCGCGCCTTCAAAGCGTGAGTAGATTTGACCGATTACATTTTTTGCGACTGCATCAGGTTTGATAATAGAAAGTGTGCGTTCGATAGCCATGCGTGATTCTCCGAATAAAAGTTAATAAAAAAAGGCCGCGCATTCTATCAGGCTTTACTTACCCTGTCGCAGCGGTGTCTAGGCGCAAAAGGCCACTGTTATCGGTGAAAACAGACGCGATTACGTCCAGCTTGTTTGGCTTGATACATCGCCATATCCGCCCGTTTAAGTAAGTCATCCGCTTTAACAATTTGGCCTTGGAATAGCGTCACACCGATGCTGCCCGCGCTGTAATGCAATACCTCTTCACCCTGCTGCGCCTGCAAAAAGTATGGCTCGGCAAGTACGCCACGAATTTTTTCCGCGATATTGCCCGCTTGTATTTCAGACTGCGTAAAGTCCCTAACTAACGCGCCTAATACCACCACAAATTCATCGCCGCCGAAGCGCGCCACGGTATCGACTTCACGCACACAACTTTGTAAACGACGCGCGACTTCTATCAGCATCAAGTCGCCCATTTCGTGTCCATACAAATCGTTGAGCGGCTTAAATTTATCTAAATCTAAAAACATCAATGCCCCGTAATGCCCGCTACGCTTGCCTTCCAACTTGGCATGACTCAATCGTTCGCCCAACAAACGGCGATTCGGCAAGCTCGTGAGCGCGTCATAAAATGCCAGTTTTTGTACTTGCGCCAAACTCTCGTCCAATGCCTGAGTACGTTGCTGCACCTTGTCTTCCAGCTCTTGATGATGGCTGCGGATATGTTCCGCCATCAGGTTAAATTGCTGCGACAGACTCTTGATTTCCGCCGAGCCGACCAGCGGCGGGATGCTGGCGTAATGATTTAATTCCACTTCGTGCATGGCTTTTTTCAGTATCGCCATTGGGTTCAACAACCAGCGATGCAACATCCACGCTACAAGGGCTAATACGCTTAAAAATAGCACGCCAAACAAGCCCGCCACCCACCACAATTTAGCGAACAACACGCCTTGATGCGCGTCAATCAAAGTCAGGTCAAACCAGTCCAACTCAGGGATGTATGCCACGCCTAATAAATGCTCGCGTCCGTGATAATTTACCCGCAACATTTCACTAGCTGATTCCTTGCGCATCAAGCGTTGCATCACGATGCGCAGATTTTTAATGTCGTCCGCACGCGTCAGTAACACATCGACTTTTAAGCGTTGATCCGTAGATTTAGTAATGCTGGCGAGGTCGATCATTTGCGGATCTCGATTGAGCTGAATCGCCATCTCGCTATCGACGATTAGGTTGGTCACACCCGCTTGATCCATCGCTACTGACTCTTGCAAAAACTCGCGCAGATGCAAGCCTGTACCGACCACACCAATAACTTTTCCATCGTGCTTCATTACCACGTCAATCCAAACATGGGCGAGCTGATCGGCATCGTGTCCATCAATGTTGACGTTGACTACAACGTCGCGCCCATGTGCCAATGTCGCGTAGAACCAAGCATCCACTGGATTATTGGGCGACATGACGTAAGCCAATTTACGCTCGGCGTAGCCTGTTTCGTTCTCGTGCAAATAGTATTGTTGTGAGCCGCTAAAGGCAGCGAAGTAACTTCGGCTTTGAAATTTATTGCGATAACTTTCCAGCATTGCCCGACCGCGTTGTGCCACTTGCTCATCATTGGGATACAACACCATATCAACGAGAGCGGGCTCCGCCGCCATTTTTCTGGCTATGACAATTTCGCGCAACAACGGATGCAGAGTGCGATGCTTATCAAACAGCACCTGCTTCTCGGTCAAGCGCATGGCCCAATCGTTATTGATGCCTGCAACCCAGTATTGAGTGAAGCCCCAAAAAGTTGCCATGAACAGTAGAAACACTGCAACGAACAGTAAAAAAAACTTAGTTTTGAGTGACATAGGCTGGTGGCTGGTGGCGCATAAATTATCCTTAATGCTGTCCGCTATTAAACGATATTACCTTAACTTTCTTCCTCGTCGTGTCCCGCACGAAATACTTTGGCGATAATCTCAAACGAGAAGCCGCGCGATTGTAAAAAGCGCATTTGTTTCGCTTTCTCTTTTGCATCAACTGGCGGGCTGCGATATTTCCTTTGCCACACTTCACGAGCGGTGTCTAACTCGGTCTCTTGCAGCACAGGCAACGTCGCCTCGATAAGCTCGCTACTAATGCCGCGCTGGCGCAACTCTTGGGTGATGCGCTGCGTACCGAAACGACTGCGCTTAGCGTGAACAAATTGCGTGGTGGCGCGCACGTCAGACAGCCAACCGCGCGCGGTTAAATCGTCAAGCAGTGCGTCTAAATCTATCGGCTGAACTTGCTCAAAATCATTTTCAATTTCCGCATGCGGCAACAGTTTTGCGCGTAATTCAGCGCGGCTATATTCACGCCGCGCCAAGCATTGCAAGGCGCGGCCACGCAAACTGATTGCTACTTTTTTATATCCCATCGCGCCCCCTGACCTGCAAAAATAGTAGGCACAAAACAAAATGCGGCACAGAAATTCTGTACCGCATTTTTATCTACTCACTACCGTTACTTAAACCTCAGCGTCGTCCGCTTTAGCGTCCATTTTTGCTTCAATTTTCGCATCAGCTTTGCCCGCTTTAGCCGCTGCCTTAGCTTTAGGCTTATCGCTACCCGCTAACAAAGCGATGTTCAATGCACCGCGCACTTTGTTTTCAATCTCAAACGCGATGTCGGGATTGTTGCGCAAATATTCGCGTGCATTGTCTTTGCCTTGACCAATTTTTTCGCCGTTGTAGGCATACCACGCGCCCGCTTTTTCGACCAATTTATGTTGCACGCCTAGATCGATAATTTCACCTTCGCGCGAAATTCCTTCGCCGTACAAAATATCAAACAAAGCTTCTTTGAATGGGGGTGCTACTTTGTTTTTCACCACTTTCACGCGGGTTTCATTGCCGATGATTTCATCGCCTTTTTTAATCGCGCCGATACGACGAATATCCATACGCACCGAGGCATAAAACTTGAGCGCGTTACCGCCGGTAGTGGTTTCTGGATTACCAAACATCACGCCGATTTTCATACGAATTTGGTTAATAAAAATCACCATGGTATTTGAGCGATTGATATTGCCAGTTAATTTGCGCAAGGCTTGCGACATCAGCCGCGCGTGCAGCCCCATTTGCGCATCGCCCATTTCGCCTTCGATTTCAGCCTTCGGTGTCAATGCTGCAACAGAGTCGATTACCACCACATCAACCGAACCGGAACGCACCAACATGTCCACAATTTCCAAGGCTTGCTCGCCGTTGTCAGGTTGCGAAATCAGCAGGTCTTCAACTTTCACACCGAGCTTTTTTGCATAGCCTGGATCAAGCGCGTGTTCCGCGTCGATAAAGGCCGCCGTGCCACCCAGCTTTTGCATTTCCGCGATGACTTGCAAAGTCAACGTGGTTTTACCTGATGACTCTGGACCGTAAATTTCAATCACGCGACCGCGCGGCAAACCGCCCACACCGAGGGCAATATCTAAGCCCAGCGAACCCGTCGATACCACCTGAATGTCTTTGGTCACATCGTTTTCGCCCAGACGCATAATCGAGCCTTTGCCGAATTGTTTTTCGATTTGCGCAAGTGCGGCAGTCAGTGCTTTGCTTTTGTTTTCATCCATGATGTTTCTCCTTAAAAAGTGCGCGGATTGTGGCACACGATTTTTAATTTGTACAGAACGTTCGTTCTTTATTTTGAATTAGGCTGATTCGGTACGCGACACAAGCAATTCCAAAATGCCTTGCAATGCAAGCTCCACCGCTTGTTGGCGCACTTGGGCGCGATTGCCTGCCAACACATAACGACGAGCTACGCACGCGCCTGATGTCATTCCCCATGCGAACCAGACAGTGCCTACAGGCTTGTCCAAGGAGCCGCCATCAGGCCCCGCGATGCCGCTCACTGCGAGTGAAATTTGCGCTGTGCTATGTGCCAACGCGCCGCTGACCATCTCGCGCACCACCGCCTCCGACACTGCACCATGTGCAATAAGTGTTGCCTCGGCGACACCCAACATTTGTTGTTTGGATAAATTTGAATAGGTGACAAAACCGCGCTCAAACCAAGCTGAACTTCCCGCAATATCGGTGACTGCCTGCGCCACGCCACCGCCCGTGCAAGATTCGGCGGTGACTAGCATTAAGCCTTGTAATTTAAGGACGATACCGACTTGGGCGGAGAGATTATTCATTTCTTAAAACCGCTAGCCACAGAGGTCACAGAGAACAAGGAAAAATGCAAAACCTGCCCATTTTTTCTCTCTGTGAACTCTGTGCTCTCTGTGGCTGATTCTTTTGGATTTCATTTCAAACCGCGCGCCAAATCGTTTTGTATATCCACCACCGCTTCCAATCCCACCGCAATACGAATTAAACCATCCGTAATACCCGCCGCCGCTCGTGCTTCGGGGGTGATGCGTGCATGAGTGGTGCTGGCGGGATGGGTGATGGTGGTTTTGGTGTCGCCCAGATTCGCGGTAATCGAAAGCAACTTGGTGTTGTCGATTACACGCCACGCGGCATCTTTTCCGCCCTTAACTTCAAATGCCACGATGCCGCCGCCGGTCTTTTGTTGGCGCATCGCCAACGCGTGTTGCGGATGCGACGGCAAACCGGGATAGAACACGCGCGCCACGTTGGGTTGTTGCTCCAACCAGCGCGCTAATTCCAGCGCGTTCGCGCTATGCGCATCCATGCGAATTTTCAGTGTTTCCAAGCCTTTCAAGAACACCCACGCGTTGAACGCGCTCATGGTCGGCCCTGTGGTGCGCAAAAATCCGTACACCGATTCCATCATTTTTTTACTGCCCAACACCGCGCCGCCCAACACGCGACCTTGTCCGTCTATGTATTTTGTGGCGGAATGAATCACGATGTCCGCGCCCAAATCGAGTGGGCGTTGCAAGATGGGCGTGCAAAAGCAATTATCGACAACCAGCACTGCGCCACAGGCTTTTGCGGCGACAGCAATCGCCGCAATGTCGGAGATTTCGGTAAGCGGATTAGACGGTGTTTCCAAGAAAAATAATTTCGTATTCGGACGCACCGCCGCCTGCCATTGCGCCACATCAGTGGCGGAAACATAAGTCGTTTCCACGCCGAATTTTTTGATGACATTGTTGAATAAATTCACCGTCGAGCCGAACAAACTTTGCGACGCGACGATATGATCGCCCGCCTTCAATACCCCCATCACGCATGCCAAAATCGCCGACATACCAGAGGCAGTTGCAACGCATTGCTCCGCGCCTTCAAGTGCCGCAAGACGCTCTTCAAACATGGTCACCGTAGGATTGGTGAAGCGCGCATAAATATTGCCCGGAGCTTCACCGATAAAGCGCGCCGCTGCCGCCGCTGCATTCGGGAAAATAAAACTGGAGGTCAAAAACATCGCCTCAGAATGTTCGCCAAATTGGCTGCGCTGCGTCCCCGCGCGCACCGCCAAAGTTTCGGGTTGATAGTTTTCTTCGTTCATAGTCAGTCCTAAATTTTTAGCAATGCCGTTATTATTTTTGCGGGGGAAAATAACAATAGAATCAAATCAGCAGATTTAATTTCCGCTCGATAATGTCGCACTCTTCAAAGCAACACTCCCGATTTCTCATGCTCAATTCTTCACACTTCTCAAACCTGTACTTCAGAGGCTAGTTGTGGGAGACCTACAAGCACATCAAAGAATATCGACCAATAAATTGCGCTTCTAGAAACTAGTTGTTATTTCAAAATGCAAGCGCAGCCGTGCCCTTAACTAAATTACAACCTTACATCGAGCTTGCCGTCATCGCTAACTCTAATTCCAGTTGCTCGTCGTCACTTGCGCCCGCTTTGTCGCCGGCTCGGCGCACTTCCATGGCTTGCAAAAATTCAGGGGTAATGTCGCCAGTGATGTAACGACCATCAAAGCACGATGCGTCAAATTCCTGGATGGCAGGATTGCATTTACGCACCGAGGCTTTCAGGTCTGCGAGGTCTTGATAAATCAATTCATCTGCGCCGATTTCTCGGCAGATTTCCGCGTCACTACGTCCTGTTGCAATCAGCTCGCGACGCGAGGGCATGTCGATGCCATACACGTTGGGGAAGCGCACTGGAGGCGCGGCAGAGGCGAAGTAAACTTTGAGTGCGCCCGCGTCGCGCGCCATTTGCACAATCTCGCGACTGGTGGTGCCGCGCACGATGGAATCATCCACTAGCAAAACATTTTTGCCTTTGAATTCCAGCCCAATCGCATTGAGTTTTTGGCGCACCGATTTTTTGCGCATTGCCTGTCCCGGCATAATGAACGTGCGGCCGATATAACGATTTTTAACGAAGCCTTCGCGGAACGGAATATCTAAACGGTTCGCTAACTGCAAGGCACTCGGACGGCTGGAATCAGGAATCGGAATCACCACGTCAATCGGCACATTTGCCCAGTCACGCTTGATTTTATCCGCCAAAAATTCGCCCATGTACAAGCGCGATTCATACACCGATACACCGTCGATTACCGAGTCGGGACGGGCGAAATAAACATATTCAAAAATGCACGAATTAAGCTGCGCATTCACGCTGCATTGTTGGCTATGCAAGTTACCTGCGAAGTCCACAAACACTGCTTCACCGGGTGCAACATCGCGTACAAATTTGAAGCCCAAGGTGTCGAGCGCGACGCTCTCCGACGCAATTAAATACTCTTTGCCTGTTGCGGTTTCATTCACGCCAATCACCAGCGGACGAATGCCGTGCGTGTCGCGAAACGCCAGCAGCCCCGCGCCCGCAATCATCGCCACCACCGCGTACGCGCCTTTGCAACGCTGATGCACCGTCGTGACCGCCGCAAAAATCGCTGCCACATCTAAGCGCAAGCCTTTTGATTTGGCTTGCAGTTCGTGGGCTAACACATTGAGTAACACTTCTGAATCCGAGCTGGTATTCACATGCCGTAAATCTTGCTCGAACAGTTGTTGTTTGAGCTCAGGCGCGTTGGTCAAATTACCGTTATGTCCCAACACAATGCCGAACGGTGAATTGACATAAAACGGCTGCGCTTCGTTGTGATCAACCGACGAACCTGCGGTGGGATAACGCACATGAGCGATGCCGCACGTGCCTTTCATGGCGCGCATATTGCGGGTGCGGAACACGTCGCGCACCATGCCGTTGCCTTTATGCAAATGAAAAGTTTGCCCGTCTAAGGTCGCGATACCCGCCGCGTCTTGACCGCGATGTTGCAGCACTTGCAAACCGTCATATAACAACTGATTAGCGGGGGTTTGCGATACGACACCGAGAATGCCACACATAATTTTTTCCTAAAAATAAGACCGAATTAACTGCTAAATTTTTTACGCGCGGGGCGGAAAGTGGATGCGCTGTGCGACGTTGTTAGGCAAGAATACTTGCGTCCTTATCGCCACCGCCTCACAGGTCGCACTCCATTGCGCTTGCTGCCAAAAAGCATGATTGGGCAAGTCCGTCATGCCCGCGCCACACACCAGCAACATCACCACTAACGCGGCGCGTAACACGCCAAACACGCCGCCCATCAAACCGTCTAAAAAGCCTAACCCCGCCGCTGTAATCAGTTTAGAAAACAACCACACCAACATCGCCCAGAGCAACATTGCCGCAACAAATACCAAGCCATACGCTAGCGCGCTGCGCCCTGTTTCATTGCTCATGGGCAAATAATTTGCCACTTCGGGCGCAACATATTTACTCAAAAAAAAGGCAATCGGCCAACCCAATAACGACAGCACTTCGTACACCGCACCGCGCCACAAACCCAGCAATACCGACACTACCAAGATGCCGATTAGCAGCCAATCAAACAAGGTCATTTAGCACTCGAAACGACAGGATGCAGACCATGTTTCTCCAACAAGGCGCACACTTGCTCGGCTTGCTCGCGACTGGCATAAGGTCCCACCCGCACGCGAGTTTTATCGCCGACTTTTTCCGTGTAAGCCTTGAAGTGCCAATCTTTTAATTGCGTGAGTTGCTGCTGCGCGGTATCGGCATTGCTATACGCACCGATTTGCGCAACAAAGCTAGTCGCCGATTTTTCAACAACGACAGGCGGCTTGTCCGCCACCTTTGCTTCTGGTTTTTTGACTTCAGCTTTTTTTATTTCGACAGGACGTGCTTCGGTTTTTTTGACAATGGGGAGGCTAGCAACGGGTTCAGTTACAACTGCTGCGGAACTTACCGCAACTGAACTCATAGCCATAGCCGCGGCAGGCGCGCTCACCACTTCGACTGCGCTGACAGCCATGACCTCACTAACGGGTGCATCTGCCAACGTAACACTCGCCACACCTGGCAAAAATTCGCCGACTTTATCGGGTGCGGGGATGCGCAATTCAATGTCCTGGCCAGAAATTTTAGCTTCGCTATCGAGCACCATCGGCAACACCACCACCAAAGTGAGGATGAGCGTGCTCGCCCCAATGAGGCGACGACGGAGTTTGCGGCGGAGATTGCTTTCTTCGTCTGTGAGCTGTTTTGCCATGAGGATGTCTCGCTTGAATTTGATACCGTAATGCCATTAAGCAACGTGAATATGCTGTTCCTGCATCACGGCGGCGACCGTATAGAACGATCCAAAAGCGGCGATTCTATCATTTTCACCTGCTGCTTTATAGGCAAAACGTAAGGCATCGGCGACATTTTCAAACGAGATCACATGACCTCGTACTTGCGCCCCGGCTAACACTTGCATCAACTCGTCGCTAGTAGCACCGCGCGCCGCGTGTATGCCCGCCACCAGCCACGTATCTACGTGCGGATTCATCAGCTCCACAACGCCTGCCATGTCTTTATCCTTGAGCATAGCGAACACCGCATACGTGTGCGGACACGGTGGTAGATTGGCGAAATTTTGCGCTAGAGATTTCGCCGCGTGCGGGTTATGTGCCACATCCAAAATCAGTTGCGGCTTGCCCGGCACGAATTGAAAACGCCCGGTCAATTCCACCTCCGTCAACCCGCGTCGCACGGCTGCCATACTCACTGGCAGCCGTGCTTGCAACACATCCAACACCGCCAGTACCGCGCTCGCGTTATTCAACTGAAACGCACCGCGTAAAGCGGGATGCGGCAAGGCGTTGCGTGCGCCCACTTTACTGCGATAGTCCCATTGCCCCTGATGGGGCGTGCAACCAAAGTCGCTGCCTATACACCACAGTTCCGCACCGATAGCTTGCGCATGGTCACGCAAAGAATCAGGCACTTTAGGATCAGCACAAATCGCCACTTTGTTAGCACGAAAAATCCCTGCTTTTTCAAATGCGATTTTCTCGCGCGTATCGCCCAAGTAATCGACGTGATCAATGTCCACTGAAGTGACCAGCGCGCAGTCGCTATCGAACACATTCACCGCATCCAAGCGACCACCCAGCCCCACTTCGAGTATCGCGACTTCGACCTTATGCGCAATAAAACACTGCATCGCCGCGAGCGTGCCGAACTCAAAATAAGTCAGCGCAGTCTCGTCTCGCGCCCGCTCAATCTCTTCAAACGAAGCACATAACTCCGCATCGCTCACGGGCTGTTTAGCCACTCGCACGCGCTCGTTGTAATGCAGCAAATGCGGCGAGGTATAGCAACCAACTTTGTAACCCGCAGCATACAAAATCGCTTCCAGCATCGCGCACACCGAGCCTTTGCCGTTGGTGCCGCCGACCACGATGACCGGAAAATCAGGATTGAGATTTAGACGTTGTTTGACTTGTGCGACACGCTCCAGACCGAGTGCGATGGTCTTGGGGTGCAAAGATTCTAAATGGGTGAGCCAGTCGGCTAGAGTTGTTGGCATGAATTGATATTTTTTGGTAACGATTAATGTGCAAACAAAAAACCGTTCGTGGTTAAGTGATGACTTGGCGCATGTTCCATCGCGCTTAGTCATCACTTAGTTGTTTCCTCAGAGCTTGTCGAACCATGAACTCCCCCGTCGACAGGACGAGCGGGGAAATTTAATAGGTGATTTATACAACACGCCCTACGATTTTTTCGCAATGATGAGTAAGCCTGCAAACACCATGCCCGCGCCAATTAGCGTGCGCAGCGTGATGGTTTCTTTAAGTATCAACCATGCCAGGAATATGGCGACCAACACACTGCCTTTGTCGATGAGCGCGACGGTCGCCACGTCGCCGAGTTTGAGAGCCTTGTAGTAGAACACCCAAGACAGCGCGGTCGCCACGCCGGACGCGCCCAGCCAGATATAATTTTCTTTGCGCAAGCCACCGAATTCAGACGGTGTAACCGCCCACAGCGCGAACATCATCACAAACACCGCGACGAAAATCGTGCGCACCGTCAAGCCCAATTCGCTGGAAATCCCCACCATGCCTTGCTTGGCGATAACCGCCGTAAAGCCCGCGAAGAACATGGACAAAAAAGCGTAGATGACCCAGCGTTCCATGTTTATTCCTCGTCGTTGGTGCGGTACACAAATTCTTTACGGCGGTAGGGTGCGCTATGCGCACCATGGTGCGTGGAACACACCCTACGTCAGCTTAAATTGTCTGGCAGGATGTACAAATTTAGCATCCCCATAACTACGAAGAACTTGGGATATAACTACTTGGTATCCATTAAGCCAATTCGATTCGGCGGCTTTTGCTTCAAGGTGTGTCGGGTGTTGCATCAACGCTTGCAGAGCTTCGAGCGATTCCCAGTAGTACACATTTGAAACCAAACCCGTGTCTGAATTTTCCCAAGCTTCTTCGCCCAAATATCCCGGAATTGCTTTCGCAGCTTTGTAGATGGATTTATCCAAACAATGAAACTCATCGTCAAACTGTTTTTTTGCAAAAATAAAAGTTGATGAGTACATGAAAAGTTAAGCCGCTTCAATCTCCGTCACCGCCGGTTGTTTGGTCAGCAAGGTAATCAGCGTCGCGAGTTGAGCGCGCATTTCGCGGCGGTCAATAATCATGTCCACCGCGCCGTGGTCGAGCAAGAATTCAGCACGTTGAAAACCTTCTGGTAATGTTTCACGCACGGTTTGTTGAATCACGCGTGCGCCCGCAAAGCCTATCAGCGCACCGGGTTCAGCAATCACCACGTCGCCCATAAAGGCGAAGCTGGCGGATACACCGCCCATGGTCGGGTCGGTCAACACCGAGATGAACGGTAATTTTTCTTCGGAGAGTTGCGTGAGTGCCGCGCAGGTTTTCGCCATTTGCATCAGCGACAACAAGCCTTCTTGCATACGCGCCCCGCCACTGGCAGCGAAGCAGATGAACGGGCATTTTTGCTCAATCGCATCGCGCACACCGCGCACAAAACGCTCACCCACTACCGAGCCCATCGAGCCGCCCATAAAACTAAATTCAAATACCGCGACCACCACGGGGACCTTGTGGATATTGCCTTGCATGACAATGAGCGCGTCGTCTTCGCCCGTGGCTTTTTGCGAGGCGGTGATGCGTTCGGAATACTTGCGTTGGTCTTTGAATTTGAGCGTATCAATCGGTAACACTTCCGCGCCAATTTCAAAACGCTCTTCGCTATCTAACAACCAATCCAAACGCTGACGCGCGGTGATGCGGTGGTGATGGCTACATTCTTTGCAAACGTAGTGATGTTTTTCTAAATCGGTGTGATACAAAATCGCCTGGCAAGTCGGGCATTTATGCCACAAACCTTCCGGCACACTTTTTTTAATTTCGCCTTCACGACGATTGATTTTGGGTGGTAATTTTGTTTGAAACCAACTCATAGTTTTCCCCTTTAACGCTCTAATTTTGAATCAGCAGATTCATACAGATTTTTTGCTATTTAACGAATCGCAGCACTTAATTCTTTAACCAAACGCCCTACATTTTCCAACACGTTGGTCGCGCTGGAATCTTCGATTTCTTGCACGATGCGACTGCCCACCACCACCCCGTCACACAAGGCGGCAACGGCTTTTGCGGTCGCCGCATCACGGATACCAAAACCTACGCCGATTGGCAAGTTAATGTGCTTGCGCAACTGCGGCATCTTGTCTTCAATCGCTGATAAATCAATGCTGCCCGAACCCGTTACACCTTTGAGCGAAACGTAATACACATAACCGCGCGCCAACTTGGCGACTTGTGCGATACGCAACTCTTTGGTGGTCGGCGCGAGCAAGAAAATCGGTGCGATGTTGTGGCGTTGCAAATGTTCAAACGCGTCGTGACTTTCTTCGGGCGGAAAGTCCACCGTCAACACACCGTCCACGCCGACCTCGGCACAGCGTTGCGCGAATACATTCCACCCCATTGCCTCGATAGGATTACCGTAGCCCATCAATACCACGGGCGTAGCGCTATCCTGTTTGCGAAATTCCGCCACCATATCCAAAACCGAGCGCAGCGACACGCCTAGTTTTAGAGCGCGCTCCGAGGCGCGTTGGATGGTCGGGCCATCCGCCATCGGGTCGGAAAAAGGCACACCCAGTTCCAACACATCCGCACCCGCCGCAACCAGCGCGTGCAACAACGGCACAGTCATTTCACGCGACGGATCGCCTGCGGTAATGAAAGGG
>JBJORQ010000007.1:0-35417 GCA_046049345.1 Pseudomonadota bacterium | reverse complement strand
GGGGGTAATTTCCCTGATCCACTGCTCGACCCCCATCCTAGCCTTCCCCCTTGAAAGGGGAAGGGATTGCTTAGTTTTAAGCCACCGCCTGATCGCGCAAATACTCTTCGTAAGTGCCGTGATAATCGTTCACACCTTTGTCGGTGATTTCGATAATGCGCGTTGCTAATGAACTCACAAATTCGCGGTCATGGCTGACGAAAACCACTGTGCCTTTGTATTCCAGCAGCGCGGTGTTGAGCGACTCGATAGATTCCATATCCATGTGATTGGTTGGCTCATCCATCAGCAACACGTTGTGTTTTTGCAGCATCAATTTGCCGAACAACAGCCGTCCTTTTTCACCACCTGATAAAACTTTTACTGGCTTGTGCGCGTCGTCGCCGGAGAACAATAAACGTCCCAGCGTAGCGCGCACAGTCTGGTCATCGTCCGTTGGACCACGCCAGTAAGTCATCCAGTCCGTCATAATTTTATCTTCGGCGAACTCGCTGTAACTGTCCTGCGCGTAGTAGCCGATATTGGCTTTTTCCGTCCATTTAATTGTGCCAGTATCCTGCTTTAAATCCCCCACCAAACAACGCAACAAGGTGGTTTTACCGATACCGTTAGAGCCGATAATGGCGATTTTATCGCCCGCATCCACGCGCAAATTCACATTGGAAAAAAGCACTTTGTCGAAGCCTTTCGACATATGTTCAACTTCCACAGCGGTGCGATGCAGCTTTTCGCGTTCGTCGTATTCAAAGCGAATAAACGGATATTGGCGACTCGATGGTTTGATGTCCTCAATTTTAATTTTGTCGATTTGACGGGCGCGTGAAGTCGCCTGTTTCGCTTTGGACGCATTCGCCGAGAAGCGCGCCACGAATGCTTTCAACTCGGCAACTTTTTCTTTCGCTTTGTTGTTGTCCGCCGATTGCTGTTCGCGCGCTTGCGTCGAAGCCATCATGTAATCGTCGTAAGTGCCGGGGTAAGTGGTAATTTTTCCGTAGTCCAAATCGGACATGTGGGTACACACGCTGTTCAGAAAATGTCGATCATGCGAGATGATGACCATGGTGCAAGTGCGCGCGTTAAGAATGTTTTCCAGCCAGCGGATAGTGTTGATGTCCAAGTTATTGGTGGGTTCATCCAGCAACAAAATATCAGGATTGGAGAACAACGCTTGCGCCAACAACACGCGCAATTTAAAACCGGGAGCGACTTCGCGCATCGGCCCTTGATGCAGTTTGATGTCGATGCCCAGACCCAACAGTAATTCGCCGGCACGCGCTTCAGCGGTGTAGCCATCGTATTCGGCGAAGGTTGCTTCCAAATCGGCGGCGCGCATATAGTCTTCTTCAGTCGCATCGGGATTGGCATACAGCGCGTCGCGTTCCGACATCGCCGCCCACATTTCATCGTGCCCCATCAGTACCACGTCCAGCACGCGCATATCTTCGTAAGCGTATTGATCTTGGCGCAATTTACCCAAACGTTCGTTCTTATCTATCATCACCTCGCCGGATGTCTGCACTAAATCACGTCCCAGAATTTTCATAAAGGTCGATTTGCCGCAGCCGTTCGCGCCGATTAAGCCGTAACGATTCCCGTCGCCGAATTTAACCGAGACGTTCTCGAACAAAGGCTTCGCGCCGAATTGCATGGTGATATTTGCTGTAGATAACATGACGTTGCCTTGAAAATTAAGGCGCGCATTCTAGCACTGCCATCCGCATCACTGCGACTGTATGAATAACATGCTCGGACTCACCTCACGCCTACAACAAAAAGCCCCGCAAAAATGCGAGGCTTTTTAATACGTTCAACGCAGCAACACTTAGGTAATGCGCAAATGATCTGTACCACTCATCACGTCTCGATCGACATTCGTTTTGCTTTCTAATTTAATTCGCAAGCGTAAATCATTCACCGAATCAGCATTCTTCAACGCCTCTTCATAAGCAATTTTGCCATCCTCATATAGTTTGAATAGTGCACCATCAAAAGTTTCCATGCCTAGCTCGCGCGATTTCGCCATAACGCTTTTAATCGAATTCACTTCGCCTTTGAAAATCAAATCGGCTATTAAAGGCGTATTGAGCAGAATCTCAATCGCTGCCGCACGACCTTTGCCATCTTTAGTAGGAATCAGACGCTGCGAAACCAAGGCTTTGATGTTCAAAGACAAATCCATCAACAACTGTTCGCGACGCTCTTCGGGGAAAAAGTTAATGATGCGATCTAAGGCTTGATTTGCACTATTGGCATGTAACGTCGCCATACATAAATGTCCTGTTTCCGCGAAAGCGACCGCGTACTCCATGGTTTCACGGTCGCGAATTTCGCCAATCAGAATCACGTCAGGCGCTTGGCGCAAGGTGTTCTTCAACGCAGCTTCCCAGCTATCCGTATCAACCCCAACTTCGCGGTGCGTAATGATGCAATTTTTATGTTCGTGCACATATTCCACGGGATCCTCGATGGTAATGATATGACCATAGCTATTCTCATTACGATGTCCCAACATGGCCGCCAAGGTAGTTGATTTACCTGAACCCGTTGCACCGACCAGAATCACCAAGCCACGCTTCGTCATCACGATGTCTTTTAGAACGTCTGGCATCCCCATATCATCAAGATTGGGGATTTTAGTAGTGATGGTACGCATCACCATCCCAACACGTTGCTGCTGCATAAAAACATTGACCCGGAAACGTCCTATACCTGGCGGACTAATCGCGAAGTTACATTCGTGATTAGTCTCGAATTCAGCCGCTTGACGGTCATTCATAATGCTGCGCGCCAACTCTTGCGTATGCTGCTGTGTCAGCACTTGACTCGATACGGGTGTCATCTTGCCATCCACTTTGAACGCAGGGGGAAAACCCGCCGTAACGAACAAATCCGAGGCTTTACGCGTAATCATGCCGCGCAATAAATTGTGTACCAGCTCGGTGGCTTGATCTCTTTCCATGCTTACAACTCCTTGTTGTTCGAGGACTAACCATGCAAATGGCTAGCAATTTAGCGTTATGCGCCTAGGAACATATCCTTATTCATCGCTTTACTACGCGCCTCAGTATTGGAAATAACGCCCGTCTTAACTAACGTCGTTAAACATTGATCCAACGTTTGCATCCCCAAGCCCTGCCCCGTTTGAATCGCAGAATACATTTGCGGCACTTTTGCTTCACGTATCAAGTTACGAATCGCGGGCGTACACAACATAATTTCATGCGCTGCAACGCGGCCTGAGCCGTCTTTAGTTTTGAGCAAAGCCTGTGAAATCACGGCGCGCAGCGACTCTGACAACATCGCACGCACCATTTCTTTTTCGTCCGCAGGGAACACGTCGATGATACGGTCGATGGTTTTTGCCGCCGAGCTAGTGTGCAGCGTACCGAACACCAAGTGACCCGTTTCCGCCGCCGTCATCGCCAAACGGATGGTTTCCAAATCGCGCATTTCACCCACCAAAATCACGTCAGGATCTTCACGCAATGCCGAACGCAAGGCGTTGTTAAACGACAGCGTATGCGGGCCAACTTCGCGTTGGTTAATCAGACATTTTTTGCTTTCGTGGACGAATTCGATGGGGTCCTCAACGGTCAGAATATGTCCCATTTCTTTTTCGTTGATGTAATTCACCATCGCCGCCAGCGTGGTCGATTTACCCGAACCGGTAGGCCCGGTGACCAACACCAAGCCGCGTGGTGTATCAGAAATATCGGTGAAAATTTTAGGGGCTTTAAGATCTTCTAAACTCAGAATTTTAGAAGGAATGGTACGCATAACCGCTGCCGCACCACGTTGTTGCACAAAAGCATTGACACGGAAACGCGCTAAACCTGGAATCTCAAAAGAAAAATCGACCTCTTTATTTTCTTCGTAATGTTTGCGCTGACCGTCATTCATAATGTCGTAAATCAGACCGTGCACTTCTTTGTGATCCATCGGCGGGAGGTTGATGCGGCGCATATCGCCGTGTACTCGAATCATCGGTGGTAAGCCAGCGGACAAATGCAAATCGGAGGCTTTGTTCTTCACGCCAAAAGCAAGTAACTCGGTGATATCCATTATAATCTTTCCTATTTTTGAAGCGGCTCTAAAGCCATATGTGAAAGGCAAACAAGGCGCGGATTATGACGACAATCGCTTCTAACTTGCAAGCTGTGTATGAGCAAATTCATCTCCATGCGCAGGCGTTCCAACGCGACACCAGCGCGATTCAGTTACTCGCGGTCAGCAAAACATTCTCCGCTGACAATGTGCGTACCGCCTACTGTGCGGGACAAATGCGCTTTGCGGAAAATTACCTCCAAGAGGCCGTCGCTAAAATCACCGCGTTGCAAGATTTGCGGTTGGAGTGGCATTTCATCGGCCCCATCCAAAGCAACAAAACGCGCTTGATTGCGGAACATTTTGCGTGGGTGCATAGCGTGGACAAATTAAAAATCGCCGAACGATTGTCGGCACAACGCCCCTTAAATTTACCGCCGCTGCAAATTTGCCTGCAAGTGAATATCAGCAACGAAGCCAGTAAAAGCGGGGTTGCCAGCGACGAGCTGTTGCCAATCGCGCTGCAACTAGCGCGCTTACCCAATCTGAAATTACGCGGTTTGATGGCGGTTCCCGCCGCCAGCGACGATGTCGCGCTACAGCGCGCCGCATTTGCCAAGCTGCGCGAATTGCGCGATGAATTAAATCAACACGGCTTGCAACTCGACACCTTGTCGATGGGCATGTCACACGACTTTCCCGCTGCCATTGCGGAAGGCGCAACGCTGTTACGCATTGGTTCGGCTATTTTTGGCAATCGGATTTACTCTAAGGAAACAGTATGAAAATTTGTTTTATCGGCGGCGGCAACATGGCAACCGCGCTTATTGGCGGCTTGCTGGCACAGGGCTTTAAGGCAAGTGATTTAAGCGTGGTAGAAATTAACGCTGACAATCGCGCGCGCTTAACGGCAGAGTTTGGCATGCGTAGCTGCGCGGATTTAGCGGACGGCATAACTGGCTGCGACACCATCGTGTTGGCAGTGAAGCCGCAGCAATTACAGGAAGTCGCGCTGCTGTTAGCACCGCTATTGACGGGGCAATTATTGATTTCTATTGCCGCAGGCATCCGCGCTTCCGACTTGGCGCGCTGGGCAAACAGTACCGCCATCGTGCGCGCCATGCCCAACACACCCGCACTCATTCAAGCGGGTATGACCGGCTTATTTGCCTTGAACAATGTTTCACCCGCGCAACACAGCCAAGCTGAACAAATTTTGGCTGCGGTGGGCAAAACCTTATGGCTGCAAGACGAAACGATGCTCGATGCGGTCACGGCAATTTCAGGCAGCGGCCCCGCTTATGTTTTTTACCTCATAGAAGCCATGCAAGCCGCTGCGTTGGAGCTGGGCTTTAACCCCGCGGATGCGCGTTTGTTAAGCCAAGAAACTTTTCTAGGCGCGGCAAAATTAGCGATTGCCAGCGATGACGAGGTGGCGATTTTACGCCAGCGCGTTACTTCCAAAAATGGTACGACCGAGCGCGCGCTGTTGAGTTTAGAAGCCAATCATGTCAAGCAACACATCATCACCGCAGCCCACGCCGCTGCCGCTCGCTCGCGTGAAATGGGCGACGAATTGGGCGCAGCGACATGATTAACGACACCTTGCAACTGCTGCTAGATGTTTTCGTACAAGGCTTTGCGGGCATCTTGCTGGCGCGCTTCTTATTGCAAACCTTGCGCGCGCCGCTGCGCAATCCGCTCGGCGAAATGGTGATGTCGCTGAGCAACTTCATCGTGTTACCCGTCCGTCGCTATGTGCCCGCGCTGCGCCAATTAGACACAGCAACGTTGCTGTTGGCGGTGTTGGTGATGACGCTGTATGTCGCATTGCTCTTGGCTTTGCAAGGCATGGTAAGTTATTCGCTGCTGGGATTATTGGCATTGAGCTGCGTCAAGCTACTGATACTTACGGTGTACTTTTTAATCGGCGCGCTGATTGTGCAAGCGGTGTTGTCATGGACGAATCCGCACACGCCCCTCGCTGCCGTGTTGCACAGCATCACACAGCGTTTTTTAACGCCACTTCAGCGCGTCGTGCCGCTCATAGGCAATCTTGATTTATCGCCGCTAATTTTGTTAGTGCTGTGCCAAATCGTGCTGCGCATGCCGCTCACGCTATTGGAAAAGTTGGCCGTGCGCTTGCTCTAATGTCCTCCACTTGGTATCGCAACCACACCGACGGCATCACCCTCACGCTGCATGTGCAGCCGGGCGCAAAACGCAGTGAAATTGTCGGGCTGCATGGCGACGCGCTGAAACTCAAACTCGCCGCGCCGCCCGTAGAAGGCAAAGCCAACGAAGCCTTGTTGTGTTTTATTGCCGCGCAATTTCAGGTGGCGTTGCGTGATGTCACACTCAAGCAAGGCGCGCAATCGCGACACAAAGTGGTGCTGATAAAAAACACCACCATTGCACCCGAAACCTTGTTGATGCAGACATAAAAAAACCAGCTTGCGCTGGTTTTTTTATGGGATGACTAACGACTACTTGTGACTAACATGCCCCATTTCATCAGAAATATCATGTGGCTCTAATTGCAGCTTGATTTCTTTACCATCAGTTTTACCGTTGACGTTGATGATATTGAGCTTACCTGCACCCAATTTCATATCATCCGCAAAGTCGTACACCGCGCCAATAATCAACAAATGACCTTCTTTTACGGCCTCTGCATATTCTTCCATCGCAGCGGCAACTTGGTTATTCACGTTGGTTTGTACGCCATTGATATTTGCGCCGCCCTTGGTGATTTTAATCGTATCCAGTTCTTTCTTAATCGCGCCTTCTAAGGTGCTGTAATCACCGCTCGCCGCCGCAATTGCGCCACATTTCGAATGCCCCAAAATCAGCAACAAAGACGAACCCAGATGATTAATACCATATTCCACCGAGCCTTGAGCGGTGGAAATTTGGTTACCAATATCGCGAATCATAAACAAATCGCCTTCTGGGCTCGTGTCCAACATATTGGTATGAACGCGTGAATCCGAACAGGCCACGACGGTCGCACGAGGATGTTGACCGCGAGATAATTCTTGGAAGAATGTCGCGCCATGCACAGCAGCAAACGAGGCCTCGACTTGCTGAATATCTTTGATGAAAGAACGCGCCACAGCCGCTTCGCCATGTTCATGTGCGCTAACCGCAATCGGCGCGAAAATAGTTGCGGCGACCAACAATGATGCAATTTTTTTCTTAAACATAATTTTTCCCTGAGCGTTAATTTAAGTATGAACTGCGCCACAACAATAACTGAGCAGCGCAGCCATTAAAGTATAGCAAGTTCTTTTCGAGCAGCAACAAAAAGCACCATCAAAAATCAGCAAAAACTCGACACCGAGCATGGTAAAACTTAGCTATTTGCTTTTTCGCCCTATGCCGCGTCTGTTAAAATTAACCATGAGCAAAAAACTATCTTTAGACAAAATCCTGCAATCACAAGGCTTCGGCACGCGCAAATGGTGTGCCGAAGTCATTGCTGATGGCGAGGTCAGTATCAATGGCGTGGTGGTGGACGATAGCCGCGCGAGTGTCGAGACTGAGGGGCTGCAATTCGAGATTTTCGGTGGGGTGTGGACGTATCACGAACACGTTTATATCGCGCTGAATAAGCCGAGCAACTACGAATGTTCGCGCAAAGCCAGCCATCACCCAGGGGTATTGAAGTTGTTGCCAGAGCAGTTCGATCGTCGCGATGTGCAGCCCGTCGGACGCTTAGATCACGACACCACGGGGCTGTTGCTGATGTCGGATGACGGGCCGTTTATTCATAAACAATCGTCGCCGAAATATCATGTGCCGAAAATTTATGTCGCGACCACGCACGAGGCCGTGAGCGATGAGTTGGTTTCGGCTTTACTTAAAGGTGTGCAGCTCAACGACGAGCCTGCGCCACTGGCGGCAGTGAGTTGCCGCCAAGTTGCCGAATACCAAATCGAAATTGTGCTGGCGGAAGGTAAATACCATCAAGTCAAACGTATGTTGGCGGCGGCGGGCAATCATTGCATCGCCTTGCAACGCGCGCAAATCGGCAAGCTGACTTTAAGCGATTTAGGTTTGGCAGAAGGCGCGTGGTGTTATCTGAGCGCGGCACAGCGGGCTTTGTTAGTCGCTGATTAAGACTCTGAGACAATGCTAAGATGCGCGCCGCCGCGAGCGGCATCCGCCTTTTTTAATTTATTACCGAGAAAAATAACACCATGAAAAAAACTTTAAATGTACGTCTGCTCGCTGTGCTGGCTTTAATTAGCTTCACAGCGGCGTGCTCACCTAAAGCATCGACGGAAGAAGTCGCTGCGCAAGTCAAAATTGCCTTAGAAGCCGAAAAAGCCCAACAAGCGGCGCAAGACAAACTGGTAGAAGAAAAAGTACAAGCTGCGTTAGCCGAAGAAAAAGCCAAACAAGCCCCCGCCGCCCCTGTTGCACCCGCTGCTGCGCCAGTGAAAAAAGTAGCTGCGCCTAAGCCAGCTCACGCGCCCACGGCCACACACGAAACCAGCAGTGCGCCGATGACCGCGATGAAACCCGTTTGCAGCAACTGCGGCGTGGTCTTGGCGATCAATAAAGTGGAAGAAGCAGGTAAGGGTTCGGGCTTAGGCGTAGTCGGCGGCGGCGTAGTCGGCGGCTTATTGGGCAACCAAGTGGGCGGCGGCACAGGTAAAGATTTGGCAACCTTAGCGGGTGCAATCGGCGGCGCGATTGCAGGTAATGCGATCGAAAAGAACGCCAAGAAAACCACCCACTACGACATTGTGGTGCGCATGGAAGATGGCGGCGAACGCACTTACCGTCAAGCCACCGAGCCTGCTTTGGCGAATGGCCAAAAAGTTAAAATTGAAAACGACACCGTGATTGCCAACTAAGTTTTAGTTGTTAATTTGAGCCGCAAAAAAGGGAGCGCGAGCTCCTTTTTTATTGCCTCAAGCGTCCCATGTCGTCGTTCCCGCGCAGGCGGGAATCCAACTAAAAAGGGACGCAATCCCTACGCGCAAATCTGCTATTGTGCGCGCCGAAAAATCCACCTAGAAAGCGACTCAACCATGTCAGAACAAGACTTATCCGCAGTTCATCGCGCCAAATTAAATTTAGAAACGGCACAAATGGCGTGGCGCGATATGCAGCGTTATTTTGCTAGCGGCATCGCCCTGTATGTCGCGCCAGAACTAGATTTAGTCGAAGTGGGCTGGCACATGTCGCAAGATAATGCCACGCAAATTCAGGCCTGGATGGCAACGCAACAATTTGGCAAAGTGCGCGACGAGCAAGCCGCAGCATGGTTTGAGCAAGATGCGCTGTTGTGGACGGTAGTGGTGAGCCCGTGGGTGTTGGTGCAGCCCGTTAAATAAAGCGGCGGCGCACCTAATTATTGTTAGTATCCGCGCCGCGTTAGAGGAGAGCAGCGCCGACGCATTTTTTAATCGTAGCTTTATCAATAAGGAAGCAAAATGGAAATCGCAACAACTGACTTAACGCAAGATCAAAAAAATATGGGGCTGTTATTGTGGATTTTGACGCTGTTTTTTGGCTTCATTCCTGGCTTGATTTTTTTCCTGACTAAAAAAGATGACGCTTACGTTTATGACCAAGCCAAAGAAGCTCTGAACTGGTCGATTACTGTCATCCTCGGCTATGTTGCAGGCATGATTCTGATGTTGGTATTGATTGGCTTCTTGGTCATCATGGCCGTAGGTATTGCACATTTGGTGTTTTGTATCATGGGTGCAATTGCTGCCTCTAGCGGCAAACCATTCCGTGTACCGTTTGCGTTACGTTTGATTAAATAAATCCCAACCGCAATAAAAAAACACCCCAGCAGTTTTGGGGTGTTTTTTTATTGGCTAATCAGTTTTATTGTCACGGTGTGGCGGGTCCAGCACTGGCTTCGAGAAACCCACTCGCACGAAACGTCAGCACCAAGGTGTCGCGATGCGCATCGTCGGCGAGTGGCTGTATTGGCGTGGATTCGTGGATGACTTTTTGGTCGTCTAGCAGCACCAGCGTCCACGGCTCAGCAAGAGTAAAGCGTTGTCCGTTCGGCCCTTCGGCTTCAAATACACGGCTTTCGCCGCCGCTGACATTCACTTTATCGACCAACACAATCGCTACAAAATCTACACCGTCGCGATGCGCGCCTTCGGGCGTGGGGCGACCGATGCCGTGGCGCGTGTCGATGCGAAATTGATGTGCTTCGACGTACCAAGGCTGCGCGCCTTTGAGTGCGCTGCACACACTCGCCAGCGCGAGTAGCAGCTTGTCCCATGCAGTTTGTGTCAAGGTCTGCGCTTCGATTGCATCGAACATCCGGTGCATCCCGCCGTGTAAAGCGTTGTAAGCCAAGGGCTGGTAATGGGCACGATGTGAGACGAGTTCGATGTGCGCTTCGCGAATAATGAATGAGGCGTGGCGGCGACTGCGATAGCGTCCGCCATCTTTAAGAAAAGCATCGGGCGGCAGATAATTCCAACTGTCTTTTAGCGCGTCAAATTCGGCTAACGACGCGCCGCTAAGGGCGGCTAAATCCGCGTTACGCAACACCGCGTAGCCTTGATTTTGCAAGGCGGGTGCGAGCTGTGCGAGTGAGGTAAAAGTAGGAGTGAGGGTAACAATAGACATGAACGCAACAACGCTTTATCGCTGCAACAAAATTTCCAGTACAAATTTGCTGCCCAAATAGGCAATCAGCAAAAAGGCAAAGCCGCTGACCGTCCAACGCACCGCGATGCGACCGCGCCAGCCGTGGCGGACATGTCCCCACAACAGGGTGGCGAACACTAACCAAGAAATAATGCCGAACAGCACTTTGTGATTGAACTGCGCGGCTTTGCCGAAAATTTGCTCACTGAAAAACACACCTGATGCCAGCGTCAAAGTAAGCAACACAAAGCCAATCGCGATGATTTGAAACAGCAAGCGTTCCATGGTGAGCAGCGGTGGCAGGTTGCGTAATACGCGCGGCAGGGTGTGTTGATGTAGGCGTTTTTCAACTTGCGAAATCAACACCGCATGGAACACCGCGATGGTGAATAAGCTGTACGCCAACATCGCCGCGCTGATGTGCGCCGTGAATGCAAAGGTGTGCGTGTGTGTGAGCAAATGTTCGCTGGGGAATAGACTAGGCAACACGGCGGCGAGGGCGGCAACAGGCAACACCAAAGTGAGCAATTCGCCGATGGGATAAAAGAAGCGCGCCACCCAATAAACACACAAGGTCAGCCAAACAATCAGCGACAGCGCGTTGAGCAAAGCAAAATCAAATCCGCCATTGGCGAACATGTCGCTGCTCAATAAATAGCCGTGCAGGGCGAGTGGGATCAGTACCGCGTGACCGATGAGTCCGCGACTGGCGGGGTCGGTTTTGCCGCTGTGTTGGGCGCGCCAAAAATACACGGACAGCCCCGCGTAGCTTAGAAAAATAACGATAGCAATAAGAAGGTTGGGCATTTTTTTTCAGGATGTTTTAGACTTCGCGGATTCTACCTCATCAAACCTGCATTGCTATGTTAGACAACCTCACTCAACGCCTCACTGGCGTAATTAAAAACCTGCGCGGACAAGCGCGTTTATCCGAATCGAATATCCAAGATGCGCTGCGCGAAGTGCGCATGGCCTTGCTCGAAGCCGACGTTGCCTTGCCTGTGGTTAAAGGCTTTATCGCGCAAGTCAAAGTGTCGGCTCTCGGTGAAGAAGTGGTTGGCAATCTCAATCCTGGGCAAGCTCTGATTGGCGTAGTGCATCGCGAATTAACCAAGCTGATGGGCGAACATAACGACGCGCTAAATCTCGCTGCCGTGCCGCCCGCTGTGATTCTGATGGCAGGCTTGCAGGGTGCGGGTAAAACCACCACCAGCGGCAAGCTGGCAAAACTGTTGCGCGACCAAAACAAGAAAAAAGTATTGCTGGTCAGTTGCGATATTTATCGCCCTGCCGCGATTGAGCAATTGCGCACCTTGGCGAAGCAATTGGATATAGATTTTTTCAGCTCTGACATTACGCAAAAGCCGCAAGACATCGCCTTCGCCGCGTTGGATTTCGCGCGTAAACATCACCATGACGTGCTGATCGTCGATACCGCAGGTCGCCTCGCAATTGATACCGCGATGATGGCGGAAATTAAAGAATTGCACGCGCTGCTCAAGCCGATTGAAACGTTGTTTGTGGTCGATGCGATGACCGGACAAGACGCGGTAAATACCGCCAAAGCCTTCGGTGAGGCATTACCCTTAACCGGTATTGTGCTGACCAAATTAGATGGCGATGCGCGCGGCGGCGCGGCCTTGTCGGTGCGCCATGTCACGGGCAAGCCGATTAAATTTATTGGTGTCAGCGAGAAATCCAACGGACTCGAAGCGTTTCATCCTGAACGCATGGCATCGCGCGTGTTGGGCATGGGCGACGTGCTGTCGCTGATTGAAGAAGCACATCGCGAAGTCGATCACGTTGAAGCAGAAAAGCTCGCTAAAAAAATGCAAACGGGCAAGGGCTTTGACCTTAATGATTTCAAAATGCAGATGGTGCAAATGCGCAAGATGGGCGGTATGTCGGCGATGATGGACAAGCTGCCGGCGCAAATGAGTCAAGCGGCGGCTGGCGCGAAAGTCGATGACAAATCTATCTATCGTCTCGAAGGCATCATCAACTCCATGACCATGGCGGAACGCAGTAAACCTGAGCTTATCAAAGCCTCGCGCAAACGCCGCATCGCGATGGGCGCGGGCGTGCAAGTGATGCACGTCAATCAATTGCTGAATCAATTTGAGCAAACGCAAAAGATGATGAAGCTGTTCAGCAAAGGCGGCGGCATGGCGAAAATGATGCGCAGCATGGCAGGCAAAATACCCGGTATGCGCTAACAACCTTTTGTCCACAGATTACGCAGATGAACGCAGATTAGATTTTGGTTTTAATCCATTTAATCTGCGTAATCGGTGGACAGATTTCTGATTTTTTAACTTATTTAATTTAACTAACATGACTACTAAAGCCATTATTTTTGACGTGGACGGCACGCTTGCGGACACTGAAGACGGACACCGAAAATCGTTTAATCAAGCCTTTGCTGATGAAGGTTTGGATTGGTTGTGGGATGTCGCGATGTACGACAAACTGCTCAAAGTCACGGGCGGAAAAGAGCGTATCAAATACTTCGTTAGTGATTTTTTGCAGGGCTATGACAAACCCGCCGACTTCGACGAGTTCGTGAAAAATCTACACGCGGTGAAGACCAAACATTACACCACCATGTTGGCAGCGGGCAGTATTCCCTTGCGTCCCGGCGTGAAGCAGCTTATCGAGCAGGCGCACGCAGCGGGCATCACGTTGGCGATTGCCACGACCACCACGCCACAAAATGTCTCGGCACTATTGGAAGTTGCGCTGGGTAAAGATTGGGAAAAATATTTCTCCGCCAACGGTTGTGGCGACATCGTCCCGCACAAAAAACCCGCGCCAGATATTTACTTTTGGGTGATGGAAAAACTGGGATTAACCGGTGCAGATTGCATCGCGCTGGAAGATTCCGAAAACGGTCTGCGCTCCAGTTTGGCAGCGGGTATCAAGACTTATGTCACCATCAATCACTACACCCGCAATCAAGATTTCACCGGCGCGGCAGCTGTGTTCGATGACTTGAACGACTTGGCGAACTTCTATCAAGTGAGCGGCATTTCAGTCACGAAATAATATGTGTTGCGGCACTCAATCGCCGTGCGTAGCAAAGTCATCACAACGGATTTCACCATGCTAAAACGTATTCCTATTGAAGAGCTCAGGCTCGGCATGTATGTGCACGAGCTCTGTGGCTCATGGATGGATCATCCTTTTTGGACGACAACGTTTCTGTTGGATAACGAGAAGGATCGGCAAGCCATTCTGGCGGGCAATCTTAAAGAGCTGTGGATTGATACCGACAAAGGACTTGATCTAGCGGGCGGGGAGAGTGTCGAAAACGTTAAACAAGTGACGGAAGCCGCGCTGGCAAAAATGAATCAAGCAGTGAAGCCTGTCGCGCGCGTGGATATTGCTCAAGAAGCGGCGCGAGCCGTAAAAATCTGCGCACAAGCTAAAAGTGCCATTACCTCAATGTTCCACGAGGCGCGTATGGGTAAGGCTTTGAATGGCGCAGAAGCTGTCGCTATTGTGGCGGAAATATCCAACTCCGTGACACGCAATCCTGCGGCATTGATTAGCTTAGCTCGCCTGAAAAGCAAAGACGATTACACCTATATGCACTCGGTTGCGGTGTGCGCGCTGATGGTTGCGTTGGCCAGACAACTCAGCCTAAACGATGAGCAAACGCGTCAAGCTGGACTCGCTGGACTGCTACACGATGTCGGAAAAATGATGATTGCGCCCGATATTTTGAATAAACCTGGCAAGCTCACCGAAGCCGAATTTGCTGCCATTAAAGAGCATCCCGCGCAAGGCCATAAGCTGCTATTGGAAGGCAGTGACATTAGCTCGATCGCACTAGATGTGTGCTTGCACCATCACGAAAAAATGGATGGCAGCGGCTATCCTGATAAGTTGGCTGATGAAGGCATTAGTTTGTACGCAAAAATGGCGGCCGTTTGCGATGTCTATGACGCGATTACCTCCAATAGACCGTACAAAAATGGCTGGGAGCCCGCAGAATCCATCCGCAAAATGGCTGAATGGCAAAACGGACATTTCGCGCCTGCCATTTTTGAAGCCTTTGTCCGTAGCATCGGCATTTATCCTGTGGGCTCACTGGTGCAACTGGAGTCGGGGCGACTGGCCGTGGTCATCGAGCAGAGTGAAAAATCTTTGCTGACCCCGAAAATTAAAGTGTTTTTTTCCATTAAAGCGAATAGCCGTATTCCGCTGGAGATTGTTGACCTATCGCGCCCTGGCTGCAAAGATAAAATCCACAGTCACGAGCAACCCGAAAAATGGGGCATCACCGATGTCACTGAATTATGGTCGGGCATCACTCCGGTCATTTAGCATACGTATCAGCCAAATTTTCACGCTCACAGCCCAGTTTAAGCTGGGCTTTTTTATTGCTGCTTGGGCGTTTACGGCTCAGGGTTGAGTAAAAACTCTTTGAACGCCAGTGCCGCACTGGACAGGCGTTTGTTGCTGCGATGCACCACAAACCAGTGACGCAACAAGGGGAAGTATTCGACATTGAGCACCACGAGGCGTTTGGTTTCGAGCTCTAGCTCGATGGAGTGTAGCGACAAAATGCCTAAGCCCATGCCCGCTTGCACGGCTTGTTTGATCGCTTCGTTAGTTTCCATTTCCATGCTGATGCGCGGCTGGATGTGATGTTGCGCAAACACGCGCTCCATTGCGCTGCGCGTGCCTGAGCCTTGTTCGCGCGATAAAAAGGTCTGCTCGGCGAGCTGGGCGAATTTGATTTTTTTGAGCTTTGCCAGTGGATGCGTCGGTGCGGCAATCACCACCAAGGGGTTATCTAAAAATTGTTTGGAGCTTAAATCTAAGCCCGATGGAGGCTGTCCCATGATGGCGAGATCGGTGCTGTTGTCACTGAGTTGCTTAAGCACCGCATCGCGATTGGCAACTTGTAGCTGCACGTTAATGTGCGGATAGCGCAGGCAAAAAGTCGCTAATAATTGTGGCGTGAAATAGTTGGCAGTGTTCACTACTGACAGCGTGAGCTTGCCCTGCCCCAAGCCTTTCATCTCATCAAACATCGCCTCCATTTCGACCAATTGCTGGGCGATGTTGCGCGCGTAATGAAACAATTCACGCCCCGCTTCGGTGAGAAAAATTTTCTTGCCCATCTGCTCAAATAACGCTAATCCCACATGCCCTTCTAATTGTTTAATTTGCATCGACACGGCGGGCTGCGACAGATATAGTTCTTCGGCTGCGCGTGAGTAGTTTAAGTGGCTCGCCACTTTTTCAAACACTTGTAGTTGTCGTAAAGTGAAGTGCAGCATAGCGGTGGTGTCATCGTGTTGAAGGTGGGCAAAGTATAATCGACTATAAGCATAGCTTATGGTTTCGATAAAAATAATTGACTATCACTTATACCAAGCCCGCCCTATAGTTGCATCCGTAGTAGGTCAAAGGCAGCAAGAAACATAATTTATTAACTTAATTGGAGAATACGTAATGGATCAATCGAATCGTTATGCAGATTTAACTTTGAAAGAAGAAGATCTGATTAAAAATGAAGGTCATATCTTGGTTGCTTACAAGATGAAACCTAAGCCAGGTTTCGGTAGTTACTTGACTTGCGCTGCTCACTTTGCAGCTGAATCATCAACAGGTACTAACGTTGAAGTTTCAACAACTGATGATTTCACTAAAAACTTAGACGCGTTGGTTTATTACATCGACGAAGCTAACGAAGATATGCGTATCGCGTATCCAATCGACTTGTTCGATCGCAACATGACTGATGGTCGCATGATGATGGTGTCAGTATTGACATTGATTATCGGTAACAACCAAGGTATGGGCGACATCGAGCACGGCAAGATTTACGATATTTATTTCCCTAAGCGTTGTTTGCAACTGTTTGATGGTCCTTCACGCGACATCACTGACATGTGGCGCATCCTTGACCGTCCAATGAAAGACGGCGGTTATATTGCTGGAACAATTATCAAGCCTAAGTTGGGTTTGCGTCCTGAGCCATTTGCTAAAGCAGCTTACCAGTTCTGGTTGGGTGGCGATTTCATCAAGAACGACGAGCCACAAGGTAACCAAGTTTTCTGCCCAGCGAAAAAAGTTTACCCGATGGTTTACGACGCAATGAAACGCGCTCAAGACGAAACAGGCCAAGCGAAAATTTTCTCTGCAAACATCACAGCGGATGACCATTACGAAATGTGCGCTCGCGCCGATTTCATCTTGGAAACATTTGGTGCAGATGCAGACAAAGTGGCTTTCTTGGTTGACGCGTTTGTGGGTGGTCCAGGCATGTTGACGACAGCACGTCGCCAATACCCAGGTCAATACTTGCATTACCACCGCGCGGGTCACGGCATGATTACTTCACCTTCAGCTAAACGTGGTTACACAGCGTTTGTGTTGGCTAAACTGTCACGCTTGCAAGGTGCCTCTGGTATCCACGTAGGTACGATGGGTTACGGCAAGATGGAAGGCGAAAACTCAGACAAGAACATTTGTTACATGCTGGAACGTGACGAGTGTCAAGGTCCTGTTTACTACCAAAAATGGTACGGCATGAAACCTACGACTTCAATTATTTCTGGCGGTATGAACGCGTTGCGTTTGCCAGGCTTCTTTGAAAACTTAGGTCATGGCAACGTGATTAACACATCAGGTGGCGGCGCATACGGTCACATTGATTCTCCTGCTGCTGGCGCGATTTCTCTGCGTCAATCGTACGAGTGCTGGAAGTCGGGTGCTGACCCTATCGCTTACGCTAAAGAACATAAAGAATTCGCTCGCGCATTCGAATCGTTCCCTGGCGACGCTGATAAGTTGTACCCAGGCTGGCGTGAAAAACTGGGCGTACATAAGTAAGCCTAGTTGTAATTTGCAGTGAAATTCGCCCCACTAGCTGGGGCGTTTTTTCAGCAGCTTCTGCCAAAATTAAATTCTGTGTGAGTGCAATTTTGGCAGATGCTTCAAATAAAAAGCTGTTCAGTTTTTCCCTTATCAATCGCGTATTTTTGGAGAATCACATGACGAATATAGATCAATACAAAGTAGCAAAACAACCTTTCTACCAAGCGCAAGGCGACGAAGTTGAATTGTATGAGGCCGCGTATAAAGCGCGCTTGCCCGTGATGGTTAAAGGCCCAACGGGCTGCGGCAAATCACGCTTCGTTGAATACATGGCGTGGAAATTAAACAAGCCGCTGATTACTGTGGCGTGTAACGAAGACATGACCGCCAGCGATTTGGTTGGGCGTTATTTATTGGATGCAAACGGCACGCGTTGGTTGGATGGTCCGTTGACCACAGCGGCACGCATCGGTGCGATTTGCTACCTCGATGAAATCGTCGAAGCGCGCCAAGACACCACTGTGGTGATTCACCCATTGACCGATCACCGCCGTACTTTGCCTTTGGATAAAAAAGGCGAATTGATCGAAGCGCATCCTGACTTTCAGTTGGTGATTTCGTACAACCCCGGCTACCAAAGCCTGATGAAAGATTTGAAGCAATCGACTAAGCAACGCTTCACTGGCTTTGATTTTGACTATCCAAACGCCGCGACTGAAGCGCAAATTTTGAGCACAGAAACGGGCATTGAGGTCGAGCTGGCAGCCAAGCTGGTGAAAATCGGCGCAGTCGCGCGCAACCTCAAAGGTCACGGTTTGGATGAAGGTATTTCTACCCGTTTGCTGGTGTACGCAGCGACCTTGATTAAAGGCGGTGTCGCTCCGCGTGCCGCGTGCCGTATGGCTTTGGTGCGTCCGATTACCGACGATGCCGACATTCGCGACACGCTCGACCACGCGATTGATGCAACGTTTGCTTAGGGCATCTCGCAAAACTCAAATCTCTTCGCGATGCGTTGTTGCTCGCAAAAAATTACTCCTTACATAGTCATCTATGCGTCGTCGTAATTTTTTGTTCGCGCCTAGCCTCGCTTCGATATTTGAATTTTTCGAGATACCCTTTAGGTCGGATGAGGCGGGTTCATGCCGTTATCCAACCTGCCGCCGCATTAAGCCGAAGGTACGAACCGTCGCACCCACAGGAGCCTCGCTATGGAAACGCCCATCATTCCCCCTGAATTAGAAAGCTATTGGCAACAACTGGATTGCGGCTTTAAGCAAGTCCAGCCGATTTTTGCGCACACCATGCCTGAAGCCTTAACGGCTTTTTCGCCTGACGGATTGCAGCAATACTTAGACAGCTCGCGCTTCTTAGGCAAGATGGGGCATGGTGCAGAACCGATTATGCTGTTTATGGCGAACATGCCTGCGACCGCGAAAATTGTCGGTGAAGAGACTATTGCACCCATCATGGCGTGCATTAAAGTGATGTGGAAATCGCCGAACGGCAAAGCCATTCCGCCCTTTTTGCAAAACCTCCATGCCGTCGCGCAAAGCCTGCAATCCGCTGAACAAATGCGCCACTACCTCGACCTAGTGCTGGATTTTATGGAGCGCAGCACAGGCTCGGTGCATGGCATTCACAAGACTTTTGCCAGTCCAGGCTTGCCTGATTTCTTGGCCCAAGCTCCGCTCATTTTGACCATGCTGTCGCTAGAAGGGCTGCGCAACTGGATAGAGTACGGCGTGCGTTATTACAACCATCACCCCGAACGTCAAATCGAGTATTTCACCTTAAAATCAGCGGATAGCCGCGCCGTGTTGCAACGCGAACGGCACGGTACTTTGTTGGTGAACAACGAGCGCAAGCTAGATTTGTATATGCGCGCGCTGTGGCAAGACCCAGAGCTGTTGATTCCCTATTCGCTCGCCTTTGATCAGCAAGACAAAGCCCAGCCTTATTTTGACGCGCTCGGTATTCGTTTGCCTGATGTGTATGACGACGCGAATGGCGTGACTGGCATGACACGCTATCGTGCCGCCCTCGCGCATATCGCCGCACATAGGCGTTGGAGCCGCTCCATCATTGCCGATAATTTCAGCCCGTTTCAGCGCAATGCCATTGAGATTTTGGAAGATTCGCGCGTAGAGTTTTTGGCGATGCGTGAGTATCCCGGCTTGCGTGCAACTTTTATGGCGTTGCACCCCGCGCCTGCCGAGGACGCGGTCGATTACGCGCATGAGTCAGGCATACGCCATCGTTTAACGATGTTGTCGCGCGCCATTCTGGACCCGCAGCATCCGTATAAAAATCCGCACATCATCGACTGCGTGCGCCGTTTTAATTTGGTCATGGCAGCGGACGACAGCAACACCGCTGCGATGGCGGACATTGCGATTTCTTTCATCGTCAAATCGCGGATGCCCAACGATTCAGCTGCCCAAATTCACTTCACCGATACCGAAGTCGATTACCGCGATGACAATCGTCATTTGTGGCAATTCATCGAAGAAGGCGACGAAGAGGAAACCTATAGCGACGCGCCCGCCGAGGCTAAAACCGAAGAAATTACGGGTTTGCCGCCGCGTCATTACCCCGAATGGGATTACAGCAACAGCAGCTATCGCCCTGATTGGGCAAGCGTGTATGAGCGCGTCCATCCGTCAGGCAAGCCTGCCGAGATCGACGCGTTGCTGGCGAAACATGCGGGCTTGGCAAAACGCTTGAAGAAAATGTTGGACTTGCTCAAGCCGCAAGACAAGGTGCGGATTCGTTATCAAGAAGAAGGCAGCGAGCTGGATTTAGACGTGGCAATTCGTTCGCTGATTGACTACAAGAGCGGCGCGCAACCCGACCCGCGCATCAACATGAGTCATCGTAATGACGGGCGCAATATCGCGGTGATGTTGCTGGTGGATTTGTCCGAATCGTTGAATCAAAAAGCGGCGGGCTGCAATCAAACCATTTTGGAATTAAGCCAAGAAGCGGTAGCGATATTGTCTTGGGCGGTGGCGCAATTAGGCGATCCGTTTGCGATTGCAGGCTTTCATTCCAACACTCGCCACGACGTGCGTTACTTGCACATCAAAGGCTTTAGCGAGGATTGGGGCGACGAGGTCAAAGGTCGTATAGCTGGCATGGAAGCGGAATACTCGACGCGCATGGGCGCGGCGATGCGTCACGCGGGGCATTATTTAGGGCAACAGCAAGCCGACAAGAAATTGCTGTTGGTGCTGACCGATGGTGAGCCCGCCGATATTGATAGCCACGATGCCAAACTGCTAATCCAAGATGCGCACATGGCCGTGCAAGAGCTGGATCAGCAAGGCATTTACAGCTATTGCATCAACCTTGACCCCAAGGCAGATGAATACGTCGCGGATATTTTTGGCAAGCATTACACCATCGTCGATAAAGTTGAGCAGTTGCCCGAACGCCTGCCCGAACTGTTTATTTCATTGACCAAATAGCGCAAAAAATAGCCTGAAACCCTGTAGAATCGCGCGTCAAATTTTTATCAAAACTTATTTTAATTAACGCTAAGGAGCTACAAATGGATGTGATTCAATTTATGCAAGAAGAGCAGCGCAAACACGGCGGTCATGACATCGTCGGTTTGATGGAAAACATCACCGCTGCTTGCCGCAAAATCGCGACAGCGGTGAATCGCGGCGCATTCGTCGGCATGATGGGCAGCGCAGGTAGCGAAAATATCCAAGGCGAAACCCAAAAGAAATTGGACATCGTAACCAATGACATTTTCACTGAAGGCAACCAATGGGCGGGACATTGCGCAGGGCTGGCATCAGAAGAAATGGACGATCCTTATGAAATTCCTAACGCCTATCCACGCGGTAAATACTTGCTGGTTTACGATCCATTGGATGGCTCATCGAACGTCGATGTGAACATTTCAGTCGGTACGATTTTCTCGATTTTGGTTTCACCAAACGACAAGCCAGTGGCAAAAGATTTCTTGCAAGCGGGCGTAAAACAAGTGTGTGCAGGTTACGCACTGTACGGCTCTTCAACCATGCTGGTATTGACCACAGGTCACGGCGTGAACGGCTTTACGCTGGACACGAACACGGGCGAATTCGTGTTGACTAACCCCAACATGATGATCCCTGCTGACACCGCAGAGTTCGCGATTAACGCGTCGAATCGTCGCTTCTGGGAAGAGCCAGTTCAGCGTTACGTTGAAGAGTGCGTCAAAGGTAAAGACGGCGGCCGTGAAAAGAATTTCAACATGCGTTGGGTGGCTTCTATGGTTGCCGAAGTACACCGCATCTTGTGCCGTGGTGGCGTGTTTATGTATCCATTCGATACTAAAGATCCTACTAAAGCAGGCAAATTGCGCATCATGTACGAAGCGAATCCGATGTCGTTTATCGTTGAACAAGCGGGTGGCGTTTCATCAACAGGTCGTGCGCGCATTATGGAATTGCAACCTGAAGGTTTGCACCAACGTGTGCCAGTCATCTTAGGTTCTAAGAACGAAGTTGACCGTATCGTCGGTTACCACGCGGGCAAATAACATGAGTACGCAAGTCGCTATCATTATGGGCAGTGCCAACGACTGGGAAGTGATGCAGCAGTCGGCGCGGGCTTTGCAGGACTTCGGCGTGAGCTATGACGCACGCGTGATTTCAGCGCATCGTTCGCCTGATTTGCTGTTTAGTTACATGGAAGAAATGATTGCGCAAGGCGTGCAATGTTTCATCGCAGGGGCAGGTGGAGCGGCACATTTGGCGGGCGTGATTGCTGGCAAAACTACGCTGCCAGTATTGGGCGTGCCGATTCCATCTAAGTATCTCAAAGGCATGGATTCGTTACTGTCTATTGTGCAAATGCCGAAAGGCATTCCGGTTGCGACGTTTGCGATTGGCGAGGCGGGTGCGGCGAATGCAGGCTTGTTTGCAGTGTCCATGTTGGCGTTGCAGGACCAGGCGTTGGCTGACCAGCTGACCGCCTATCGCGTCAAACAAGCCGAACAAATTGCCGTCACGACTTTGCCTGCTTTGTAAGCGGTTTTAAGGAATTAAAGACGGAAAGTCCACTCAGCTAACACCCCCTGTAGGAGCTCGATTTATCGAGCGAGGTTGTTCAACAATCGCTCGATAGCTTTGCATAAGCACTCGACGAAGCGACAAGTCGTTGGTCGCTGCTAAATTTGAGCTCCTACTAGTGCAGTGGACAATCCAAGTGAAACAAAAGCGAGGCAAGTCCTCGCTTTTGACTATCTAAAGGAGGAGTAGCTATGAGCGCGTTACACGAATCTAATTTAAGCAGTTTGCCCTTGTTGCATCGCGGCAAAGTCCGCGATTTGTACGCGGTCGATGCGCAACATTTGTTGATCGTGCAGACCGATCGCTTGTCAGCTTTCGATGTGATTTTGGATGATCCGATTCCTGGCAAAGGTGCGGTGCTGACAGCGGTATCAAATTTTTGGTTCGCCAAATTACAGCACATTATCCCTAACCATTTGAGCGGCATTACACCTGAGTCTGTGGTTAAAGGCGAGGCTGACATTGCGCAAGTTAAAGACCGCGCATTTGTCACCAAAAAACTCACGCCGTTGCCCATTGAAGCGATTGTGCGCGGCTATTTAGTCGGCTCTGGTTGGAAGGATTATCAAAAGACGGGCACGATTTGCGGGCTAGCTTTGCCAACAGGTTTGCGCGAAGCTGAAAAGCTGCCAGAGCCTTTGTTTACGCCTTCGACTAAAGCGGCAGTGGGCGACCACGACGAGAACATTTCTTACGAGCAAGCGGTGTTGTTGTTAGGTCGCGAGATGGCAGAAAAAGTACGTGATGCGACGCTCGCCTTATATGTTGCTGCAGCCGATTACGCCTTAACTAAGGGCATCATCATCGCCGATACCAAGTTTGAATTTGGTACCGATGCAGCGGGCACGTTGTATTTAATCGACGAAGCCTTAACGCCTGACTCATCGCGTTTCTGGCCAGCCGATGAATACCAAGTGGGCAGTAATCCGCCTAGTTTTGATAAGCAATTTGTACGCGATTGGCTGGAGTCGTCAGGCTGGAATAAGCAAGCGCCTGCGCCGCGTATCCCGACTGAAGTGCTAGAAAAAACTGCCGCAAAATATCGTGAAGCACAACGTCGTTTGTTGGGCGCATGACTACGCCTACCCACCTTATTGCAGGCTTCGCGCGGTTTCAAAGCAATCATTTTTCGCGCGAAGATGTGCTGTATCGCAACTTAGTCGAACAAGGTCAAACGCCCAAAGTGATGATTGTGGGTTGTTGTGATTCACGCGTTGATCCCGCCTTGATTTTTGATTGCGCACCAGGTGATTTATTTGTGATTCGCAACGTGGCGAATCTCGTTCCACCAGCCGAAGATCGGGTCGGTCATCACGGCACCACCGCTGCACTTGAATACGGCGTATGCAGCTTGGCGGTTGAGCACATTGTGGTGCTGGGTCATGCGCATTGCGGCGGCATTCATAATTTGCTGCAAACAGGCGGCAAGACCAACCCCAATTCCTATATCGACGATTGGATGAGCTTGGTCGAAGCCGCGCGCTTGCAAGTTGTAAGTGAGTTTGGCGATGCCAGTGCCGAAGTTCAGCAACGCGAATGTGAGCAACGCGCCATCGTCGTGTCGCTGCAAAATTTGCTGTCGTTTAGTTGGATAGCCGAGCGCGTGGCAAGTGGGACATTAGCCTTGCACGGCTGGTATTTTGATATTGAGTCGGGGCAGTTACTAGCTTACCAAGCTGCTTGCGATAAATTTATCAGCTTGTAAGTGGAGGCGGGATTACTTGCCGGTTAACTCTTTGTAACGCGCTAAGTCCGCCGCAAACTTAGCTTCCAAGCGCGCTTTTTCTTGCTTAAATTCATCCAGCTTGCTAGTTGACTTAATCACCGCAGTTTGTGCCTCCAATAAATCCTCTTGGGTGTAAGCGTCGATGGCTTGCTTCGCTTTAGTTTTAGCGTCTATTTTATTTTGCACTTCAAGCAAGGTATTATTCGCTTCGCTCAATTGCTTAGTCGTGCTTTCAATGCGAATGTCCACTTGCTGCGTATTACGTTGGCGCGACAACTCGATTTCTTTCACATTACTATAGGTATTGAGCAAAGATTTATCGTGCAATTTTGCTGCGCGATCCGCGTCTGCCAACTCTTTATCTTTTGCGTCTTGCGCCGCTCTCGCATGACGTTCTTCAGGCGTTGCAATATCGGTCTGTTTAACGATGCGCCCCGACTTGCCCATTTCAGCGCGATCTTTATCCGCATATTCAGCGGGAATCGTTTCACCGTAATGCGTAATGCCCTGGTTATCCACCCATTTATACAGCCGGGCTTGTGCAGGCAAGCTGACTAAACATGCGGCAAGCAAAACCGAGCTAAGAATTAAACTACGCATAAGAAACTCCATATTGATTACGGTAAAGTTGGGTGGCGGCACAATGTGTTTGCAACGCTTGCTCGCCCTGTAAAAATCCTAATAAGTCATCTAAGGTAGCAATACTAATCACAGGAATCTGATATAGCTGCGCCACTTCTTGCACAGCCGACAAGCTACTTTGCCCGCGCTCCATGCGATCCAAAGCAATCACCACCGCACAAGGTTGCGCACCCGCCGCGCGTATCAGCTCGATGGACTCACGCACCGACGTACCCGCCGAAATCACATCATCAATAATCAACACGCGACCCGCTAACTTCGCACCGACTATTGTGCCGCCTTCACCATGATCTTTGGCTTCTTTGCGGTTATACGCGTAAGGCACATTACGCCCTTGTTCTGCCAAGGCAATGGCCGTGCCCGCCGCCAACGGAATGCCTTTGTAGGCAGGGCCAAACAGCATATCGAACGGCACATCCGCAGCGGTAATGGCTTGTGCGTAAAACCGCGTGAGTTTCAACAGCGACGCGCCATCGTTAAATAGCCCCGCATTAAAAAAATACGGCGACAAGCGTCCCGCTTTGGTTTGAAACTCGCCAAAACACAATACTTCTTGTGCCACGGCAAAACGAATAAAGTCAGCGCGAAAATTCAACATGGTAAACAGGGTAGATAGAAAAAACGCGTGCATTATAATGGCGGTTTGACCTTATCGAAGACCTTATGCGCATAATTTCTGTCAACCTAAACGGCATCCGCTCCGCCAGCAGCAAAGGCTTCTACGCGTGGCTCGCGCTACAAAACGCCGATGTAATTTGTCTGCAAGAACTCAAAGCGCAAGCCGCCGACATGACCGCCGAGATGCTCGCGCCGTTGGGCTACTTTGGTGATTTTCATTACGCTGAAAAGAAGGGCTACAGCGGCGTGGGCATCTACAGCCGCGTTAAACCCAGCTTTGTCACCATCGGCCTAGGCATAGCCGAATTTGATGCCGAAGGGCGTTATATCCAAGCCGATTACGCCGACTATAGCGTGGTGTCGTTGTACTTGCCATCAGGGTCGAGCGGCGAGGAACGTCAGGCAGTGAAATTCAAATTTTTGGCGGCGTTTATGCCGCATTTGCAAGCCTTACGCGCCAATGGACGCGAAGTGATTGTGTGTGGCGATTGGAACATCGCCCATCAAGAAATTGATTTGAAAAACTGGCGCGGTAACAAAAAAAATTCAGGCTTCTTGCCCGAAGAGCGCGCTTGGCTCACGCAACTATTCGATGAGGCTGGCTGGGTCGATGTGTTCAGAAAAGTCCATCCAAAATTAGAGGCCTACACTTGGTGGTCAAACCGCGGTCAGGCATGGGCAAAGGACGTGGGCTGGCGCATCGACTATCAAATTGCCACCCCCGCGATTGCGCAACGCGCTCACGCCGCGAGCATCTACAAGGCCGAACGCTTCTCCGACCACGCACCGCTCACGGTTGACTATCAAGACTAGCAATATCGATGCGCTTAAAGAACGAAGCCGCCCATCATGGCGGCTTCGTTCTTTACTTTTTTATTCCTGTCGTTCGTGAACAAGCTTGCTCTATTTAGCTTTGCATCCAAGGCAATCCTGCGGCGCGCCAGCCGCTGGTTTTGTTGCGCTGTTTATTGGCATCGACATCACCTTCAAAACCTTCTAAGACGTTGTAGCAGGTGGTGTAGCCCGCTTGCGTGGCGGCAAGTGCGGCGGCATGTGAGCGTCCGCCGCTGCGACAGATAAATAGCACCAGGGCTTCCTTTTCGACTTGCTGTTGCAAGTGGGTTAAAAAATGCTCATTAGCTTTCATGCTCGGATAAGTTAGCCATTCGATTTCGACTGAGCCGGCGATGCGCCCGACCCAATCAAGCTCGGCGCGGGTACGCACATCGACTAATTTGGCACCCGGTGCGGCTTGCAAAATATGTTGCGCTTCCGCTGGCGTGAGCGCGCCTTGGTACGGCAAGTTGCCTTGTTTAGCACGAGCTTGTGCGGCTTCTAAGGTGGCGGAGATCGTGGTCATGGCGAGCCTCTTTATTGGTTTCTTTAATCGGTCATGCGCAGGTGATATGCTGCGCGGCTGTTTTGCATACTAGCCGAATTTTTATGAAAAATCATAGTCACTCACACGCACATACGCACGCGCATCATGAGGTATTTGAACCCGCCCATCCTGAGCGTTACGCCGCTGCGCAAAAATCCACTTGGGTGAGCATCGTCATCAACTTGACGCTGACTTTCTTGCAAATTTTGGGCGGCTTTACTGCCCATTCGCAAGCCTTAATGGCGGATGGCCTGCACTCACTCGCCGATTTGTTGTCGGATTTTTTGGTGCTGTTCGCCAATCGTCACGGCAATCGCCACGCCGATGCCAATCATCCATATGGACATGCGCGAATTGAGACGGCAGCGACGTTAATTTTAGGCGTGTTGCTGGCAGGCTTGGGCGCGGGCTTGTTGGTCGCAGCCGCGCTGCGCTTGCAACATCCGCAAACCTTGTTAGTGGTCAGCCCGATTGCGCTGGGCATCGCTGCCATCGCGCTGTGTGCCAAAGAAGGGATGTTCCGCTACATGTTGGCGGTGGCAAAACGGGTGCGCTCGCAAATGTTGGTGGCGAATGCTTGGCACGCGCGCTCCGATGCGGCTTCGTCGCTGGTGGTGGTGGTCGGTATTGCAGGCAATTTGTTGGGCTACACCTTTCTGGATTTAGTCGCGGCAGCGGTGGTGGGCGTGATGATTGCGCACATGGGCGCGAAGCTGGCTTATGAAGCCTTGCAAGAATTGGTCGATACCGGGCTGGACGAAGAAGAGGTTGCCGCGATTCGTGCCACCTTGCTCGCCACCCCCGGGGTGCGTAGTTTGCATGATTTGCGCACGCGCAAAATGGCGGATAACGCGCTGGTCGATGCGCACATTATTGTTGACCCCAAAGTCAGTGTGTCCGAAGGGCATTACATCGCCGAAGCCGCCCGCAACGCAGTGTTGAGTGCGCATCATGTGCTGGATGTGATGGTGCATATCGACCCAGAAGATGACATGCAAGCCAAACCTAACGTGCATTTACCCAATCGCGAAGCCTTGCAGCAACAGCTCGCCGAGGCGTTAGCCATGCCGGAACTATTGCAGCAGCGACTGGTGTTTCATTATTTAGACGGGCGCATTGATGCGGAAATTTATTTGGCTGCCAATTTCACCAACGCGCCCGCTTTGCAAAGTCTATGCGACCAGCTCACGCAAAGTCATGCGGTGTTTCGCAGCATTGCCGTGGCGTGCGCCCAGAAGTAGTGCAAAGAACGATTCCCTTGCCTTGTTTTAGTGCAATTTTTTGCTACGCGGACAGGCGGGCTTATGGCAAAATGCGCGATTGCTAGCATGGCGGAACTGGCATAGAAGCTGCTGATGTACCGCCCAGTTTTACCCAATTGTATTGATGACGATTTTTTTCTTAGGAGAGTGTGATGGCGATGACAGCTAAAGATGTATTGCAAATGATTAAAGATCGCGACGTTAAGTTTGTCGATTTCCGTTTTACCGATACACGCGGTAAAGAACACCATGTTGGCGTTCCGGCTAAGTATGTATTCATGGACAAATTTGAAGACGGTCATGCGTTTGACGGTTCTTCTATCGCAGGTTGGAAAGGCATTCAAGCTTCTGACATGCTGTTGATGCCTCAACCAGACACGGCTTACATCGACCCATTTATGGACGAAATCACCATGGTTATCAGCTGCGACGTAGTTGATCCAACTGACGGCAAAGGTTACGACCGCGACCCACGTTCGATTGCTAAACGCGCTGAAGCGTATTTAGGTTCGACTGGCATTGGTGACACCGCTTACTTCGGTCCAGAACCAGAATTTTTCATCTTTGATTCTGTGCAATGGAACATCGACATGTCGGGTTGCTCTAGCAAAATCAATTCAGAAGAAGCCGCTTGGTCAACAGGCGACAAATTTGATGGCGGCAATACTGGTCATCGCCCTACTGTTAAAGGCGGTTACTTCCCCGTTCCTCCGGTCGATAGCCTGAACGACATTCGCGCTGCAATGTGTATGGCGTTGGAAGAAATCGGCATCGAAGTTGAAGTGCATCACCACGAAGTAGCGAATGCGGGTCAATGCGAAATCGGCACAAAGTTCAACACTTTGGTACGTCGCGCTGATCAAACTCAAGCCCTGAAATATGTAGTGTTTAACATCGCACATCAATACGGCAAAACAGCCACTTTCATGCCTAAACCTATCGTTGGCGACAACGGTTCAGGTATGCACGTTCACCAGTCAATCTGGAAAGATGGCAAAAACATGTTCGCAGGTAACGGCTATGCAGGCCTGTCAGAAATGGCGTTGTACTACATCGGCGGTATCATCAAACACGCTAAGGCTTTGAACGCGATTACTAACCCTGGTACGAACTCGTACAAACGTCTGGTGCCGCATTACGAAGCACCTACAAAATTGGCTTACTCAGCTAACCTCACGTTGCAAGCGACAAAGCACGCCGCATCGAAACACGTTTCCCTGATCCATCGTCTAACCCATACTTGTGCTTCGCAGCATTGATGATGGCGGGCTTGGATGGTATTCAAAACAAGATTCACCCTGGCGATCCAGCAGACAAGAACTTGTACGACTTGCCACCCGAAGAAGACGCAAAAATCCCAACCGTTTGTTCTTCATTAGATGAAGCATTGAACGCGTTAGACAAAGATCGCGAATTCTTGACTCGTGGCGGTGTGTTCTCTAACGACTTTATCGACGCGTACATCACGTTGAAAATGGAAGAAGTAACGCGCTTGCGCATGACGACTCACCCAGTTGAGTTCGACATGTACTACAGCTTGTAATTAGTACACCAGCGGAGCATATTCCGCCAAAGCAAAAGGGCGGGCAACTTCGGTTGCTCGCCCTTTTGCTTTGCGACAAACGATAAAAAAGCCACCTGTAGCGGTGACTTTTTTACGGCTTAGGCTTAGAAACGGAAGCCTAATTTTGCGCTGTAGGAAGGCACAGAACCCGTTTTGTCGTATTCAAACGCCAAGTTAGTCAGACCCATATTGGCATTCAAGCCTGCAAAAATTTTGTTTTGGCTGAATGATTCCGCTGTGAAAGGCGCGGCGGTACTGTTGCTCCAAACTTTACCGATACCAGCATAGGGGGTGAACATCAAAAAGCCTTTAGAGACGGAAATGTCCAAGCCTTTGGTATTCAAATCCCAACCGTTCACGCCCGCCAGTTTGCTGAACGAACCACGCACACCAACGGCAGGCATGGTGAGACCGCCGTCGATAATCGCGTAGCGCAATTCCGCGCCATACAAGCGGATGTTAGTGGTGGGTACAGCCGCATAAAAAGCCGCTACGTCAAAGCCCATCGGCAAGCCTTTTGCCACATGCAACTTAGGGATAGGCAAGGTGGTGGTGCTGGTGCCGCTCACTGTTTTGAACGCTTGGCTTTGCAATTGTGAGGCGGTGACTTCTACGCCGATGTCAAAGCCTGTCACGCCTAATGCGGTTGGCGGTGTCACGCCTTTGTAGCTCAGTGCTGCGCCCATGTCTTCAGAGAAGGCGCGGAACTGTGCTTGTCCTGCTGCGCCAGCACCACCGAGTTTTGCCATGTTGATAGTTGCCGCTGAAGCAGACGTTGCGAAACAGGCCAAAACTACAAGCGTCGATAAACTCTTTTTCATACTATTTAACCTTTCGGGTCGTTAATAAAATTGAAGCGGGCGAATGCTAGTACAGCATTTTTCGCAGCGCGGGTTTCAGAGCTGCGTTTTTCGAGAAGGTTCAATCGCCCTGCGCTAAATCACCAACTCGGCAATCACGGGCGTATGGTCGGAAGGGCGTTCTTTTTTGCGCGGCTCTTTGTCAATCACGCAACTCGTGCAAGTAACGACGAGCGGCGTACTCAGCAGAATATGGTCGATGCGCACACCATGATTGCGGCGAAACGCCATCATGCGATAGTCCCACCAGCTAAAGGCTTTCGGTGCTTGCTCAAATAATCTAAAGCTATCGTGCAAACCAATGGCTAGCAATTTTTGATACAAAATTCGCTCCGCTTCGCTAACCAAAATGCTGCCTTGCCACAACACCGGATCGTGTACATCGCGGTCTTCCGGCGCGATGTTGTAATCGCCCAGCACCACTAAATTCGGATAGCGCACCAACTCCAAGCTCAGCCACTCGCGCAACGCCGCCAACCAACCCAGCTTGTAGTAATACTTATCCGAATCGACCTCTTGCCCATTCGGCACATACACGCACACCACGCGCACGCCGTTAATCGTGGCACTGATGACGCGCTTTTGTTCATCGACATAATTAGGGATGCCGAACTGAATATCGCTCATCGGCAGCGTGCTCAAAATCGCCACGCCGTTATAGGTTTTTTGCCCGATAAAAGCGGTGTGATAACCCGCCGCCAACACCTCAGCGTGCGGAAAATCTTCGTCCTGCTGTTTAGTTTCTTGCAGACACAAAACCTCAATCGGATTTTTCGCCAGCCAGTCCAATACATGCGGCAGACGTACCTTCAACGAGTTCACATTCCAGGTCGCGATTTTCATGCTGCTAGCCCGTTGTGACGCAACAGCGCGTCGATGTTGGGCGCGCGGCCACGGAAAGCAGTGAAGGATTGCATCGCGCCGCGCGAGCCGCCCATCGCTAAAATTTCAGCACGGAAACGCGCACCGACAGCGGGATTCAGCACGCCGTTTTCCTCGAACAAACTATAGGCATCGGCAGACAACACTTCCGCCCATTTATAGCTGTAATAACCCGCCGCATAACCGCCAGAAAAAATGTGCGAAAAACTATTGGGAAAACGATTGAACGCGGGCGGAATCAGTACCGCGACTTCAGCGCGCACTTCATCCAATAATTGTAAAATTGACTTTGCGCCGCCCGCTTCAAAAGCACTGTGCATCAACATGTCGAATAGCGAAAATTCTATCTGGCGCAAGCTGCCCAAGCCGCTTTGGAAGTTCTTCGCGGCGAGCATTTTGTCGAACAGCGTGCGCGGCAATTTTTCGCCCGTTTCCACTTGGCGCGTCATGTCTTGTAACACCGCATATTCCCAGCAAAAGTTTTCCATAAACTGACTAGGCAATTCGACCGCGTCCCATTCCACGCCGTTGATACCCGACACCGCGAGCTCTTCGATTTCGGTAAGCAAATGATGTAAGCCGTGCCCAAATTCATGGAACAAGGTAATTACTTCGTCATGCGTAAAGACGGCGGGTTTGCCGCCCACGGGCGCAGAAAAATTGCAGTTCAAATAGGCAACGGGGGTTTGTAACGCGCCATCGGCTTTGCGCCGCCGACCAATCACGTCGTCCATCCACGCGCCGCCGCGCTTGTTGTTGCGCGCATACAGGTCGAGATAAAACTGCCCGACCAACGCGCCTTGGGCGGTGCAAATATCAAAAAAGCGCACCGATTCGTGCCACACCTCCGCCTTAGCAGCCTTGATTTGCAAGCCATACAAGGTTTCGACTACTTTGAACATGCCAGGCAAAACCGCGTCTTCGGGGAAGTATTGCTTCACTTCTTGTTCGGAAAATGCGTAGCGTTGTTCACGTAACTTTTCACTGGCGTAGCTGATGTCCCACGAATTTAATTCACTCAAATTTAATTCTTTGCGTGCAAATTCGCGCAGCTCGGTCAAATCTTTTTCCGCAAAAGGGCGCGCGCGCGTTGCCAGTTCGCGCATAAATTCCACCACTTGTTTGGGCGTGTCCGCCATCTTCGCGGCGAGTGACAATTCACCAAAATTGGCGAAGCCCAACACACGTGCTTCCTCGCCACGCAAGGCAACGATTTCATTCATCAACGCGCTGTTATCGTGTTCGATTTTGCCGAATTCTGACGCGCGAGTGCTGTAAGCGCGATACAGTTTTTCGCGTAAATCGCGATTGTCGGCAAATTGCATCACAGGCATATAGGACGGGGCTTTCAGAGTGAACAGCCAACCTTGTTTCTCTGCCTCGATTGCCGCTTCTTGTGACGCTTGCAGCGCGTCTTCCGGCAACCCACTCAATTCATTTTTGTCGCTGATGAGTAGTGTGTAATCGTTGGTCGCATCCAGCAAATTATCGGAAAAACGCGATGACAATTCGGATAATTTTTCTTGGATTTCCAAGTAGCGCGCTTTTTTGTCGTCGGCTAATTCCGCACCGCCGAGGCGAAAATCGCGCAATTCATTTTCGATAATTTTTTTACGCGCATCGCTCAATCCCGCGAATTCATCGCTGTTGCGCAGGGCTTTGAACTTATCGAACAGCGCGAGGTTTTGTCCCAGCTCGGCATAGAAGGCGGTGATTTTTGGCAGCGTAGCGTTATAAACTTCGCGCAACTCTGGCGAATTCATCACCGCATTCAAATGCCCAACCGGCCCCCAAGCGCGCGACACACGCTCGTTCGCATTTTCCATAGGCGCGACGAAATTTTCCCAAGTAGGTGCGGCGTTATCAGCCAATAGTTTCTCAACTAACGCACCCATATCGGCAAGCAACTTTTCTATCGCAGGCGCGACGTGAGCGGGTTGAATATCGGCAAAACGGGGCAAGCCTGTGCAATCTAGGAGTGGGTTCATATTGGAAATCGGTGAGTGGTGAATGGAGAGTCGAAAGTGGTTGGTGTTGGCTGGTCGCTACAAGCTAGTAGCGACCAGCTTGTCATTATAAAGCGCGGGTCAAATCGCCGCGTGAAAAGCCTGTCAGTGGTGAACTGATGCCCTTGCCGAAGGCGATGACTTTGAACAAGTCGCCCATTTCTGACGGGCTAGTGAGTTTTTGTAATTGCGCCGAAAGCGGTAAATAAGTGCGCAGATTTTCGGGATCGTGTTGCGCGAGTAATTCGGTGATGCCGCCGTTGATTAAGAAAAATGCTTGGTTGGTGTAACCCAATAATTCTAGGCCTGCGTCGATACCGCATTCGGCGATGTCGGTGAAATTCACATGCGCGGTAATGTCCTGCAAGCCAGGTAAATAAAAGGCATCGTCGTGGGCGTGGTGGCGGTAATGACACATCAGCGTGCCGCGATTACGTTGCGGATGATAAAACTCGGACGCGCCAAAACCGTAGTCGATGAACAGCAGCGCGCCTTGTTCTAAACGTGCGGCGAGGCTTTGCATTAAGCCGCGTGCGGCGAGGCAAATTTCGCTCTGATAATCATCTGGCACGTTGATGTTTTGTGCGGCGGCCAGCAATTCAGCATCGGCAATGTCGCGCTTGGCATAAACAAAACCCGCATCGTTTGCCACCACGCCGCGCTCTTGAACGCCGCCATCGCACCAGTCAACTAAATGCACGGGTAAGGCATCCAACACTTCGTTGGCAATCATTGCGCCCGAAAACTTTTCTGGCAACGCGTCCAACCAGTGCACGCGCGCCAATAAATGCGGCAATTTTGCTGCCACGTGCGCGCGCTGGCGTTGACGTAAATCGGCACTGACTTCGAGTATCGAATAAGTGTCGGGCAAAGCATTTAAGGCTTCTAATTCAGTGAGCATATCCACCGCTAACTTACCGCTGCCCGCGCCCAATTCCAAAATATGCGGCGCGCTTTGCGCCATGATTTGCTGCATTTGGCTGGCTAAGGTTTTGCCAAATAAACTCGACAATTCTGGCGCAGTAATAAAGTCGCCCGCCTCGCCAAACTTATGTGCCCCTGCCGTGTAATAGCCCAAACCTGGCGCGTACAACGCCAGCTCCATATAGCGCGTAAACGAAATCCAGCCACCGTGAGCTTTGATGTCGTGCTGAATAAATTGCGTTAAATGAGTGCTGTGTTCGAGTGCGGCGGGGCTAGGAAGCGGAAGGGAATTTGGCATGGGCTGGTATAATTAAAAGTTGCAGGATTTTAGTGGAGTGCGCGATGCAAGGCAAAGTGATATTGGTAACAGGCGGGGCGAAACGAGTGGGCGCGGCGATTTGTCGTCGTCTGCACGCGGCGGGTGCGCAGCTCGCCATTCATCACCACACCTCGACGGCGGAGGCGCAAGCCTTGCAAGCTGAACTGAATGTGCTGCGCGCGGATAGTGTGGCAATTTTTTCTGCCGACCTGCTCGACTTGCAAGCCTTGCCCTCGTTAGTCGCACAGAGCATCGACCGCTTCGGCAGATTGGACGGCTTGGTGAATAACGCATCCAGTTTTTATGCCACGCCGCTGAATGTGGCGAGAGAAAAAGACTGGCACGACTTGCTCGGCACCAACCTGAAAGCCCCGCTGTTCTTAGCTCAAGCGGCGGCAACTGAATTGCGTCGAACTGGCGGCAGCATCGTCAACATCGTTGATATACACGCCGAACGTCCGATGAAAAATCATCTGCTGTATAGCGTAGCAAAAGGCGGTTTGCGCGCGCTGACGTTAGGTTTGGCGCAAGAGCTCGCGCCCGAAGTGCGCGTGAATGGCGTATCTCCTGGGCCGATATTGTGGCCTGAACATGACGACTGGCGCGATGCCAACAAGCGCGCGGCGATTGTCGCGCAAACTTTATTGCAG